>JBOHHE010000356.1:0-9571 GCA_050700355.1 Pseudonocardiaceae bacterium
GTACCGGGGCAGCGTGCTGGCGGTCATCGCCTCCATCGCGCTGACCCACTGGACGTCGGTGGCCCGGATCGTGCGCGCCGAGGTGCTGTCGTTGCGGGACCGTCCGTTCGTGGACGCCGCAGTGTCCGGTGGCGCCGGGCGGCGCCGGGTGTTGCGTCGGCACCTGTTGCCCGCGGTGGTGCCGCAGGCGGCGTTGTGCGCGGTGCTGATCCTGCCGCACGCGGTATGGCACGAGACCGCGCTGAGCTTCCTCGGACTGGGCCTGCCCCCGCATCTGGCCAGCATCGGCAACATCCTCGGTGACGGGAGGGACGCGTTGTTACTGGGTTCCTGGTGGATCGTGGTGCTGCCCTCGGCGCTGCTGGTCGCGGTGGCGCTGGCGGTGGCCGGCATGGGTGGATCCTGGCGGGACAAGATGGTGCCTCGGCGGCGTTCGGAGCTTGCCCTGTGACCGGCGTCGAGCTGGCCCCGGCCCGGGAGGCGGCCGGACCGGGGGAGTCGTTGCCGGTACTGGACATCCAGGCGCTCTCGGTGCGGTTCCTGCTCGGCCGCGGCGGACGCCGGGGGGTCGTGGCCGCGGTCACCGAGGTGGACCTGGCGTTGCGGCCCGGCCGGGTCCTGGTGCTGGTCGGGGAGAGCGGGTGTGGCAAGTCGGTGCTCGCCTCGGCGCTGCTCGGCCTGCTACCCGCCAACGCCGAGGTACGGGGCCGGGCGGTGCTGGCGGTTCCGGGCACGGCGGCGCGGGACCTGCTGGTCGCCTCGGAGCGGGAGCTGGCGGGGCGGGTCCGGGGTCGGCTGGTCGGGCTGGTCCCGCAGTCGGCGGCCAGCCACCTCACCCCGGTCCGCACCGCCGGCGCCCAGCTCACCGAGGCGGTGCGGGTGCTGCGCCCGCGTGCCGTGGTCGACGAAGCCGGCGCCGAGGAGGTGGTGGCCGGGTTGGTGGAGCGGGTCGGCCTGCCGATCGACGCGTTGCGCCGCTACCCGCATGAGCTCTCCGGTGGCATGGCGCAGCGCGTCGGGGTGGCGCTGGCGCTGGCCGGTGATCCCGCCGTGGTGCTCGCCGACGAACCCACCACCGGGCTGGATCGCCCGTTGGTGGACCGCACGGTCGATCTCCTCGTCCAGCTCGCCACCGAGGAGGACCGCGCGGTGCTGATGATCACCCACGACCTGCGGGCGGCCCGGCGGATCGCCACCGACGTCGCTGTCATGTACGCCAGCAGGCTGGTCGAGGTCGGCCCGGCCGACGCGGTGTTCGGCGATCCCGCCCACCCCTACACCGCGGGGTTGCTCGCCGCCCTGCCCAGCGGTGGCTTCCGGCCGATTCCCGGGCACCCGCCCGAGCTCACCGCCCTGCCCGCCGGATGCGGCTTCCGGCCCCGCTGCCCACTCGCTGACGACGGCTGGTGCAGCGACGATCCCGCACTGGTGCGCTCCGGGGACCGGCTGGTGGCCTGCCGGCGGGCGTCATGCTGAGCGCGCACGGAATCGTGGCGGGTTACCGCCGGGGTGAGCCGGTGCTCGACGGTCTCGACTTGCAGGTTCAGCCGGGTGAGACGGTCGGGCTGGCCGGGCCCAGCGGTTGTGGCAAGTCCACCCTCGCCCGGGTGCTGGCGCTGCTGCTGGCCCCCTGGGGTGGCACCGTCGAGCTCGACGGGCAGCCGGTCACCAGGTTCCGTTACGCCGCGCCGGTGGCCGCCCGCACCGCGGTGGGCCTGGTGTTCCAGCAACCGAGGCTGGCTGTTGATCCGCGCGCCACGTTGCGCCAGATCATGACCGAACCGTTACACGCCACGAGCCGTTCCGCTTGGTCGTCACGTCGACCCCGCAAGCAGGTCTCCGCGGCGCCCACCGTCGTTACCGAGCTGGCCGAGCGGGTCGGGCTGACTCCGGAGCTGCTCGACCGGGCCCCGCACGAGGTCAGCGACGGGCAACTGCAACGCGCCTGCCTGGCCCGTGCCCTGGTGCTGCGGCCGCGCTACCTGCTCTGCGACGAGATGACCGCCATGGTCGACGCCTCCACCACCGCCGCGCTGGTCGCTGTAGTGCGCGCCGAGGTGGCCCAGCGTGCCGTGGGCGTGCTGGCGATCAGCCACGACGAGGAACTGCTTGGGATGTGGGCCGACCGAGTCGTGGCGCTTCGCGACCCGTGAGTGGCGATGCGAGCTACAGCACTCAACGCCACTCACGGGTCGGCGCTCGCCAGGGCAGTTGGTCCGATAGGCTTCCGAAAAGGGGAGTAACGGGCTGAGCTGATACGTGGCTTGTGGTCGCCCTGGGTGGTCCGAGCCTGACCTGTTGCTGCTCGATGGTCAGCAGCGACTGACGTCGCTTTACCAGCCGTCGTCTCGATGGCGTGCGGAACCGCATCCGTCAGTGGTTCTGGTGCGGCATCCTGGGCGAGCTGTACGGCAGCACAACGGAGATCCGGTTCGCGCGCGACGTCGACCAGGTACCGGCTTGGGCCATGCAGGCTACGAACAGCGACGCGAACGTCCCGCATGTCCTCACGAGCCGCCCGGCCTGATGCTCGTTCCTAAGCCATTAGGCTGGCGGCATGCTTCGCCGCATCGACCTGCGTGATCACCTGCCCGCCTCCGCAACGCTCCGCGGCCTCGTACCGCGCGCCGACGTGGACGTCGATGCAGTGGCTCATCAGGTAGCGCCAGTGATCGACGCGGTGCGCGAGCGGGGCGTCGCGGCCGTGCTGGAGTTCGCCGAGCGCTTCGACGGGGTGCGTCCGGCCAGGGTCCGAGTGCCTGCTGATGCTCTCAGCGAGGCGTTGGCTGCCCTGGATCCGGCGGTGCGCACCGCGCTGGGGGAGTGCATCGCGCGGGCCCGCCGGGTGCATGCCGACCAGCGGCGCACCGAGACCGCCACCCAGGTGGTACCCGGTGGCACGGTGACCGAGCGGTGGGTACCGGTGGCCCGGGTCGGGCTCTACGCCCCGGGGGGACTCGCGGTGTACCCGTCCAGCGTGGTGATGAACGTGGTGCCCGCCCAGGTCGCCGGGGTGGAGTCGCTGGTGGTGTGCTCGCCACCGCAGGCCGCCCATGGTGGGTTGCCGCATCCCACGGTGCTGGCCGCCGCCGCGCTGTTGGCGGTCGACGAGGTGTGGGCGGTGGGCGGCGCGCAGGCCGTCGCGTTGCTGGCCTATGGCGGCACGGACACCGACGGCGCCGCGCTGCACCCGGTGGACCTGGTCACCGGGCCGGGCAATATCTACGTCACCGCCGCCAAACGCGCCCTGCGCGGCCTGATCGGCATCGACTCCGAGGCCGGCCCCACCGAGATCGCCATCCTGGCCGACGGGTGTGCCGACCCGGTGCACGTCGCCGCTGATCTCATCTCCCAGGCCGAGCACGACACCCTGGCCGCCAGTGTGCTGGTCACTGACTCCGCAGCCCTGGCCGATGCCGTCGATACCGAGCTGGCCCGGCAGGTCGCCGCGACCAGGCATACCGAGCGGATCCGTACCGCACTCACCGGCCCGCAGTCCGGCTGCATCCTGGTGTCCGACGTGGACGCCGGTCTGGCCGTGGTGGACGCCTACGCCGCGGAGCACCTGGAGATCCAGACCGCCGCCGCCGCCGAGGTGGCCCGGCGGGTGCGCAACGCCGGTGCGATCTTCGTCGGTCCCTACGCGCCGGTCTCACTTGGCGACTACTGCGCGGGCTCCAACCATGTGTTGCCCACTGGTGGCTGCGCCCGGCACTCCTCTGGGCTGTCGGTGCAGACCTTCCTGCGCGGCATCCACCTCATCGAGTACGACGAAGACGCGCTGGTCAAGGTCGCCGATCACATCCTCGCCCTCGCCGAAGCCGAGGACCTGCCCGCGCACGGCCAGGCCGTCACCGCCCGCTTTCCCGGTTCTGGGCAGTTCAGAGAGACCAGGCAGTGACCACCGTCGGCGCCGGGGTCGTGCTCGCCGATCTGCCGCTGCGGGAGGACCTGCGGGGCACCAGCCCCTACGGTGCCCCGCAACTGGACGTCGCGGTCCGGTTGAACACCAACGAGAACCCCTACCCGCCACCGCCCGCCCTGGTCGCCGACGTCACGGCCTCGGTCGGCCAAGCGGCCCGCGATCTGCACCGTTACCCTGACCGAGACGTCATCGCGCTGCGCAGCGACCTTGCGGGATATCTGACCGAGCGCACCGGAGTGCCGCTGACCGTCGCGAACCTCTGGGCCGCCAACGGATCCAACGAGATCATCCAGCAGCTCTTACAGGCCTTCGGTGGTCCCGGGCGCAGCGCGCTCGGCTTCACCCCCTCCTATTCGATGCACCCAATCATCTCCGCGGGCACCCGCACCGAGTGGATCCCGGTACCCCGGCGGGCGGACTTCTCGCTGGATCCCGAACGCGCGGTGGCCGCCGTGCGGCGGCAACAGCCCGATGTGCTGTTCGTTACCAGCCCGAACAACCCCACCGGCCAGGCGATCCCCCCCGATGACCTGCGCGCAGTGGTCGCTGCCGCGCCGGGAATCGTAGTCGTGGACGAGGCGTACGGCGAGTTCAGCGCCCGTCCGAGCGCGGTCGGGCTGCTCTCGGAGTTCCCCGACCGGCTGGTGGTCTGCCGGACGATGAGCAAGGCGTTCGCCTTCGCCGGTGGACGGCTGGGCTACCTCGCCGCCGCGCCCGCCGTGGTGGACGCGCTGCTACTGGTGCGGCTGCCCTACCACCTCTCAACGCTCACCCAAGCCGCCGCCCGCGCCGCATTGCGCCACGGCCCGGCTACCCTCGCCTCGGTGGCACTCCTGCGGGAGGAGTGCGAACGCGTGATCGACGGGCTGCGTCGATACGGCGCCCAAGTGGTGCCCTCGGACGCGAACTTCGTGCTGTTCGGCCGGTTCGCTCACGCGCCCGCCGCATGGCGGCGCTATCTGGCGCACGACGTGCTGATTCGTGATGTGGGAATCGAGGGCCATCTGCGGGTGACCATCGGCACGCCTGCGGAGAACGATGCGTTCCTGGCCGCGAGCGCGGCTGTCCTGAAGGAGGAAGGGTGAGCCGTACCGCGCGGGTCGAGCGGGTGACCAAGGAATCCTCGGTACTGATCGAGCTCGAACTCGACGGCACCGGCCACACCGAGATCAGCACCGGCGTCGCCTTCTACGATCACATGCTCACCTCCCTGGGCAAACACGCTGTCTTCGACCTGGTCGTACGGGCCACCGGGGACGTCGACATCGACGCGCACCACACCGTTGAGGACGTCGCCATCGTGCTCGGTCAGGCGCTTCTGGAGGCGCTGGGCGACAAGTCCGGCATCCGCCGTTTCGGGGACGCCTGGGTGCCGATGGACGAAACCCTCGCCCACGCCGCAGTGGACGTCTCCGGCCGCCCCTATTGCGTGCACACCGGCGAGCCCGACGTCCTGGCCGGTTTCGTCGTCGGCGGCAACTACCCGACGGTGCTCAACCGGCACGTCTTCGAGACTTTGGCTTTCAATGCCCAGCTCGCCTTGCACATGCGGGTGTTGCACGGCCGCGACCCGCACCACGTCACCGAGGCCCAGTACAAGGCACTGGCCCGGGCGCTGCGCGTCGCCGTCGAGCTCGACCCGCAGGTCTGCGGGGTGCCCTCCACCAAAGGTGTGTTATGACCCGGATACTCGTCACCGGCGGTGCCGGGTTTATCGGTGCGAACTTCGTGCACCACACGGTGCAGAATTACCCGGACGACGAGGTGTGCGTACTGGACGCGCTCACCTACGCCGGTACTCGCAACAGCCTCGCTCCGGTCGCCGCGCAGGTCCAGTTCGTCCACGGTGACGTCTGCGACGCCGAATTGGTCGATCGCCTGGTGGCGGAAACGGATGTGGTGGTCCACTTCGCGGCGGAGTCGCATGTAGACAACTCCTTGCATGACCCGGAGCCGTTTATCCGCAGTAACATTATCGGCACCTACACGATCCTGGAGGCGATTCGTCGCCACGACCGGCGATTGCACCACATTTCCACTGACGAGGTATTCGGCGATCTGGCCCTCGACGCGATCGACAAATTTACCGAACAGACGCCCTACGACCCGTCAAGCCCATATTCGGCGACCAAGGCGAGTTCGGACCTGCTGGTGCGGGCCTGGGTGCGGTCGTTCGGGGTGACCGCCACCTTGTCGAACTGCGCCAACAACTATGGCCCTTATCAGCACGTGGAGAAGTTCATCCCGCGCCAGATCACCAACGTGCTGGTGGGCGACCGGCCCAAGTTATACGGCGCCGGGGAGAACGTCCGCGAGTGGACCCACGTCGACGACCACAACGAGGCGGTGCACCTGATCCTGCGCAAGGGCCGGATCGGGGAGACGTACCTGATCGGATCCGGGGACGAGCGCAGCAACAAGCAGATCATGGAGCTGATCCTGGCGCTGATGGACCAGCCGCCCGACGCTTATGGCCACGTGCCGGATCGGCCCGGTCATGATCTGCGTTACTCCAACGACTCCACGAAACTTCGCACCGAGCTGGGGTGGCAGCCGCGCTACGGCGATTTCCGCGCTGGGCTAGCCGCGACGATCGACTGGTATCGCCACAACGAGTGGTGGTGGAAACCGCAGAAAGACGCCACCGAAGCCAAGTACACGATGCTGGGTCGGTAGTCCAGAATGTTCCCGGCACCCGTGCACTCAGCCGGCTGCCGGACGTTTGGACTTCGGCAGCCGGGCCACCACAGCGTCGTAGGATGCGTCGACCAGCTCGATGATCTCCTCGTCCGGAACCGTGCCGTTGAGCTCGACGGTGTTCCAACCGTAGCGGCCGATGTAGGGCATCACCGACACGGTGTCCGGGTAGCGCAGGCGCCACTCGGCGGCGGCATCCGAGGTGGCGGCGCATTTGACCCCGAGCCGACCGCCTCCGAGGAAGGCGAAGATCTTGCCACCGACCTTGGCCACCGGATCGTCCTCCCAGGGCTCATCCTGGACCGCGCCCGGTTTCGCCAGGCAGTACCTCATCACCTCGTCGTAGTTCATGCCCGCAGACCTTAAGCCGGGTGCAGCGTCATTGGCCATTTGAGATCGCCCGAGCCAGGAAAATTCCGCAGAGCTGGGGATTAGACGCCAGGCGGCGGCGCCGGCCGGTCGGGACGAATCCGAGGCGCCGGTAGATACCGATGGCGAAGGTATTGGACTCGGTGACCGCGAACTCCATTACCGTGGCCCCGCGCTGCCGTCCCCACTCTACGATCTCGTCGATGAGCAGCTCGCTAAGCCGGCGGCCCCGGGCCGCCGGGGTGACCCACATTCCGGTCGCGTCCAGTGTTCGGCTGCCATCCGGGCGCAGGGAGCAGCCCGCCATGCCGAGCCAGCGCCCGTCCTCGACCACGACGAACATGACCCGGTCCTCGGCGCCGGCCCAGCGTTCCCAGTCGGCCGGTGCCAGTTTCGCTTCGATGTCCAAGGGAAAGAAGAACGCCTCGGGGGCGTCACGGATCGCCTGGAGCCGAAGCTCACGCAGCCGAGCTCCCTCTCCGCTCTGCACCGGCCGGATCTCCATGCTCCGAACCTACGGTATCCGGCCGCCGACGACCCGAAGATTTCCAGAATGCTCCAATGAAGCTTGGACTCAACTCCGCATCGTCTGGTTATGCTAGTCGGCATAGTCGCGACGTGGCGGGAGGCAGCGGATGAGTACCAGCACGGATTACCTGGTGATCGGCGCCGGACCCGGCGGACTGCAGCTCGGTTATTTCCTGCAACAGGCGGGGCGCGACTATCTTATTCTGGAAGCGGGACCGACTGCGGGCACCTTTTTCCGGACCTTCCCTCGACATCGCCAGTTGATCTCGATCAACAAAACGCACACCGGGGTCGCGGATCCGGAGTTCAACCTGCGAATGGACTGGAACTCCCTGCTCGGCGACGATCCCGACCTGTTGTTCACCAGCTACACCGAGCGCTATTTTCCGCACGCGGACGACATGGTCCGTTATCTCGGTGACTTCGCTGCGGCAATGGGCCTGCGGGTGCGCTACCGCACCCAGGTCACCGAGATCCGCGAGGACACCGACGGGACGTTCCAGGTGACCGCTGCGGACGGCGCCGAGTACCGAGCTCTGCGGCTGATCGTTGCCACCGGTCCGGCAAAGTCATATCTGCCCACCATTCCCGGTCTCGAAACGGCCGAGCGGTACGGGACGGTCAGCGTCGATCCGCAGGACTTCACCGACCAGCGGGTGTTGATCATCGGCAAGGGCAACTCGGGGTTCGAGACAGCCGAGAACCTGATCGAGACCGCCGCGGTGATCCATGTCGCCGGGCCGGGTTCGATCCGGATGTCCTGGCAAAGTCACTTCGTAGGGCATCTGCGCGCGGTGAACAACAACTTCCTCGACACCTACCAGCTCAAATCGCAGAACGCGTTGCTCGATGGGAACATCCTGCGCATCGAGCGGGACCCGGATGGCTATCGGGTGACCGTCAGCTTCTCCCGAGCCGATGAGGTCACCAAGGACATTCGCTACGACCGGGTGATCGTATGCACCGGTTTCCGGTTCGACCACTCGGTGTTCGCTGCGAACTGTCGGCCAATGCTAGTGATCAATGATCGGTTTCCGGAGCAGACCTCGGCCTGGGAGTCGGTCAACATCATCGGTCTGTATTTCGCGGGCACCCTCATGCAGGTACGTGATTTCAAGCGCTCCACAAGTGGCTTCATTCACGGGTTTCGGTACTGCATCAGGGCGTTGCACCGCATCCTGGATGCAGCGCTACCACAACATCGGATGGCCGCACCAGGTGCTCGCCGCGACCCCGGCAGCGCTGGCGAACACGTTGCTGAACCGGGCGAACCGGACCTCTGCGTTGTGGCAGCAGTTCGGCCAGCTCTGCGACCTCGTGCTGCTCGACCACGTCGATGGTCCGGCGTACCACCAGGAACTGCCGGTCGACTACATCCCCGAGAGCGATTTCGGCACGAGCACGAGTTATCTGATGATGACCCTGGAATACGGTCCCGATCACGACAAGGTCGATCCGTTCGACATCTCGGTTCGCCGGGTCGCGCAGAACGCCGCCGAGGTTGCACACGATGCTGCCTACCTCCATCCGGTCATTCGTCACTACCGCGCTGGGCGATTGCTGTCCGAGCACCATGTCGCGGAGAACCTGGAGAATGACTGGACGGACCAAACCGCGCATCGGGATCCGTTGCGAGCCTTCCTGGCTCGTGCGCTTGCGCAGGAACCTACCGTGGCCGTCAGCTGAAGGGTGCCCGGCGTGTGGTCGCTGTCTCTGTCGGAGCTGGAAGCCGAGGCCCGTGAGCACCTCGACCCGGTGTTGTACGACTTCTTCGCCGGTGGCGCCGATGACGAGGTGACCGCGCGCGCCAACCCGGCCGCGTTCGCCGCGCTCGGCCTGGTTCCGCGCGTGCTGCGAGGCAGCGGGAAACGGGACCTGGCGGTGACCTTGCTCGGCTGTCCCGCCAGCATGCCGGTATTGATCGCGCCCACCGCGTTCCACCGGCTCGCGCACCCCGACGGCGAGGTGGCGACCGCGCGGGCGGCGGCCGCCGCTCAGGTGATCATGATGGTGAGCATGGCGTCGACGGTGGCCATTGAGGAGGTTGTCGCT
>JBOHHE010000357.1:0-3509 GCA_050700355.1 Pseudonocardiaceae bacterium
GCCCGACCCCGTCCCCGGACCTGACTACCCCGACTACCCATCACCGGTCACCGGCGACGAAGACGGACCCATCCTCTACCGGCCCCCACCCCCACCAGAGCCGGCGCCCCCACCGCCACGGCCAGACCCCGACGAACCGCCGCCCTTCTAGGCTGCGGTCGGTCCGGGCAGCCCGGTCGATCTTTACCTCCGGCTGCGCAGCCTTGACGGCCTCTCGGTCCAGCCGGGTGAGCAGGAGGTCTTCGAACTCGACGGGGGGTGGCCGCTATCAGCTGGTGGCGAAAGCGAGCGGGGAGGAGGTCTACGTCGCGCGCCGGCCGTTCCCGGTGCCGGTGTGCCCGGCACGGCTGCTCGATGGGCCACGCCTGAGGTGATGCCCGCTGTGCGGTGCCCACCAGACTACGGCCCAGTTGGGGGAACGACGTTGATCAGCGATGGTGTAGCCGTAGGTATCCTGATCAGGATCTGGGCCGGAGCACGACTGGATCGATGATCCGCGATAGAGTCGACACTGTGGATGCGAGGCTGATGATCGTCCCGCCTGACACTCCGCTCGGGCAGGTGGTACGTCGCTGTCGCGCCGATCTTCGCGCTGTGGCCGCCCGGTATGGCGCCACCAACCTACGGCTGTTCGACTCAGTGGCGCGTGGTCAGGACGAGCCATGCAGCGATGTCGATCTTGTAGTTGATCTCCCCGAAACCACGTCGTTGCTGGAGCTGATCGCGCTGCGTCGCGAGCTGACCGAGCTGCTCGGCGTTGCGGTGGACGTGGTTCCGGCGCGTTCACTGCGACCGGAGTTTGCGGCTGAGATCGAGCGTGACGCGATCCGGTTGTGAGCCCGAGACGGGCTGACCGCCGCCTGCACGATGTTCTCGCCGCCGCTCAGGCGATCAGCGCTTACCTCGAACGAGGATCCCTGGCCGACGGTTTGATCTATGACGCGGTGCGTGTCCGTCTCATCGAGATCGGCGAGGCGGTAAAAAGGCATCGATCCCGAGGTACTCGCCCAAGAGCCCACGATCCCCTGGGCTGACGTGGCTGGTATGCGTGACCACCTGACCCATCGGTACTTCGACACCGATCACGCAATCGTCTGCGCCACCGTGGAGCGGGATCTGCCACCGCTCGTCGAGGCCGCCCTACGGCTGCTGCGATCGACAAGCTCCGAGTAGCACGTTCACCAGCTTGATTGGGTTCGCCATTGTTGGATCAGCTCGCGCGGTCTTTCACGAGTTGCTGCACACGGCCGAAGCTCACACCGAGAACGGCCGCGGTATCGCGCACACTGAGATTGTCGTCATGTACGAGTTGTCGGGCAGCTTTCCTCCAGGTGGCGGCAGCCTGTCGCGACAGCTGCTCCGCGCGGGCTTGCTCTGCCCGGGCGCCGGCTGCTAGCGAGACGGCATCGGGGCCGACGCGGGAGTAGTCCATCACGACGTTCACTCCGGCGGGGTCCACGTCGAGCCAGGCGATGAGTCCCTTGGCGGTGTCGGCTGCGCCCGCGAGGGTGCGGGTCTGCCCGACGACGTCCAGGTTGGGCACCTCGATGACCCACTGGTCGCTGTCGCGGAATACCTGCACGGTGTAGGTGTTCATCGCCACCACTCCTTCGGGATACAGCCCAGCTGCTTGCCGATCTTGCCGATGACGTAAGCGGAGACTTGATGCTGTGGCACCGCGCACCTGCTGGTGGCTATCGGCGGGATGGGTAAGAGCGCGGTGGCATGGATCTCGTGGATGCCTGCGTGCCGCCGTAGTGTGAGAGGCGTATTGCGACCTGCCAGCGTTAGTCTGAGGCGCGGGGCGAGGGTGAGCCGGTCTGGTGGCTGGCGCGGTGGCGACGCATTCCGTAGCTGCCAGGAACGCCGGAGACGTTACATCCGTCGATGCCGCAGCGCTCCCGAACACCAAGCTCGATCGCATGCTCATGGAGATTGCGACCGGTGGGTCCGTAGCCGCGATCAACAATTCGCTGGGCGACGTTGTCGCTATGGTGGATGGCGTTGAGATCGGCGTCAGCCTTCTTGTCGTGTCCCTGCCGAAAGTACGCACCAGGAGCGATCTCGCTGCCGCATCCGCAGTAACACGAGCCGGTGGTCCTTAAGGAAGTCACCATAGCTCAAGTATGTCTTGAGTTTCAAGTATGTCAAGAGATAGCGTGCTGGATCTTGCTCAGTCACCTTGCTCGACGGCGGCCGGCGGTGTGGACGGGGCGGCATCCACATCGCTGCTGGAGCTGACCGCGCTGCGTCGCGAGCTGCTCGGCGTGCCGGTGGATGTGGTTCCGGCGCGTTCACCGCGACCGGAGGTTGCGGCTGAGATCGAGAGTGACGCGAGCCGGTTGTGAACCCGAGACGGGGTGTTCGCGATGTCAGTGGTACCCGGCAACATGCCGGCATGGCGTCGGAATCCAGACACATCAGCATCTCGATCGATCGGCCCGTCACCGAGGTCTACGACTACGCCTCGAGTCCGGCCAACCTGCCGGAATGGGCCGCTGGGCTCGGTAGTTCCGTCCATCAGGTTGATGGCGGGCACTGGGTCGCGGACTCACCCATGGGGCGGGTCATCGTGGCCTTCGCCGAGCGCAATGAATACGGCATCCTCGATCACGATGTCACGCTGCCCTCGGGTGAGACCGTCCGCAACCCGATGCGCGTCATCGCCGAGGGACGCGGCTGCGAGGTGGTGTTCACGCTGCGCCGGCGGCCAGGGATGAGCGACGAGGACTTCGCGCGCGACGTGAGTGCCGTGACCGCTGATCTCGCCATGCTCAAGCGGGTCCTTGAACTCCCCTAACACCCCGCAGCAACTCACGCGGTGTGCTGACCTCTGCAGTCGCTTCGTAAGATCGGGCGACGACTTGCGTACGGTGCGCGAGGGGACCGGCTCGGAGGGGCGGGAATCACCGACTCGGCCGCGATCCGGTTCGCCCAGACCTTCGGCCAGCAGCTTTCCGATCCGCCAGCACCACCACCCGGCCCGCCCCGCGTCCTTCGTCACCCCACCGCCGCGCAGACCCTGGGGCCCGGTGGGGAGGTCTACGCGGTGGTGTTCAGTCCGGCTGGCCACCGCCAGCGAGGACGGGACGGCGCGCCCACGCTGGCTTCCTGCGCACTCGACGGCGGTCGTTGCGGGCAGCCAGCCGGTCTCAACCTCAGATCGGGACGTTGCCGTCGGGTAGCGCCTGGTCAGTGGTGGCGCTGATTGGTCTGGACGGCGTGCAAGAAGGTGGTCCACTGGGGGTGGGGGTGGCGATCTTTCAGGGTTCGCCCGGCACCCTACTCATCCTGCTTGCTGCTCACGCTGGACCTGTGCCCGCAGGCCGGTCAGAAGCGTCGGTGCAGTCGTGCAGGCTGGCCGTGGATAGAAAGGAGGGGCACCATGACGGCTATGACCGAACCGATCGGACTTGCTGAGGGTCGCCCGTTCACGGTGCATGACCTGGAGGCGATGCCCGATGACGGCCGGCGCTACGAGCTCATCGACGGGATGCTGCTGGTGACCC
>JBOHHE010000358.1:0-3797 GCA_050700355.1 Pseudonocardiaceae bacterium
CCTCGATGCTGGCCGATCCACCGATAACAAGGATAGCGGCGACACCGGCCAGGATGACCACCAAGCCCGTGGATGCGCCGATCAGCAAACCGCGCCGATGACCGCGCATAAACTGGCCGGCCGCGCCACTGAAACCGGATGACCCAGCACTGGCTCGGCGGGCGTCGGGGCGTAGCCGGGTGGGGGAGGCATCTTCTTCGAATGCCGGAGTGTAGGGACGGTCCTCGTCCTCGTCACCATGAGTCGGGGGCGGGTACACGATGCCGGACGGCACGAAGGGCGGGGCCTGCGGCGTCTGACCGCTGCGGCGTATCTGGGTGTTGGCGAACTCCTCGTAGTCAACCGGTGGACCAGTGCGGTTCTCGCGGTTGTCATCCCGGTCACGGTTCGTGCCCTCCGCGCGGTTCGCCTCCTCGCCGGCCACTGGCGGGAACGGTGTGCTGGCGGCTGGCTTGCCGCTGGTGCCGGGCGTGGGGGCAGGGGCGGACCTGGCCTGTGTCGCCAGTCGCGTCTGAATCTCGCGCGCCGCCTCGACAACCTCGTCCATGTTCGCCGGCCGCTCGGTGGGATCCTTCGCGGCCATCCGTATCAGTAAGGACGTCAGCTCCGTTGGCACATTGGGCGCGGTCGGTTCCGGAAGTGACTCGAGCAGAATCCGACGAATGATACCCGCATAGGATGTGTCGAGATTCTGCCGGAAGGGCGGGCGGCCGCAGATAAGCTCCCAGATCGTGGTGGCGAGGGAATAGATGTCGGCAGCCACCGTGGGTCGTTCGTCATTGAGTACCTCGGGAGGTGCGTGGTCCACGCTGTATCCGGTGGCTACCGTGCGGGTGGCGGAGCCGACGGTCAGGCGGGAGATTCCGAAGTCTCCCAGTGCCGGCTCGCCGAAATCATTAACCATGATATTGGCGGGCTTGATGTCGCAGTGCAGCACTCCCCGCTGATGTGCGACGGTGAGTGCGCCGCCAATTTTGACCAGCACATCCACAGTTTCGACGACCGGGAGTGGTCCGTTGTTCTTTATTTTGCCCGCCAGTGAGCCCTGAGAGCAGAACTGCATGGCCAGCCAGGGGCGTTGATCGTAGATTCCGGCATCGTAGATCGTGACGATGTGCGGATGCCCGGAGAGCATGCCCATGACGTGACGCTCACGATCGAACCGTCGCAGGGACTCCTCGTCGGTCAAGTCGACATCCAGTACCTTGAGTGCGACAAGACGGCCGGTCGAGATCTGAGTCGCTTCCCAGACCACGCTGGAGGCGCTGCGTCCCACGACGCGGTGGAAGTCGAATCGAGTCGGCTCGGGTTGCTGCCCTGCATCGATTACCACGGATCGAGCCTAGCCGGTGGGCGGGCGTCGGTCGCCCGGGTTCAGGGATGTCGCCAACCGCCCACGGCGCTCACCGAATCTGTATTACTGTCGAAGCCAGGGACGGCGGAGAGATGCGCCTGGTCGATGTCTGGGACGATCATGCGACAGAGGTTGGTGCGAGTACGATGATTCTGCGGCTCAGCGTGTTCGACGTGGCAACATCTCGGGCTCAGGACATCGAGATCATCGCTGAGCCCGACACTAGGGCGGCGACGCTGTTGGCGTCCTTGCCGGTCGAAGTCGGGGGCCGGACCTGCTATGTCGGAAGCACCCCGCTGGACCCCGACACCACGATTGCCCAGACGTCACTCGTGCCCGGCGCCACGGTCAGCGTCGGCGCGCCGGGACCGGATCCGCGTGCCCTGCCGGACGGCGCGGTCGGGGCGCTGCGCGTGATCCTCGGCCCGGACGCCGGGCTGGTCACCTGGCTGGCCCCCGGCACGCACATTCTGGGCCGTAGTTCGGCGGCTGCCGTGCAGTTCCGTGATCAGGAGGTGTCCCGGCAGCACGCGCGGTTGGAGGTGTCCGCGCAGGGACGGGCCACCCTGGTGGACGCCGACTCGGCCAACGGCACGACCGTTGACGGGCAGCCGGCCACCGATCCGGTGCCGCTGAGCGAGCAGGCTGTCCTGCAGATCGGCGGTAACCAGTTGCAGTGGGTGCCACTGACCTCGGCGCAGTCATTGATGACGCGCAGCCCGGACGGGCGGCTGGAGTTTCACCGGGCGTTCGCCCCGGCACCGGCGATTCCCCGCATCGAGGTGAAGCTGCCAACCCAGGAAACCACCTCCCGCAACATGGCGGTACTGCTGTTGTCCGCGCTGGCACCACTGGCCATCGGAATCATCATGGCCCTGGTGATGCGCCAACCCGCCATGCTGCTGTTCGCCCTGCTCGGACCAGTCAGCGTGATGGGCACCACCTATCTGGAACGCCGGCAGCGTGGGGAGCGGGAACAGGCCTACGCCGAGGCGAAGAGTGCCGCTGAGCACCAGATCAGCAACCAGGTCAGCACTGAGCAACGGCTACGGCGTCAGCTCGCTCCCGACGAGCTGGACCTCACTCTGGCGGCCACCGGCAAACGCCCCGGACTGTGGCCGCGCAACGCCGACTCCCCGAACGGTCTCGTGCTGCGGGTGGGCAGCACCGACCAGCCGGCGTCGGTGGATCTGCGTGGGGAGCCGTGGCCCGGTTTCGAGGAGCCCATGCTCAGTGGCGTCCCGGTCACCGTCGATCTGCGGAAGACCGGGGTGTTGGGGGTGGTCGGCCCGCTTGATGCGACGAATACGTTGCTGCGTTGGCTGCTGGTGCAACTGGGCACGCTGCGCAGCCCGGACGACCTGCGCCTGGTGCTCATCAGCTCCTCCGAGGACCGTGAGCTGGCCTGGACCGGCTGGCTCCCCCACATCTCGGCAGGAACCGACGCGGACATTCCCTGCTGGGTGGGAAACACCGACCAGACCCGTGCCGCCCGCGTCGCGGAGCTCAAAGAACTCGTCACGGCCCGCACCGCGCAGCTTCACGCCGCGTCGGGGATCCGGTTCACCGAAGAGGTCGTTGCGGTGCTCGACGGTGCGCTGGCCCTGCGGCACCTGCCCGGGATGAAGGAGGTGCTCCGGGAAGGCCCCTCGGTCGGGGTGTACGTCATCTGCGTCGACCGGCAGGGCATGAACGAGTGCCACGGCCTGTGCGAGCTGGACTACGCGTCATCGATGCGGCTGACCCGTACCCGCGACGAGCAGCCCAGCACGGTGCACCCTGACGGCATCAGCCGCGCCACCGCCGAGCGTCTGGCCCGCGCGCTGGCGCCGATGCGGGACCGGCTCACTCTCGCCGCCGCGCAGAACGCCATCCCTTACCCGGTGCGTTTCCTCGACCTGCTCGACCTGACCATCCCGACCCCGGACGACGTGCTCAGGTTGTGGAACCGCCAGGGCGGCCCGACCACCGAGGTGGTGCTCGGTGCCAACGCGTCCGGCCCGGTCACCGTCGACCTCGCCCGCCAGGGCCCACATACCATGCTCGGCGGCGCTACCGGCGCCGGAAAGAGCATTCTGCTGCAGACCCTGGTCACCTCGTTGCTGCTGGCCAACCGGCCCGACGAGCTGGACCTGGTACTGGTCGACTTCAAGGGCGGAAGCGCGTTTCTGCCGTTCCAGCACTGTCCGCATGTGGTCGGTCTGATCCGGTCCACCGGCGAGACCCCGGCTGACGTGTTCGACGAGGCCGCCGCCGCCCGCGTGCTCGCCTCGGTCCGGGCCGAGGTACGTCGCCGGGAGTCGCTGCTGTCCCGCTACGGCGGAGAGATCGACCAGTACTGGCAGGCCCATGACGGCGCCGCGACGAAGTCACCGCTGCCCCGGTTGGTGATGGTCTTCGACGAGTTCGCCCGGGTGCTGGAGACGTCGCCGGACTTCCTCAA
>JBOHHE010000359.1:0-31472 GCA_050700355.1 Pseudonocardiaceae bacterium
TCCAGCTGCTCGCTCACCCCACAGGTGGCGGGCGGACCCCGGGGGTCCAGCCAGCACAGGGCAGCGAGCGCCGCGGCGTCGGGCTTCCCAGGAACGATCATGACGATGGCACCGTCGCGCACGGCTGCGGCCGCGCCGGGCACCAGCGTGGCGATCCGCTGCGCCCAGCGCTGCGGCGCGGGTGTGCCGGGCAAGACCGCGGTCTCCGAGGGCGCCGGGCGCAGCATGGCCACTCGCAGCGGGGCGTCGTCGGTCAGCCCCAAGGAACGCGCCTTCTGCCTGGCGTCCTCGGCGTCCATGAAGTGGCCGGAGATCAGCGCGTCGACCACGCTGCTGCGGTAGCGCAGGTCCAGCTCGGCGCTGGTCTGCTCGTGGGCCAGGGTCAGCGCGAACAGCGTCGCCGCGTAGGTGACGGTGAGGAACTCGGCATCGTCGGGCTGCGTCTCGTAATCGGTGGCCGCGCCTGCCTCGTCGAGCACGAGCAGGTAGCCCAGGCCGGTCTCGCGCACCACGACGGGCGCGACCAAGCAGGCTTGGTCCAGCAGTGAGCCAGGAATCGCCGGGATCCGTAACGGGCGCCGCGCGGCCTCCAGCGCGCTGAGTAGCCGGTCGACGCTGGGGTCGGTGCGGTTCCACCGCAGCCCCCGCGACGAGCCGGGTCCGCCTGCCTGCGCCCGCAGCCGGAATGCGGTGTCCAGCAACACGATCCGCTTACCGACCAGCCGCGCGAACACCTCGGTCAGCTGGACCGGATCGGCCCCGCCGAGCGCCGCGTCCGCCAGCTCATCGCAGACCGCCATGGTCCGCCGGTACATCGAGTTCTGCCGGGACAGGGCGCTGCGCGCCCCGCCACTGTCCTGCTCGGATTCCGGGGCGGGGCTGTTCACAGCCCGGTTCGCAGTTCCCGTAGCGCGCTCATCAACTGCCCGGCCTGCTCGTCCAGCTCGGCGGGCACGTGCACAACGACACCGGAAACCAGGTGCCGCAGCTTCTCCACGGCAGCAACCGAGACCTCGACGGTCTGCTGGGGATTCTCCCGATTACGCCGCGCGGTGGCCAGGGCGGACAGCGGGATCGACATCTCGGGTACTTCGTGCGAGAGCCGCTGCAGGGTTCGGACGTCGGCGAACGGAGCCAGCGCAGCGAGCACCGGCAGCGCTACGCCGCGGGCGCGTAGCGTGCCGAGTACCTTAGCTGCCTCCTCGACGTCGTAGATCACGTCGGTGACCAGGAAATGTGCCCCAGCGCGACACTTCGCCTCGGCCCGCTCCACCTCGCGTCCCAGGTCTCGGGCGGCGGTGCTGAAGGTGGCGCCGATCACGAATCGGGTGTGCTCCGCGGTGGCGACGCCGCGCCAGTCCACGCCCTCGTTGAGCGCACCGAGCATGGCGACCAGCCCCACCGAGTCGACGTCCCACGGCGACCCGGCGCTGGGGTAGTCACCCGCCACCCGTGGGCTTCCGGTGCGGCAGACCACCATGCGCAGGCCGAGTGCGTGTGCGCCGAGCAGGTCAGCCTGCAGCGCGGCGAGGTTGCGGTCGGCGGCCTCCACCGGAAGCAGCACCTCGCAACCCACCCGCTCGCGCAGCACCACGGCGATGCCGACCGGGTTCACCCTGGCCGCGGGCGGCGGGGGTTCGGTGATCGCCAGCACGCCCGCGCCCGCCGCGTGCAGCAACCCGGCCCGCTCGACGAACTCCGGCACCTCCGGGCCGCGCGGGGCCTGCAATCCGACGGCCACCACCAGCTCGGTCTCCCACGGCCAGCCAGGGGCAGACTCCGGCGCTGGCGACACCGCCCGCGCCGAGCCCGTCCAGGCCCTGGCCGGCGAACCCGCCCGCTGCGCGGGTGACGTTGGGGGGCGTCGGACGGGGGGCAACGCCGAAACAGCGTGGGCGATCGCCCGGATGTGCGCGGGCGTGGTGCCGCAGCACCCGCCCAGCAAGGTGGCCCCACTGCCGATGAACCGTGGTGCGGCCTCGGCGAAGTAGGCCGCGTTGCGGGCGTAGCGAACCTGGCTGCCCAGCCGGTGCGGCACGCCCGCATTCGGCTGCACCGACACCGGTAGGTCGGTGGCACGGGCCAGCTCGCGCACCACGTCCACCAACACGGCGGGACCGACTGTGCAGTTGGCCCCCAGCACGCTGACCCCGAGCCCGGAGAGCACGGCGGCAGCCTCGCCGGGCTCGTCCCCGCGCAGGGTTCGCCCGTCGTTGCCGAAGGTCAGCTGCGCCACCACCGGCAAATCACTCTCCGCCCCAGCCACCTCGACGGCCTGGACCAGTGACTCCAGGTCACCGAAGGTCTCCAGCACCAGCAGGTCCACCCAGTCGCACAGCGCCGCGATCTGCTCGCGCAGCGTGTCGGCCCGGGCGCCGGCGGGCACTCGCCGCACCGAGGGAGCACTTGCCGCAGGTCCGACCGACCCGGCGACGAGTACCCGCCGGCCACCCCGATGGGCAGCTTCGCGGGCCAACCGGGCACCCGCGATATTGATCTCTGAGACGCTGCCCTCCAACCCGTCGGCAGCCAGCCGGAGCCGGTTCGCTCCGAAGGTGTTGGTCTGCAGGATCCGTGCCCCCACCGCGACGTAGGCCGCATGAATGTCACGGACCAGGCTGGGGCGCGACAGGTTGAGCTTGGGCAACGAGCGGTCCAGCGGCACCCCAGCCGCATGCAGCATCGTGCCCATCGCGCCGTCGCAGACCACTACCCGGCCGGCTGCGAGCTCTGCCAGCATCGCGGCGGCCCCATCCAGATCCCGTGCATCCACCGGCCTCGCCTCCTGAACGCCGATTGTCCCCCGCTCAGTCGAACCGAGCCAGACCGCGAGCGCACCAGCAACTTGTCCCCTACGGGTGCGTCATATCCTATGGAGTGAAGTGAGCAACCGATCAGCGTTTCCGCGGGGGCCTTGGCCAGTTACCCCCATCGTCCGGGCAAGACTTTGGAAATCGCTGATCGAATTTAGAAGCAGCTGATCGGATTCCGCGTTGGCGCACCGGCGCCGGCCCGGCTCCCGCGGCCGGGGGATCACGCCTGTTCAGGCTCCGCCACGTAATGGGGCGTCCAGCTCGATCACTGGTGTGCTTGGTGTGCTCGAACACCAGGCGTTCACCGAGTCGGCGAGCTCGCCCCCATTCACAACTCGACGACCGGGCAGAGGATGCCCTCCAGTATGCGCGGAACAGCGCAGGTCAGCACGGCCGGCAACCCTCCATCACCTGGTCGAGTTGCTCGGCAACGGATAACGGATACCCGTAGCTAGGCGATGAACCAACCAAGTGGACCAACCGCCCATACTGACAACAACCTCGGGAGAGCCCCGTGATCGGTGTGACTACTCGGGAGGTCTCCGATGCCCCCGGCGCTGCCGGGCACCACTCAAGGGGGAACCCATGACCTGGTTCGTGGCCTCGCTGCGCGACCATGACACCCACCTCGGCGGGAACGTCACGGATGGCACGGTGATGGCGTTGTGCGGATATTCGTTCCGTCCGCTCGTCACGTTGAAAGGACCACCACCGGATCCGCTGCAGGTTTGCGCTGCCTGCGCACTGTCACAGCCTGTGAATGGATCGCCGCCCTCCCGGTTCAGATGACCTGCCGACGCCACATGAGATCGACGACACAGAACCCCATGACGCTGCGCTCGGTCCGCCGAAGACGTGGTCGCGGTCGGCCCGGAACTCCTCGATGATCTGTTGGCTGAAATCGATCGACATTCTCTCGGTCGATGCAACGTCGAGCACCGTGTCGGAGCGGGTCTCTCTTTCGATCAGCCGACGAAAATGGGACGTCGGGAGAGCCGCCGTGGAGTGTTGGCCGAACGCCACGGCTTGCCGGCCGTCTCCGCCGTAAGCCTTTCCACGAAGGCGTCGAGCTGCATCTCCATCTGGTCCCCGGTGCGCGGACGAACCGTGAGGGCACCTCCGGAGAGTTCGCGTTCCCCCACCACCAAGGTGTAAGGAACCCATTCCTTCTCAGCGTCGCGAATCTTCTTCCCCAGCTTGGCGTCGCGGTCGTCCACGTCGACGCGGAAAGGTAGCTGCTCGGCCAGCCGCATGGCACCCTCGACGTGCCCGTCCGTGACCGGTACCAACCGGACCTGGATCGGCGCGAGCCAGACCGGCCACGATGCCTTCTCACCACGCCGCATGCGCATCGCCTGGCTCTCCAGGATCGCGTAGACGTTGCGATCCAGCGATCCGGAGACAGACGTGTGCAGGAGCAGGGGATGGTGCTTCGCGCCGTCTCCTCCCACATAATTGATGTCGAACCGGTCGGTGTTCTCGACGTCGATCTGCACGGTCGACAGGCAGGCAGCCTTACGCGCGCTGTCGATGAAGTTCATCTCGAATTTCGCGACGAAGTAGAAGAAGCGCTCGTCCCAGATCTCGATGAGCGCCGGACGACCGAGCGCCCGCATGAGATCCTCGATGAAGCCGGGATGTTGATCCAGGAAGGACCGTACGAAACGAATGGCAGGAACGCACTCCAAACCGATGTCGTCAAGCCACTGCAAACACAGCGACACCTGCTTGAGGAACTCATCCTTGGCCATCTCCATGTCACTCACGAGGCTGTGCATGTCGGGCATCGTGAAGGCACGCAGGCGCCGAAGTCCGGCCACCTCACCGCCCTGCTCACGACGGAACGAGAAGTGGGTCAGCTCGTAGAGGCGCACCGGCAGGTCATGATGCGACGTGACCATGTCGTGCTGGATCATGTACTGCCCGAAGCAGGCCGCGAAACGCAGGAAGAGTTCCTTGTCGTCGCTCTTCAGCGTGTACTGACGGGCCGGGAAACGCTGCAGGTACTTCGACAGCGCAGGGTGGCCGTAGTCGTACATGATGGGCGTCTCGACCTCCATGGCGCCGTAGTCGACGACCATGCCCGTCACCTGCTGCTCCAAAAGCCGTTTGACGACGAGGCCCTTCGGATACCAACGCAGGTTCCCGGCGTCGGAAGCCGGTTCGTAATCGACCAACTCGTGCTCGCGCATGAGCTTGATGTGCGGCGGCGCGTCCTCTGCGACACGTGAACCCTCCCGCTCGTACGCGAAGAGGCGCCTAAGTCCTTCGTCTTTATTGAAGTCGAAATCGTGGGCCAGGACGTAGGAGCCGTCCGGCTGATAGATGCGCCACTGGGAACGCAACGTCCGTTCAGCGGCGAGAGCCTGCGACTCGGATCCGACGTCGCTCCGGGCCTCTCCCTTCTGCACGTCCTCGGGAAAGATCGTCACGGCCAACTCGGAGAGCGGGTGCCCCTTACACGCGATCTCAAAGGCCTTGTAATAGCCGAATGGTGCGCGGCACGTCTCGAGATCCTGGTTCAGACGCAGCTGCTCGAACACCTTGTCGACGATCTCGCTGGCGATTCGCGGCTTGGCGAGGTCACTGGAGAGATGTGCGTACGGGTACACCATCACACGGCTCGCGCCGACCTTCTCCGCAGTGGCCTGGATGCGAGTGACGGCCTGTTTCGCGACATCCAGCGCACCCGACTCGTCGGGCTTCTCCACCGTAATGAAGGCGACGAGTGCCTCTTTAATCTGCGCTGAATCATCGATGACCGAGGCGTCAGCGTTGGATTCCGCGTCCCTCGTCTTACCTGTGACCTCGAAGGAGAACCGGTCAGCGTGAATCATCAGCAATCGCACAAGCACTCCAGGAAAGTTCCAGCCAAACAGGCATGACGCATAACCCGCGCAGTCTACAACATGTGCTATCTGTCTCGGTGCCCTGCCGCTTCGGTCAGATACGGCGGTCGGCCGAAATTCTGCGGCCAGCGACGACCGGAGGTGGGCGGTGCATCCCATGACAGCGGCTCGTGGGGGCCCGGCCACGGCATGGATAATACTGGTCACTGTCTGCCTCTGACACGCCGCCTGCCTCTGACACGCCGCAGCCCACTTGGGGCACCCGGCTAGTGCTATGAGCGGGTAGTGCTATGAGACGGCGATGCCATGATGAGCGAGCAGCAGCACACCGAGCTCCCGGGCACGCTCCGCCGCGTCGGTATCACCCTCGGCGGCGGCGATAATCGAGCCCTTCATGAGGAGGTGCCATTGGTGGGCGAAAGGATCGGGATCTGCCACACCCGCGGCGGTCGCGAGGTCGCGCAGGTAACCGCGGATGTTCGCCAAGTGCTGGACACTGGCCTGCCGGACCGGGCTCTCCGGGTCGGTGACTTCCAGCATCGTGGTCACAAAAGGGCAACCTTCGAAGTCGGGGCGGGCGAACCATTCACCGAAGATCTCGAAAATAGCCAGCAGGCGCAGCGCCGGACTGCTGCCCCGGCGCCAGGACTCAGCCTGCACCCAGCCATGCGTCCACAGACTCTCCCGACGCTCCAGAAAAGCCAGGATGAGATCATTCTTGGAAGCGAAGTTCCGGTAGAGCGTCATCTTCGCGACGCCGGCCTCGCCGATCACCGCGTCCACCCCCACCGCGCGGGTGCCCTGGCGACTGAACAGCGTGTACGCCGCCCGCACCACCCGCTCCCGACCAGTCCCAGCATAAGTACTACTGACAGCAACCTTCTCCGCACTTTCGGGCAACACTATTCACCCTCAAATAAGATCATCCGACCGAGGACACAGGAGACCCCGGAGTTGACCGTCAACCAGCCGCGATGCCACGAGATCGACATCCGGCCTGCAGTTCGGTCCGAGCTGCCCGCCGTGAGCACGCTGCTCAGCGTGGCATACGCGGAGTTCGAGCTGTACCTGACGCCGCTGAACTGGGCGCAGATGACCGGAAACATCGCCCGGGTGGTCGAATTCGGCGTGGGCCAGCTGCTGGTGGCCCACCTGGCCGGCCGGCCGGCAGGTACCGTCGCCTATCTTCCGCCCGGCCCAAAGAACTACTCCCGGGTGCCGCAGGACTGGGCGGTCATCCGGATACTCGGCGTCGACCCGGCACTGCGGGGACGTGGCGTGGGCCGGGCACTGACCGAGGAGTGCCTGACCCGCGCCCGCGCGGACCAGGCACCGGCCGTCGGACTGCACACCGCTGAGATAATGACCTCGGCGCGAGCGCTCTACGAGAGCATCGGGTTCGTCCGTCAGGACTATTTCACCCACCTGGACATCCAATTCTGTATTTATGGGCTGCGGATGTAGGAGCCATGCCGATTGGCTACGTGAACCTGTTCGGGCTCAGCCTCGTCACGGTCACGGCACCACTGCTCGCGGACCTGCTCCGGATATCGGTGCCGGACGCGTCGGACACGGTGGCCATGGTCTGATCGGGATCGCGGTGGCAGCTCGGGACTGGACTGGAGCGGGGTCGACAGTGACGTTCAGCTGCCTGCGTAGCTGGATCCGCGCCGCTCGTGCGTACGCTGCGCTCATGAGTGGTAACACCGATGGCCCAGTGCGCGTTGTGGTCGTCGATGATCACCAGATGGTGCTGGACGGGCTGCGCGCGATGCTCGATGCCTATGCCGACCAGGTGAACATCATCGCAGAGGCCACCGAACCAGACCTTGCGATCAAGCTGATCGTCGAGCACGAACCTGATATCGCCCTCATCGATGTGCGGCTTCGTGGCTCCAGCGGGCTTGACCTGTGCGCGGAGATCCGCAAGCGCCAGCTGAATTGCAAGGTCGTTTTCCTAACGGTTTACGACGATGAACAGTACCTCTATCAGGCGTTACGCCTCGGCGCGGCCGGATTCCTGCTCAAGCGGGTGCGCGGCGCGGAGTTGGTGGATCATCTGCAGCGGATTTCCCAGGGCGAGATCCTGATCGATCCCAGCTTGGCGGCGAAAGTCGCGATGTCGGTGGCTCATCTGCGCGGCGGGGAGTTCTGGCCGGGCGCCCACCTGGGGCTGACCCAGCGGGAAAGCGAAGTACTCGCGTTGATGGTGGCCGGGCTGTCAAATCGGGCCATAGCCGGCCGGCTCACCGTCAGCGAGGAGACCGTCAAGACACATGCCCGCGGGATCTACCGCAAGCTCGACGCCCCGGACCGCTCCGGCGCGGTCGCCGCAGCGCTACGGGAAGGGGTATTCCAATGAGCCACCCATTACCCCACGCAGTCGACTCTGACGCCCGATTGTTGTCCCGGGTGATCGAGATCCTGTCAGCGGGCCTCGACCTTGACGGCGTCGTCCAGCAGGTGGCGGGCCTGATCACCGAGACCACGTCCACCGATGTCTGCTTCGTGCATCTGTTGGATGAGCCACGCAGACGGCTGCAGTTGCGCGGCGGCACCCCCCCATTCGACCGTTTGGCCCGGCAGATCGAGATAGCTCTCGGCGACGGGGTGTCCGGATGGGTCGCCACGCACTGCGAACCGGCGGTTATCACCGACAACAAGCGCGCGGATCCACGTTACCTCTACATCCCCGAACTGCGCGGCGAGGAATTCACCTCGATGGCTTCGGTGCCGATGGTGACCCGGCCGGGCCAGCTCGTCGGGGTATTGAACGTGCACACCCGCGATCGTCGCGAATTCTCCACCGCAGATGTGGAACTGTTGCGTACGGTGGCAGGACTGATGGCCGGGGCGATCGAGAACGCGAGCCTGCACAGCAAACTCGCCGAGCGGGAAGAGGCGATGGAGCGGTTCGCCGAGCAGATCGTCCTGCTTCAGGAAACGGAGCGACGCCGCCTCGCCGGCGAAATCCACGATGGCATCAGCCAGCGCATCGTGAGCCTGTCGTTTCATCTCTCGGCCGCGGCGGACGCGCTGGCTTCCGATCCGCGCGCCGCCGCCGAGCAGATCGCCCGCGCGCAGGACCTCGCGGGGGCAGCGCTGGACGAGACCAGGCACGCGATCGCCGGACTGCGCCCTCCCGTGCTGGATGATCTCGGACTAGCCGCCAGCCTGGAGAGCCTCGCGCGGTCAACGCCGCTGCCTCACGTCCAAGTGGACACCGTCACCACGGACCTGCCCGAGCATGCGGAGACCGCTGTCTATCGGATCGCCCAGGAGGCGCTGCAGAATGTGCTGAAGCACGCCTGCGCCCAGCATGTCCACCTTCGGCTCTCGGCGACCGCAGAGGCAGTCTTATTAGAGGTCTCCGACGACGGCGCCGGGTTCGATCCGGCCGCCGAGAGTGAACAGGCCAGGCCGGGAGGTTACGGCCTGCCCGGCATGCAGCAGCGGGCAGAGCTATTGGGCGGGCAGCTCACGATGGAAAGCACTCCCGGCCGGGGCACCATAATACGGCTGCGCGTCCCCGTCCCGCACGAACGTCAACAAATGGATGGAATTAGCGACGTTCCCACGCGGCGTAATGGGAGGTGATAGTGTGCACGATGCTATTAATAGCAATCACGGCGGCGCAGAGTTCATCAGTAGCTGCAGGTACATCGATTCGACGGATAACTCGGCATACGATGGCCAAGCGCTGCTGGGCCATGAGATCGCTCACAGCACCAGCCGCACTTGAAACATCAGGCGATCAGTACCGGTAGTGGGGTGGTTTGTAGGGGCCTTCGACGTCGACGCCGATGTACTCAGCCTGGTCTTTGGACAGCTTGGTGAGTTTGCCACCGAGAGCTTCGACGTGGATGCGAGCGACCTTCTCATCAAGCACCTTGGGCAGAGTGTAGACCTCTTTGTCGTACTCCTGGTGCTTGGTGAACAATTCAATCTGGGCGATCACCTGATTGGAGAACGAGTTCGACATTACGAAACTAGGATGCCCGGTAGCGTTGCCCAAATTCAGCAGCCGGCCCTCCGACAACACGATAATCGAATGCCCGTCCGGGAACGTCCACTCGTCAACCTGCGGCTTGATCACCAGCCGTCGTGCTCCCGAGCGGCGCTCCAACCCGGCTATATCGATCTCGTTGTCGAAATGCCCGATATTGCCCAGGATCGTCTGGTGTTTCATGCGGGCCATATGATCGACGGTCACGATGTCCTTGTTACCCGTGGCGGTGATCACAATGTCGGCCCGCTCGATCACGTCATCCAAGGTCTCAAGATAGTAGCCGTCCATCATCGCCTGCAATGCACAGATCGGGTCTATCTCGGCGATCACGACCCGCGCCCCCTGCCCTCGCAGAGACTCCGCGCAACCCTTCCCCACGTCCCCGTATCCGCATATCACCGCGAGCTTTCCGGAAATCAGCACGTCCACTGCCCGATTGATTCCGTCCACCAGCGAATGCCGGCATCCGTACTTGTTGTCGAATTTCGACTTCGTCACCGAATCATTCACGTTGATCGCTGGGAACAACAATTCACCAGCCGCGGCCAGCTGATACAGCCGGTGCACCCCGGTGGTGGTCTCCTCGGTCACCCCTCGGATGCCCTCCCCGATCACCGTCCACTTCCCGGGCTCGGCGGCCAGCGAGGACCGCAACACCTCCAGGAACACCTTCCACTCGTCCGAGTCGTTCTCCTCGGCACTGGGTACCACTCCCGCTCGCTCGTACACCGTCCCCTTGTGCACCAGCAACGTCGCGTCCCCGCCGTCATCCAGGATCATGTTCGGTCCAGCACCGTCGGGCCAGGTCAACATCTGCTCAGTGCACCACCAGTACTCTTCCAGGCTTTCGCCCTTCCAGGCGAAACACGGCACGCCAGCCGGCTCCTCCTCGCTGCCGTGCGGACCCACCACCACCGCCGCCGCCGCATGGTCCTGGGTGGAGAAGATATTGCACGACGCCCACCGAACTTCCGCACCGAGACTGATCAGGGTCTCGATCAATACCGCCGTCTGTACCGTCATGTGCAGCGAGCCTGACACCCGTGCTCCCCGAAGGGGAAAAACATCGGCATACTCCCGGCGCAACGCCATCAAGCCCGGCATCTCATGCTGCGCCAGCCGGATCTCCTTGCGGCCGAACTCGGCCAAACCCAGATCCGCAACGGCGAAATCGATACCGGCAAGAGTCTGCAGCTTCTTCTCAGCACCGGGTGGGGCTACGAACATGAGAATGCTCTCCTCTGAAATCGAAAGTCATGGCACAATTGAAAAGTCACGGCCGACTCGATGTGGCCGAGGATGGCGGGTGCATGTGGGAGGCCACCTCGGCGGTACTGGTCAGCCCATAGGCTTCGGTGAACCGCGCCAAAAACGACTCGGGTTCGAATTCGTGCTCCTGCGTCCCGACCGATTCAATCACCAGGGTGGCCAGCATGCAGCCCACCTGGGCCGCCCGCTCATCAGCCAAGCCCCACCCGACGCCGGCCAGGAAACCGGCTCGGAACGCATCGCCGACGCCGGTCGGGTCCACCTTGGCCAGCTCCTGGGGCGGCGTCACCGAGATGGCCGGTTCTCCCGGACGCACCACGGTCACGCCCTTCGCGCCCCGAGTCATCACTGCGACGTCCACTCGCTTCAGAATATCGGCGTCCGTCCATCCGGTCTTGCGTTCGAGCAGGCCACGCTCGTACTCATTGGTGAACAGGTAGGCCGCTCCCGTCACCAGTTGAGAGATTTCCGCGCCGTCGAGCCGAGCGAGCTGCTGGGACGGGTCGGCGGCGAACGGGTAGCCGTGGTCCCGGCATTCCTGGGTGTACGCCACCATCGCGACCGGGTCGCCCGGACCCACCACGACGAGGTCGACCCCACCGAGCCGATCCACAATCGGCGCCAACTCGATATCGCGTGACTCGGCCATCGCGCCGGTGTAGAACGACGCGATCTGGTTCTGGTCGGAGTCGGTCGTACACAGGAACCGAGAGGTGTGCTTGTGCGCCGAAACGTGCACCGCAGTGGTATCCACACCATGCGTCGAGAGCCATTCTCCGTACTCGGCGAAGTCGGCACCTACGGCGCCCACCAGTATCGGCGTCAGCCCGAGGCAGCCCAGATTGAACGCAATGTTGGCGGCCGCCCCGCCTCGGCGGATCGACAGCTCGTCCACCAGGAAGGACAGCGAAAGATCATCCAACTTGTCGGAGACGATCAGCTCTTTGAATCTGCCAGGGAAGACCATCAGGTAGTCAGTGGCGATCGATCCGGTGACGAGAATTTTCACTACGGCTCCTCAGACCGTGGGGGCTTCGGCACTGGGCAGCCCTGCCGCCTCGCGCAGAGCTGCGGCTCGGTCGGTGTTCTCCCAGGTGAAGTCAGGGTCGTTACGTCCGAAGTGGCCATAGGCAGCCGTCTTGGCGTAGATCGGCCGGTGCAGCCGCAGATAACGGCGGAAGGCCGCCGGGCGCAGATCGAAGTGCTCACCGACAAGCTTTTCGATGATCGAGCGAGAGACGTGTTCGGTGCCGAAGGTCTCCACCAGCAACGACAGCGGCCGGGCGACGCCGATCGCATAGGCCACCTGCACCTCAGCCCGGTCCGCCAGACCGGCCGCCACCACATTCTTGGCCACGTACCGGGCGGCGTAGGCAGCGGAACGGTCCACCTTGGAGGGATCCTTGCCGGAGAACGCGCCGCCGCCGTGCCGGGCGAATCCACCGTAGGTGTCCACGATGATCTTCCGACCGGTCAGGCCGGCGTCACCGACCGGACCACCGATCACGAACCGCCCGGTGGGGTTGACGAAGAGATTGCGCGCCAGCTCAGCCTCGTCGTAGAAACCGTTCGGCAGTACCGCCAGTACCACCTGGTCCCAGATATCGGCGCGGATCTGCTCGGAGGTGATTTCCTCGGCGTGCTGAGTCGAGATCAGCACCTTCTCCACCCCCACCGGTACGCCGTCGCGATAGCGGACGGTCACCTGCGTCTTGCCGTCCGGTCGCAGGTACGGCAGCGACCCGTCCTTACGCACCTGCGCCAGCCGCTTGGACAGCCGGTGCGCCAGCGCGATCGGCATCGGCATCAGCTCCGGCGTCTCGTTCGTGGCGTATCCGAACATCATCCCCTGATCGCCGGCACCCGCACTGTCCAACTCGTCCTCGGACAGGTTTCCCCGCCGCTCGGCGGCCATGTCGACACCCTGGGCGATGTCCGGCGACTGCTTGTCCAGCGCGGTCATCACCGCGCAGCAGTGCCCGTCGAAACCGTAGATTCCCTTGTCGTAGCCGATGTCGCAAATGGTGTCACGCACGATCTGGGTGTAGTCCAGCAGCCCGGGTGTGGTGATCTCACCGGCCAGTACGACCAGGCCGGTGGTGATCAGTGTTTCACAGGCCACCCGGGAGTTGTCGTCCATCGTCAGCGCCGCATCCAGCACGGCGTCGGAGATCTGATCGGCGATCTTGTCGGGGTGGCCCTCGGTCACCGATTCAGAGGTGAAGAGATACTCGGTGGTCTCCAGCTGGGTCATGGGATCACGCTCCTTGCTCGGCGCTCGGTTCAGGGACGGCCTGTCGGGGAAGGGGTTCGGGTACCGGCGTCGGGAGGGCGTCGCGGACCGCTGCGGTCCCCTCGACCATCGCACGAAGCTTCGCCCTGGCCACATCAGCGGGCAGATGACGAAGCCCACAGTCAGGATTGACGAACAACTTGTCGGCCGGGATGGTATCCAACGCCCTGCGGATGCGTTGGGCGACGAGCTGGGGGGATTCGATCTCCTCAGTCTTGACGTCGATGACGCCGAGGCCCAACCCGCGGTCCCAGCCGAACCGCTTGATCATCTGCAGGTCCTCGTATCCCTTGCGGGCGAATTCGAGGATGAGCAGGTCGACCCGCGCATCGAGCACTGCGGGGAACAAGAAGTCGTAGTGGCCTTCCCAGGACGGCCGGGCGTAGCGGTTGCCGTAACAGACGTGCAGCCCCCACGTGACGTCGACGCCGCTGGTCACGAGATTGATCGCCTCGACGGCGACGTCCACATCCTCCCGATATCCAGCCAGGAACGGCTCGTCGATCTGCAACAATTGCGCACCCGCCTGCGCCAGTACCCGGGCTTCGGCGTTGAGCACCCGCGCCAGCGCCCGGACCAGATCAGCGGGCTTCGGATACGCGTTGTTCTGGATCCGGCGGGAGAGCGAGAAGGGGCCGGTGAAGGAGAACTTGATCGGCCGATCGGTGTGTTGCCGGGTGAAGCCGAACTCATCCGCAAGACCTAGCGGTGGTGACCCGTCGGTCGGCAGCGGGTCGGCGACGAGGGTGTCGTAGTAGTCGTAATAGAAGGACTTGACGGTGAGCGGAATCCGCACTCCGGCGATCCGGGCCAGCAGATAGTCGATATCGTTGTCCCGGCGCAGCTCCCCGTCGGAGACGATGTCGATGCCGGCTTTCTCCTGATCCTTGAGCGCCGCCTTGACCGCCATATCGTGGATCTCGCCGAGATGGCTGCGGCTGATTCGGCCGCGGTAGTGGTCGGTCTTGAGCCGCTCAAGCCATTCAGGTACCGGGTACGACCCGACGACCGTGGTGGGCAACAGAAGATCCATGTCAGTCCCGTACCTGGGCAGTCATGGTGACGATATTGGTGCCGGTGCGGTGGGCGAACTGCTCATAGACCACGTCGAGACCCTTCCGGCGCCCGATATGGGCCAGCAGTGGACCATTGACCCAGTTCACAATTGAACCATCATATTTGCCGGGGCCGCGGAAGCCGGTACGGTAGGCGTGCACATCTGTGACGAAGAGATCATGGCAGATCAGCCGTCCGTAAGGGTGCAGCAGCGGGACCGTGTCCACGAAGCTGGCCACCGCACCGTTGTTCACATGCATCCGGATGTCGGCACCGGACTCCAGCAGCGGACGCAGCATCTCACCGCTGACCGTGGGCGCGATCCGGTAGAGATCCAGCCCACCCAGCGGCAGGTATCGCTCCTCCAGGCGCACGGCCGCCCAGCTGCGCCGCCAGAAGTCCACCGCCGCCTCGACAGCCGGGAAGTGCTCCGGCAGCGCCTCGGCGAGCAGGCCGGGACCGAGCAGGAGCAACTTGCGGATCAGCTCCGGCACGCCGTCGGGCTGGATGTGCTTCTGCGGGGTGGACACCAGCTTCCCGAGCTCGGTGGCCGCGTCCGCGGGTAGATAGGCCCTGCTCTGCACGAGATAGGTACGTCCGCCGATCTGGGCGACCTCGTCGGTCGGCAGGTTGTCGTAGACATTGGAGATGTAGACCAGGAACACCTTGTAGCGCAGGAAGCCCAGCGCGGTTCGGGGCTGGGTAGCGTCCAACACGACCGAGCTGATGTGCTCAGCGTGGGAGGCGACCGCGGTCCTGGCCACCTCCAGCACATGCGGCGAGTAATCGCACATCAGGTAGTGCAACCGCCGGTAGTAGTCCTTGCCATGGTCATGATCCAGCGTGACGAACTCGTCCAGCCAGGTCTTCGCCTGGCCGCCGTTGCCCACCCCGAGTTCGACGACATACAGCTCGTCGGGCAGTGCGTTGCGCTCGGCCAGCGAGTCCCACAGGGCGAACAGGGTGGTGATGATCTCGCGCACCGCGTCGGCGTTCCGCGCGTCGCTCTGCCCGCCTGGCAGGGCCTGCTCGTAGCGGTTGCCGGTGGCCTGCTCCCACTGATCCAGCGCCTTCCAGTACAGCGAGTTGAACTCCCAGATCACACTGGCTCTGGTGGCCAACCACGGCTCGAGGTAAAGCCGCGCAGGGTCGGCCGTGGCGAACCGCCCCCGGATCAGCTCCCCGGTGAGTTCCCCCAGCGCCACGTCACCACAGCGCCGAACGTCGATCGCGACCTCCATCTCGTCGTGTGTCGACGCTGCGGCCAGTGGCGGGGGGGCCGAGTCGGCACCGCCACCCTCGTTCTCGCCGGCCAGAATCTGGCGCAGGTCAACGATGTCACGGAAGTTGCTGCGGTACTGCACCCAGTCGCACACCAGGCGCACCCGGGACAGGTCCACCGAGTCCTGCGCCAGAGCGCTGATCACGGGACCGAGCGCGGCGGTGACGTCCACCGGCTTGGCGCCACGGAGCCTGCCGATGGGACGGAAGTCAACCAGCACAGCCGCTGCCCTCCTTGGGATGATCCGGCATTGGGGCTACCGGGCGGGGACCGACCCCAGCCCGCTCCAGGATCTCCGGAATGCCCTGCTCATAACCGAAAGCCATCACGTGCGCACCCGCGACACCGCGGATCTCGGCCAAGCGCTGGATGATCTCGATGCAGATCCGCATACCCTCCTCGGCGACCCGATCCGCCGCAACTCCTCGCAGTCTGCGGACCATGTCGTCGGGTATGTGGATTCCAGGCACCTTGGTGCGCATGAACTCCAGCGCACGCAGAGATCGCACCGGCCCGACACCCGCGATTATTCCGCAACGGGCGGCCACCCCCAGATCACGGACGTCGGCCATGAACCGCTCGAAGACATCCAGGTCGAAAACGAACTGCGTCTGCGCGAATTCGGCTCCGGCGGCGACCTTCTTGGCCAACCGACGGGCCCGGAAACCGGTCGGTGGAGAGAACGGGTTCTCCACCGTGCCGATCAGCCATCTCGGCGCGGGATCGATCCGTCGTCCGGAGAGCAACCGGCCTTGATCGCGCATCGTTCTGGCGGTCCAGACCAGCTGCACACCGTCGAGGTCGAATACCGCCTTGGCTTCGGGATGATCACCGAAACGGGGATGATCGCCGGTGAGGAGCAGGATGTTGGGAATGCCCAGGGCCGCCGCGGAGAGCAGATCGGATTGCAGGGCTATCCGGTTGCGATCCCGGCAAGTCAGCTGCATCACCGGCTCGACGCCCGCAGCGTGCGCGAGCACGCTGCCCGCGAAGCTGGACAGCCGGACGTGGGCGCTCTGATTGTCGGTGATGTTGGCCGCGTCCACCCAGCCGCGCAGCATGGCGGCTTTACGCCGAATCGCCTCCGGGTCGGCACCCCGTGGCGGGCCGAGTTCGGCGGTGATCACGAACCGGCCGGAGTTCAGCGCGTTGCGTAAGCTCCCCGACGACAATCCCCTGGAGGGCGGTTCTCCCGAGGGCAGTTCTCCGGCAGGCAACCTGTCAGCAGTCAGCCCACCGGTGAGCAATCGCCCCGGGCCGGCACCGTTGCGTGCGGCGCCGTCGGTCACCGCACCTCGCCAGAGTCCGAGCGGTGAATGATCGGCAAGGCGTACCGGCCGTCGTGCTCGGTCCACATTCCCTCGTCACGGCCCTGCCAGTAGTTCACCCAGGAACTGGTGCCCCATTGTCGGTGATCGATCGGGCGTTGCAGCAGGGTGAGGTCCGCAACCCGGCCCTGCGCCTCAGCCCGCTCGAAGGCGACCAGCCACACGCACCGGACACCGGGGTGGACCTCGCACTGCCCGGTCGACGACACCCCACCGCACGGACCGTTGCGCAGCTGCTTCGGGCAGGTCATGGGGCAGGCGTAGCCGGTGGCGGGGAGCGCGCACTGGCCACACATCCGGCAGCCGAACGTCGCGCCCTTCACCCGCTCCTCGGCGGCAGTGAAGATGCGGTTCGCCACCGCGTGCCGTTCCAACCAGGCCGCCAATCGACGGTAGACCGGCCTCGGCTCGAGCAATCGGTGCAGCCGGTACAGCATGCGGGCCGGCATCGAGGGAGTGACCGGCATCGGCCAGCTGCCGTGGCGCCGTTCGGGAGCGGCACCGATCCGATCAGGACGGCGGGTGAAGCCCATCAGGGGCCTGCGCAGCGGTGCGCCACCGGCGGGCTGAAACCCGCCCCGCGCAGCCGGGCAACCGTCGCCCGCAACTCCCCGATCTCCCGCTTGAGTAACTCCACCGTGTCCACATCGGGCACCCGCACGGCGTTCGGGGTAGCGAGCACTGGACACCCGCAGTGTGGGCAGTTAAGTTCTCGCGACATCTCACCCTCCGCCCGGCCACGCACCTGTGAGTGGGACCACACTCTTAGTGAAGGGCGAGCACCGGTGCGGAACAACCGGGTACGAGCACGAAATCACCCCGGGCATTGTTGTGGCCTCACCACAAATGCCATGGACCTATCACTCCCCGCCCTGACGGCAGGCCTTCCTGACGAAAGGGTTGGCGGTGCACTCGGCGACCGCCACACTGCCAGGTGCGCTCGAAATCGACGCTGGGAAGTTTGCCGGTAGCAGAGGAGAAGGTGTTTGCGATGGCCTCGACAGGCCAGGAAGATGCACTTGAGCGCCGAGTATTGGTAGCCACCGACGAGTCTGAGCTGGGTGAGCAGGCCAGACGGTGGGCCGGGCGATGCGCTCGCAAACTCGGTGTTGCGCTGGTGAAGTTACAGGGAATCTCCGCTACCGCCGCCGAGATCCTGGCCCCGGTGCGCCCCGCCGATCTACTGGTCATCGGTCTCGCGGACCACCACGGGCGGATTCCCAATACCGCTGTGGATCTCGTCGCCGCCGCCTCATGCCTGACGGTTCTCATGCGGGCGGACGGCAGCACCCCGCAGAAACCGGTTACCGCCGCGGTCAGCGGAGACCCGAGCGATGAAGCCGTCCTCGCTGCGGCCGTCGACATCGCCGCGATCTGCCATGCGGAGCTACGCCTGTTACACACTCGTCCGCTGCCGCTGCGTCGCTCGGACTCTCCTGATGAACGCTGGGCCGGACAGATCGTGCTCGAATCAGCCCGACGTCAGATCCTTCGGCTGGCCCCGGACTGCACGCCGAGCACGCAACTTCTCCGGCTTCAGGCCCAGGAAGCGGTCTGCCATTCCTGCGGCACCGGCCTGCTCGTAGTGGGTGCCAGACGCTCCCCCCGTCCCGGGCTGGGGCTGGTCGCCCGCACCGCGCTGTATCACGCGCGTTCCCCCGTGGCCATCGTTCCCGCCACCTCCCTGGCTGCGGAGCGAAAGCGAACGCTGAAGGCGAGCGAGCTGAGCCTGTTGTAGTCCGTACCCGGCACACTTCAGACGAGTAGCGGGAGGAGGGCGTGGCGGCGGCGGAGGGCGGCGCCGTAGCGGGCATCCAGGCGTAGCCAGGAGTCGGTGGCCGAGATCCGGACGGTGTCGGCAGCACCATGGGCGCCCAGGAAGCCCATTCCGGACAGCGCCAGTAGGCAGCGCAGGGGTACCCGCACATCGAATCCGGCTCCGCTGACGGTGATCACTTTCTGGTCCAGCAGCGCGGCCGGTGCCGTGCCGCGCGGACCGGGATTGTCCCTCGCGGCGGCGGCACCACGATCCGCCAGATCCGACAGCACATCGGCGGGCACATGGTCCACCTCGTGCCAACCCTGGTCCGGCGGCAACTCACAGCGCCACAAGGTGTCCTGGGCGCGGCCGGGATCCACCACCGCGCCACCGACCACGGCCAGCGCGGCCAGCAGGTCCCGCCCGCAGACGGTGAGGTCGGAAGGGAGCACGGTACCGCCGACCTGGCGGGTCACCAGCGTGTCGAACGGGGTGACCACCCAGGCATCCACCCGGCCGGCCCGTGCCCGCAACCGCACGATCGCCGCGCCGTCCAGGCGGACCGCGCGCGCCACGAACGCGCCGAGATCGTCCCGTTCGGCGGGATCGGAAATGCAGAGTTCAGGCACCATCGCTCCCGTCTGTCGTAGCACTGGCAGTCAAGGAACCGGTGGCCAAGTTACTGGCCGTCACAACACCATCTTGGAAGGTAGCGAGGAACTCCCGCTCGGCGGGGGTCAACCGGCGCGGTCTTCGTGCCACGGTCTCATAAGGGGCCAGCTGGGTGCTGGCGGTCACCGCGTCACCGTCGCCCTCGGCAGCCGATACCCCGTACGCCAGTGTGAAGGACGCACCGCGCAGCTCGCTGACCCACAGCCGTACCCGCACCGGTGTGGCTGAATACACCAACGGCAGCCGGTAGCGCACCGCCAGCTCGACGACGATGACCCCTGCGGCGAGAGTCTGCGCACCTCGCCGGGCGCCCTCCGTGAACAGGAGCTCGGTGCGCGCCTCCTCCAGTAACGTCACCACCCGCGCATTGTTCACGTGGCCGTAGACATCCATGTCGGACCAGCGAATCGGCACGCTTGTCATGAACGACGGCATACTGCCCTCCCTTCGGTCGGGCCCGGAAGTGGCGTTACGCGCTGTAGCTGGTAACGCCACTTGCGGGTCAGCGCGCCAGGCTGCGGATCTGCCGGGTGGCCACCGACAGGGTAGGCAGGTCCAGGCTCCCGGCGTCGGAGATCTGTTCGAGAGTGGCCCTGGCCCGCGCCAACCGGGAGGCGTTACGCTGCTCCCACCATGCGATCAAGGTGTCCGGAGCGCCCTGGACGTCGCCGTTGCGCAGCACATCCAGGGTGATCTCGCGCAGTGCGGCGTAGAGATCGTCCCGTAACGCCAGGCGGGCCAGCGCGTGCCACCGGTCACCTCGTGCCAATTCGCTGACCGAACCGAGCATGCGGTCGATGCTCAGGTGGGCGGACAGCGTGTAATAGAGCTCGGCGACGCGCTCGGCGGGCTGTTCGGCGAGCTCGATCGTGCCGGTGGCATCGCGATCGGCCAGCTCGGTCACCTCGACCACGTCGAGCAACCCGAAGGTGTTCAGCGCGGCACCCACCCGCACCGCTAGATCATCGGGCACGCCCTGGTCGGCGAGCCGCCGGGTCGTGGCCGTAACGTGCTCCGCTTCCGGACCGGTCAGCCAGCCGGTGACCCGCGGTACCAACGCCTGCAGGATCGGACGGAAACGGGTGATCTCGGCCCCCACCGCCAGCGGCTGCGGCCGGTTGAGCAGGAGCCACCGGCCGGCCCGGTCCAGCAGCCGGCGCAGCTCCAGCATCATGGCATCGGACACCGATGTCGGTATGGCGGCGCCCAGTTCACCGATCGCCCGCCAGGTCGCGGGCAGGTCGAACACCTCGGTGGTCACCGCATAGGCGCGGACCGCGTCGGAAGCCGACACGGACAGTTCCTCGGCCAACCGGTGGGCGTAGGTCATGCCGCCACCATCGACCACCTCGTTGACCAGCAACGTGGTGGTGATCTCGCGGCGCAACGGATGCTCGCGGATGGCACCGATGAAACGCTCCCGAAGCGGGGCGGGAAAGTACTCCGGCAGCCTCGCGCGGAACACTTCCGCGTCGGGCAGCTCACTGGCCAGGACCTCGTCGGTCAGCGCGAGCTTGACATGCGCCATCAGGGTAGCCAGCTCCGGGGAACTCAGCCCGTCCCCCGCAGCTTCCAGCGCGGCGAACTGCGCGCGAGTCGGCAGGGCCTCCAACCCCCGGTCCAAGCCCCGGTCCTGTTCCAGCCGCCGCACCAGCCTGGCGTGCACCGACACCATCGACGCGGCATGCGCGCGGCTGAGCCCGAGCAGGGTGTTCTGGCCGGCATTGTCGGCGAGCACCAGGGCGGCGACCTCGTCGGTCATCTCGACCAGCAGGTCCTGGCGATCCCGGGGGCTCAGCGCGCCACCAGAGCTGCCGCCGACGAGCCCGTCGAGCAGAATCTTGATGTTGACCTCGTGGTCGGAGCAGTCCACCCCGCCGGAGTTGTCGATGGCATCGGTGTTGACCTTGCCGCCCGCCCGGGCGAACTCGATCCGGCCGCGCTGGGTCAGGCCCAGGTTGCCGCCTTCGACGACCACCTGCACCCGCAGCTCGGCGCCGTCCACCCGAACTCCGTCGTTGCCCTTGTCCCCGACATCGGCGTTGGTCTCGGTGGTGGCTTTGACGTAGGTGCCGATTCCGCCGTTGAACAGCAATTGCGCCTCGGCGAGCAGGATCGCCCGGATGAGCTCGGGGGGCGACAGTTCGGTGATCTCCGCCGCGATGCCCAGTGCCTGGCGCATCGGGATGCTGACCGGGATCCGCTTGACGGTTCGCGGCCATACTCCCCCGCCGGTGCTGATCAGCGAGCGGTCGTAGTCGTCCCAGGACGAACGGGGCAGTGTGAAGAGCCGACGTCGCTCGGCGTATGACCGGGCCGGGTCGGGATCGGGATCGACGAAGACGTGCCGGTGGTCGAATGCCGCGAGCAGCCGGATGTGCGCCGAGTACAGCATCCCATTGCCGAACACGTCGCCGGACATGTCCCCGATGCCGATCACGGTGAAATCGTCGGTCTGGACGTCGACTCCCAGTTCGCGGAAGTGCCGCTTGACGCTCTCCCAGGCGCCCCGCGCGGTGATCCCCATCGCCTTGTGGTCATAGCCCGATGAGCCGCCCGAGGCGAAGGCATCACCGAGCCAAAAACCGTAGGACGCGGCGACCTCGTTGGCGATGTCGGAGAACGTGGCGGTCCCCTTATCGGCGGCGACCACCAGGTAGCTGTCGTCGCCGTCGTGACGTACCACCTGTGGGAGCGGCCGGCTCTTCCCGTCGACCAGGTTGTCGGTGAGATCGAGCAGCCCGGAGACGAACATCCGGTAGCAGGCGATGCCCTCGTCGAGGCTCGCTTCCCGGTCCAGCGTGGGATTCCCAGTCGGCGCGGGTGGGCGTTTGACCACGAATCCACCCTTGGACCCGGCGGGCACGATGACCGCGTTCTTCACTGCCTGTGCCTTGACCAGCCCCAGCACCTCCGTCCGGTAGTCCTCCCTGCGGTCCGACCAGCGCAGCCCACCTCGGGCGACCGGGCCGAACCGCATATGCACGCCCTCCACCCGGGGGGAGCAGACGAAGATTTCGAAAGCCGGTCGAGGCTCGGGCAGTCCCGGCACCGCCCTCGGATCGAGCTTGAGAGCCAGGTAGGGCCTCGGACTGCCACTGCTATTGCCACTGCCACTGTCGTCACCGAGGTAGTGGTTGGTGCGCAGTGTCGCGCGAATCAAGGTAAGCAGGCTACGCAGGATGCGATCGGCGTCCAGCCCGGTCACCTCGTCGATTCTGCCGGCGACCTCGGCGGCCAGTGTGTCGTACCGGGTGCGTCGGGTGACCGGATCCAGCGCAGGGTCGAAGCGAGCCTCGAACAGCGCCACGAGGGCGGCGGTGATCCCGTGGTGGGCGAGCAGCACGTCCTCGACGTATTCCGGGCTGTACGGGGTGCGGGCTTGGCGCAGATAACGGACGTAGGCGCGCAGCACCGCCGCCTGCCGCCAGTCCAGCCCGGCCCGCAGCACCAGGGCATTGAGCCGGTCTATCTCGCAGGCGCCACGCCAGGCGGCCACGAAGGCGTCCTCGAACCGCCTCTTGACGTCGTCGACGTGCTGGCCCTGCAGGTATTCGAGCAGAGTGAGGTCCAGCCGCAGGCCGAAGTCATAGATCCAACACTGCACACCGTCGCCCCGGATCACTTGGTAGGGGCGCTCATCGACGACCTCGACGCCCATGTGCTGCAGCACCGGCAACACCTGGGAGAGGCTGATCCGTTGCCCCGCCAGATAGAGCTTGAACCGCCGCTCCCCCGGCTCGGTGCCCTGCTCAGTGGGCAAGCTGCGGGGGTGGTAGTAGCACAGGTCCAGGCCATCCTGGGGGGCCAGCGCCTCCAGCCGGCCGATGTCTACCAGCGCGGTGGCGGCGTCGAAGTCCTCCTTGAACGCCTCGGGGAAGGCCTCGGCGTAGCACCGTGCCAGGTCCTCGGGAGGGAGCCTCCCGTCGGCGTCCGCGTCGTGCACTGCGTCGAGCAACCGGTCATCCCAGGTGCGGATGGCGTCCTGGAGCAGCTCGGTGATCACCACGCTGTCCGGTGCCGGAGGGACTTCAGGATCGTGCGGGTCGGTATGCACGGTGAAGTGCACCCGGGCGTGCACCGCCTCGCCGATTCGAGCGCTGTATTCCACGCCGGTACCGTGCAGCTCGCGCATCAGCACGTCCTGCATGGCCAGCCGAGCAGTGGTGGTGTAGCGATCGCGGGGCAGGTAGACCAGGCAGGAGAAGAACCGGCCGTACCGGTCACGCCGGATGAACATCCGCAACGCGCGTCGCTGGGCCAGGGACAGCACTCCGGTCACCGTCTGGTAGAGCGCATCCAGATCCGTGGAGAACAGCTCGGCCCGTGGGTAGGTCTGGATCACCTCGAGTATCCGCTGCCCCGAATAGGACTCCAGCGGCACACCGGCGCGCCGGATCACCTCGAGCACCCGACCGCTGATCACCGGGATATCCAGCACATTCTCGTGCAACGCGGTGGCGGTGAGGACGCCGAGAAAACGGTGCTCACCGGTGACCTCGCCGCACTCGTCGAAGGTCTTGACCCCCACGTAATACGGGTAGATCGGCCGATACACGGTGGAGGGCACGCTCGCCTGAGTGAGCACCAGCAGATCCGGCGACAGGGCCTCGGCCACATCCGCCCCGGTGCTGAAGCTGCGGGCCACGACGCTGTCCCTGCGTAGCACGCCGAGCCCGGAAGCGAGCACGGTCCGCAGCGCGGGATAGGTCTCACCAGGCTCGCGGACCAGCTCGTAGTGCCGATATCCCAAGAAGACGAAATGCCTCTCGGCGAGCCAACGCAGCAACGCGGCCCCCTCAGCCACCTTCTCGACCGGCAATGGCGGGGTGGCATCCAGCTCATCGGCCAGCGCCGCCGCGGTATCCGCCATCCGCTCGGTGTCCTCGACGACCTCCCGCACGTCGATGAGCACGGTGAGCAGGCTTTGCTGCACCAACTGGGCGCGGGTGGGATCGGTGATGCGGCCGATCTCCAGGTACATCCAGGACTCGACCTGCGCATCGGCCGGGGCCTCGTCCGGGTCGCAGTCGGCGAGGACCGTGCGCAAAGTTCCCCTGACGTCGCGGCAGACCACCACGATCGGGTGCACGAGGCGCTGCACCGAGACGCCCATACGAGCCAACTGGGCGACCACCGAATCGACCAGGTAGGGCATGTCGTCGGTGACGATCTGCACCACAGTTCCCGGCGAGCTCCAGCCATCGTCGGCGCGGGTGGGGTTGAGCAACCGCACCACTGCCCGGCCGGGCGCTCGCTCAGCGGCCAGCGCGCAGTGCGACCGGACCGCCGCGCCCAACTCGGCGGGCTGCGCAGGGCCGAATTCCTCAGCTGATGCGTGGCGGTAGTACCGCGCGATCAACGCGTCACGGTGGCCGGACTCCTCGGCCGCACCGCTCGACCACGTCACGGTCCTAGTCTCCAGCAGCGGACTGACGACCGGTTCCGTCCGGCCGCCACGGTGGCTCGGCGGTCAGGTCCGGCAGTCGCAGCTCGGGGTCAGTCAACGCCTCGTCGACGTTGCTGGGGTTGCGAATCACCGGGTTCCTGGCGAGCTGAAGGCCGTACACTCGACGCCCGACGAAGCCGCGAGCACGTGTCGAATCGACAGTGCTCCCGCCCGGCGCGGTCATGGCATTGCCATCGATGAGCGAGGGATGGTCCTCCTGAAAAGCAGCGAGCGCCTCGGCGAGCAGGTCACCCATACCCGCCTGGAACGATTGCCCGGCCGGGATGCCGTTCGATCCCCTTTCGAGGGCTCTCGGTGTCAGGGCGAGCGGCGGATCGGCATCCGGAGCAGCTGGTGGCGCCTGCTCGCTCCCGGCGTCATCAGGTGCAGCCGCATCACCCCCCTCGGCGGTCCCAGCACTCGGCGCGCTCGGCACCGATTCGGCGACGGCCGACTCTTCAACAGCCGCCGACTCTTCAACAGCCGCCAGCCCTTCGGCGGGTGCCGATCCCCCAGCAAAGGCCGACTCCCCAACAGATGCCGACTCCCCAGTGGGTATCGACCCGTCAGCGGGCATCAACCCGTCAGCGGAGGCCGTTCCGGTAGCGTCCGGGGCGCTTTCAACGCGATCCTCGGCGCGGCGCCGTCCGGACCGGCCTTTCGACAATACGGAGAGCGGTAGCAACTCGCTGACCAGCACCGGAGTCCCATTGACGCCACGACGTCGCCGTGCCGTAGGTGCCGACGAGGGGTCGGACGTGGATTGTGGGATCGCTTGCTCAGCCTCCGGATTGGCCGCGAGCTGGAAGTCCTCCGCCGGAGGCTGTTCTTTCGTCACCTCCGCGACGGGCTCCTCCTCCAGCGCGGCCGGCTCCTCCTGCACCTCGACGACAGGTTCCGCCTGCCCCTGCGCCACAGGTTCCAACTCCCCTTCCATTGCAGGCTCCTGCGCAGCCTCAGCCACAACCTTCGGCAACACCTCAGTTGTAGGTCCCTGCTCCACCGTCGTCGCAGACTCCGCCGCCTCCGCAGGAGCAGGCAGAACCGAGCCTGTGCCGATGGGAACCTCCTCGGTCCCGGTGCCCGCGGTGTGCTGGGTAGCTCCGAAGGGGCTCTCAGCGCCCGGTTTCACGACCGACCCGGTGCGCAACAGGTCCGCGCCGCTCTGCGCTTGGGTCCGGTTCGTCGCGGGAAGCAGCACGGCGATTCGCTCGGCCATGAGCTTGCCGAGCGCGGAGCCTTCCGGGACCACGTCGCGCAACCGCTCACTCAACTCCGCCAGCAACTCCCGGGCGTACGTCTCCGCATCCAGCCGACCGGTGTCCGGGTCAGAACCGCTGCGCTGTCCTCCGGGATCTGGCAGCAGCGCAGCGATCTGATCAACCAGCCCAGCCACCTCGGGAAGATCGGCTCCAAGGTGCTCGCGCAGCGCGGACCGCGCCTTCTCGGCAGTGCGGCGGTGCCTGCTCTCGGCGGCACGGGCGGAGCGCAGGCAGTGCAAGGCGTCGGCGAACTCGCCCCGTACCTCGTGGACCTGGGACAGGCCCTCGAGGCATTCCGCGAGTACAACGTCGACGCCGTGACGCTGAGTCACCTCCACAGCGTCGGCGAGCAGCGCCAGCGCCGGCTCATGCCGACCTTCCGCCAGGTGCACCCGAGTGGCCAGCGCCAGCCGCAACCAACCGACGACTCCGGCACCAGCGGCACGCACCGGACGGCGCAGCAGAGACCGCGCTTCCCGGGCCGCGGCCTCGCCCTCGCCCCGATCAAGCAGGGCGAGCACGATCTCGAGCATCAGCCGCCCGCTGACCTGGCCGCTGTCATGCTCAGGGTCAGCCAGCCCAGTCAGCAGCGCATGACCAGCTCTGGCCTGGGCCTCCGCCTCGGCGGCGGCACCGACACGACGGTGGCGTACGGCGTTCACCGCCTTAGCGGTAGCCCGCAGCAGCAACGCGGTATCGCGATCAAGATGCGGGTCCTCGCGGAAGAGTTCATCGGCCTCTTCCAAGGCGGACGCCACGACATCGCCGCGGCCGAAGGCGTCCGACGACTCGGCGATGACGACGAGCGCCGCGCCGCGCAGCACCGGGGTCACGTCCTCGCCGGCGGCCAGCACTGGACGCACCGCAACGAGTGCGGTGGCGGGTTCATTCAGGCCGACGGCACAGTGCGCCAGCTCCACCTGCAACTCGCTCCGCAGCTCCGTAGGCGTGTCAGCGTCCCGGATCGCAGGCAGCAGCCGATGGACCGCTTGCGCGTATCGCTCCAGGCGGTTGAGCGCGAACACAGCGAGGTGATCTGCGCGGAGGACCGTCACCCGGTCGTTCCCGGCCGCAGCCACCGCCCGATCGGCCAAGAGCAAGGCCAGCTCAGGCGCCCGCCAGCGCAGCAGCATGGCCGATTCCACCAGCGACGCCGCCTCACTACCGCTGGATGGCGTACCGTCCCGTAACTTGTCACGCGGCGTAACGTTCACCTCCCAATACCCCTCTGGGTGACCCGACAACTTGATCACCCTCATCGGGTCAGTCCCGGGTCAGTCTGCGGTATGTCACACGGTGTGGTCGCGCCGCCTCACTCCCGAGTCGTTCGATCTTGTTTTGCTCATAACTCTCGAAGTTGCCCTCGAACCAGAACCAGGCTGCTGGATTCTCCTCCGTACCCTCCCAGGCGAGAATGTGGGTCACCACCCGGTCCAGGAACCAACGATCGTGGGAGATCACTACCGCGCATCCGGGGAAGTGTTCGAGAGCGTTCTCCAGCGAGCCCAACGTCTCGACGTCGAGATCGTTGGTGGGCTCGTCGAGCAGGATCAAGTTGCCGCCTTGCTTGAGGGTCAGCGCCAGGTTGAGCCGGTTACGTTCTCCCCCGGACAGCACCCCGGCCGGTTTCTGCTGGTCAGCACCCTTGAAACCGAAGGCACCGACGTAGGCCCTGGACGGCATCTCGGTGCTACCGACCCGGATGTGGTCCAAGCCGTCGGAGACGACCTCGAACACCGTCTTGCCCGGGTCGATCCCGGCGCGACCCTGATCGACGTAGGACAATCGCACGGTCTCGCCAACCTTGACCACACCGGAATCGGGCTGCTCCAAACCCACGATCGTCTTGAACAAGGTGGTCTTACCAACACCGTTAGGCCCGATGACTCCCACGATGCCGTTGCGGGGCAGCGTGAAGGACAAGTCCTTGATCAGCACGCGGCCATCGAAGCCCTTGTCCAGGTGCGATACCTCCACCACCACGTTGCCCAGCCTCGGTCCCGCCGGAATCTGGATCTCCTCGAAGTCGAGCTTGCGGCTGCGCTCGGCTTCGACTGCCATCTCTTCATAACGCTGCAGCCGGGCTCGGGATTTGGCTTGCCGCGCCTTGGCTCCGGACCGCACCCAGGCGAGCTCGTCGCGCAGGCGCTTCTGCAGCTTCTGATCCTTCCGACCCTGGACGGCGAGACGCTCAGCCTTCTTCTCCAGGTAGGTGGAGTAGTTGCCCTCGTACGGGTAGGCCCGGCCGCGGTCCAGCTCGAGAATCCACTGCGCCACGTTGTCCAGGAAGTACCGGTCGTGAGTGACCGCGAGCACCGCTCCGGGGTAGCTCGCCAGGAACTGCTCGAGCCACAAAACACTTTCCGCATCCAGGTGGTTGGTCGGCTCGTCGAGCAGCAGCAGATCGGGCTTGGACAGCAGCAGCGCGCACAGCGCCACCCGTCGCCGCTCTCCGCCGGACAAATGGGTGACCGGCTCGTCGGGGGGTGGGCAGCGCAGCGCGTCCATGGCCTGATCGAGCTGGGAGTCCAGATCCCAGGCGTCGGCATGGTCGAGTTGCTCCTGGAGCCGGCCCATCTCCTCCATCAGCTCGTCGGAATAGTCGGTGGCCATCTGCTCGGCGATCTCGTTGAACCGGTCGAGTTTGGCCTTGATCTCCCGCACCCCCTCTTGGACGTTGTCCAGGACGGTCTTGTCCTCGATCAAGGCGGGCTCCTGCTCCAGGATGCCCACCGTCGCGCCTGGCGCCAGGAACGCCTCTCCGTTGTTAGGCTGGTCGAGACCCGCCATGATCTTCAGCACGCTGGACTTGCCCGCACCGTTGGGTCCCACCACGCCGATCTTCGCGCCGGGATAGAACGCGATGGTCACGTCGTCGAGGACGACCTTGTCACCGTGCGCCTTGCGCACCTTCTTCATGGTGTAAATGAACTCAGCCACGAAGCGATCGTAGAGGCGACCGCCGGGGCCGGGCGGCTTGGCCGGGAATGGACCAGCCAGCCGCCGCCCGGCCGTGGCACACCGCTCAGGCAGGAAGGGGCACCAGCGGCCGGGCCGCTTCAGCCAGCTCCGACAGACTGACCTCATCCGGCAGGTCGTCCCGGTCCGACAGGTCGAAGTCATCCGGCAGACCGAACTCGTCCAAAGCCTCGGTGGTCTCGTCCACGGTACTCACCGGCTCCTCGACCCGGCGTAGTTTGCGCACGGTCGCCGCGCAGCGGGCCAGATCCGGGCCGATCGCGCTGGCTTCCATCTCGACGACCGATCGGCGCACCCCCTCCTCGGTGGTCCACTCGCGGGTACGCAGCCTGCCGCTGACGATCACCGGATCCCCCTTCACCAGGGTGGCGGCGTTCTCGGCGAGCGTGCGCCAGCAGCTCACCGACAAGTACAGGCTGTCCCCGTCCACCCATGTCTCGGACGCCTTGTCATACCGACGCTCGTTGCTGGCGATCCGGAAATTGAGCACGAGCTTCCCGTCCGGGCCTACCCGGCGCAGTCTCGTGTCATTGACCAGTGTTCCCACCACCGTCACCGGTGTCCCTCTCATCGCACGCCCTCCTTCGTAGACATCCCTAGCCATCTCTAGCCATCCCCACCCGCTGCGGCGGGGCCCGGTCCACTCGGCCGGTAGCCCCAGGCTGCGCCGCCCCGAACTGACCCGGTAGCTCATAATGATCAACATGGGGATAACAGGGGTCGATGTGTACAACTGTGTCGACGCAGGTCACGCGGACCCCCAAGTGTCAGGCGGTAGTGTTAATGCAGCCAGGAAACGCTGTATGACCAGGTCGGGGTTTGCCCTCGGCGACAGGGGGGTATCTGTGGACTATGTTGCTCCGTCGAATCGCGCGCCCGCTGTTGGCTGGGATCTTCATCTACGGCGGCATCGGCGCGTTACGTGACCCCGAATCGCACGCTCAGGCGGCCAAGCCAGTGTTGGACACGATGGTGGATCTCGCGCCAATAGAGCGGGCACCGAATGCGACCACGCTGGTGAAGGTGGACGCCGGGGTAAAGATTGGCGCGGGAGTTCTGCTCGCGCTGGGGAGGACCCCCCGCCTCGCCTCCGCCGCGCTGGCGGTCAGCTTGATACCCACCACGCTGGCCGGCCACCCGTACTGGGAGATCGAGGACCCCCGAGACAGATCCGATCAGCTGATCCACTTCCTGAAGAACCTCGGCCTGCTGGGTGGGTTGATCATCACTGCTGCGGATACCGCAGGTAAACCATCGCTGGCATGGCGGGGCCGACACGCCGGCCAGCTGGCTGCCACCGTATCCCGGCGCAAGTTGGCGAAGATGACCGCCAAGGCTGACCGCACGGGCGGCAAGCTCAGTGGGCTGGCCTCCGGGGCTACGGGTCTTGCCGCCGGAGCCGCAGGGAAAGCCTCCAAGGTGACGAGTGAGGTGGTCAGCACAGCCACTGAACATGGCCGGACACTGGCCGGTAAGGCCGCCCGCCTCAGTGAGGAGACGGCAGGAAAGGCGGCGCGCCTCGGCGAAGAGGCAGCGGGAAAGGCCGCGTATCTCGGCGAAGAGGCAATGGGGAAGGCCGCTCGACTTGGCCATGAGGCAACGATCAAGGCCAGCTCGATAGGCGACGACGTGGCCGACGCGCTCGCTGACGCCGCTGCCGAGATCCGCGGGCGGCTCCAGACCATGGCTCACTGAAAGGCTGCACCGCCGACGGGATCGAGTCGACTTCCCCCCGGTAACGGCGGTACCAGGCGACATGCCGGTACCGCCGTTCCCATCATCAACACTGCAGAAAATCGATCTGGCCGGTAGGACATAGCATCACTCAGATTCCGCTCCTGACTCCCTCGGTCACTTAGCCGCGAGTGGAGCGGCGCTCGGCGAGTTGGGTGAGCAGCGCGTTGTAGGCGGCGAGCTCGGCCGCGCCGTCGGAGTCGGCCTTGCGATCGAATCGACGGGCCTCCCGGTCATCGGTGCGTACCCATTGCACCACCAGCGCGATCAGCACCACCACCATCGGGATCTCCCCCGCAGCCCACGCCATGGCCCCGGCTGTCCGCTGGTCGGCGAGCAGATCAGACACGAACGGCAGGGCCAACGACCGGAAGAAGTCCCCACCGATCACCGTGGCCGAACCCATCAGCGAGATCCCGAAGAACGCGTGGAACGGCATCGCCGCCACCAGCAGGCCGAGTTTGCCCAGATACGGCAGCCTCCGCGGCGCCGGGTCAATACCGATGATGATCCAGTAGTAGGCATAGCCCATGATGATGAAGTGCGCGTTCATCGCCAGGTGCGCCCAGTGGTAGGGCGCCGCTGCGTCATACAAACCGGTGAAATAGACGACGTAGAACGACGCGACGTACATGCCCAGCGCCATCAACGGGTGGGTGGACATTCGCACCACCCAGGAATGGGTGAACGCCTGCAGCCACTCCCGCGGTCCCGGTGG
>JBOHHE010000360.1:0-2064 GCA_050700355.1 Pseudonocardiaceae bacterium
GGTGCAGCACTGCTCGACCGGCGGCCAGCCGGGGTCTCGATGGTCACGCCCTGGCCCTCCGGCGCCGGCAGGACCGGCAGTGCCCGGCCTCCGGGGTGGTCAGGCTGGGCGCCAGCAGGTGGCTGCCGCACACCGCCCGGTCGCACCCGCCCCGGCGACCGGCTGCCATCGCCTCATCGGTCCCCGGATATGTCGTGCCGCTGATATCGGTCACCGCGCGAGGCGTGATCGGTGTTGCTGTGTTCTCCTGCACCATGGTGGGTGATGGTGGTGGGGTGACAACGGCGCGGGATCTCGCGGAAGCGACCTCAGCTGTCTCTGGAGGGAGACGTCCTGCAGGGGATTACACGATCAGACGCGCCCGCCGGGCCATCCCCCGCAGCTCCTGGTCCGTCGTGGAGCCTCGCCGCGAGTGTCTGAGCAGCACGGCCAGGGTGTCGCGGACGAACTGGTTGCGTAGCATCCTGGTCGGATAGATGCGTTCCGCGGTGCGCAGTGCCCGCACCGCGTCTTCGTGGTGGTCCCCTATCTGGGCTAGTGCGCAGCCGTATTGCAGCCAGTACTGGGCTTGGCCCCCTTTGAAGGGGTGGCGTTCGGGGTGCACGGTCGGGGCGATGCTGACTGCCCGGTCGGGTTCGCCTGCTTCGAGGGCGAGCCACATTCGCTCAATTCCCACATCGGTCGGTGCGAGGATGAATCCCAGGGGGTCGGTGGCGGCTGCCCCGAAGCGCTGGGCCAGCTCTGCGGCGGTATCCAGCGCCGGGACCGCCTCATCTGGCCGTTCTTGTCGCACGGCGGCCAAGGCCTGCAGCGTGGTGAGCGCGCACACTAGACCGGCGGTGCCGGCGGTGGTCGGCGGCAGGGTCAACGAGCCCAGCACCACCCGGCCCGGCTCGAATGCCCCACGGGTGAGCAGAACAGAGGCGACGCCGTACCCGGCCATGGCGAGTGTGGTGACCTCCTCGCGTTCCTCGGCCAGGCGCTTGGCCAGGAACACCACCCGGCGCAACAGATGGGCGGGCGCGGCGGCGGTGCCGAGCCAAATCCGGGTGACGTGCACATGCAGGTACACGGCCAGGTCGAGTAGCTCGCCGTGGTCGGTGCCGGTGTTCAGGCTGGTGTGCAGGTTGCGGATCAGGGTGGGTAGCTCGGTGGCCACTTCGACGAACCGGCAGGCCCGGCGTTGGCGGTGCAGGTGGCGTACCTGGTCTTGCAGCTCTGCCACGGGCAGGATCATTCCGGCGGGTTCGCCGATTTCGATTGCGTCCAGGGCGAGTCCGATTGCTTCCACGCTGCTGTCGGTGTGTCCGTTGGCTGGGGCGGGGAAGGGCAGCCGGGTCAGGTCCGATACCGAGACCTGGAGCACCTGGGCGAGGGCGTAAACCTGGTCCAGGGTCGGGGACAGCAGGCCGCGTTCGATTCGGTTGAGGGTGTCCTTGCTCATCCCGGCCAGCTCGGCGACCACCCGCAGTGACTTGCCCCGATCGTCACGCGCCTGCCACAGCGCCCACCCGATCGCGCGGACGTCCTCGTCGTCGTCCATGCAGGACCCTCTCCTCGCCGTTTCCTCGCTGATGCCCCGGGGCGCGGATACCTCGGCGAGGAGGTGGCTACAGGCTAGTTGCCGGTGACCCGATCGGGCGCGTGGGCACCGTCTGGAGACAGTCGCGGCTGGCAGTGCAGCCGGCCACAGAATTCGGCCAGCCACACTGTCGACCGAACGGGCCGCGCGGACTGCGGTCTGCATTCGCTACGGTTGCTGACTTCAGCCCGTTGTGGCCCGTGCTCCAGGGAGGTTCCCATGGTCACGCCCGACATTCTCACTGCCAAGATCAACCATGGCTTCGACTATCTCGATGCCGATGGCGACGGCCAACTCACCGAGCACGATCACGTCCTGATGGGGCAGCGGGTCGCCACATCGCTCGGCCACCCGCCTGGCTCACCATCCGAGCAGCAGATCACCGAGGCATACCTGCGAATCTGGCGTGACCTACACCTACCGCACCTCCCCGGCGGCAGCACCGCGATCTCCAAGGAGCAGTTCCTGGAATCCACCCTGAC
>JBOHHE010000361.1:0-5643 GCA_050700355.1 Pseudonocardiaceae bacterium
CCGTAACACGGCCACCCCTCCCATCACGGACGACTCGTCACGCGATCGACTAGCGTTTCAGGATCGCCTCAGATATCAGAGGGTACCCAGAAGGCCACCGAGGACGCCACCACCCTGGGCGCCGCCACCGTCACCACCAACGGGCTTCTGAACATTCTGCGCGGAGCCGTTCTGGGCAATGGCGTCGCCACTCGAGCCGGCGCCACCACCGTCACCGCCAGCATTTCCCAGCAGGTTGTTCAGCGGACCACCAATGATCAGCGTGGTACGGGCGGGAAGCAGCTCCACGTGCTGTCCCTCGATCTCGACGAAGCTCGGTGCATCAGACATGCTGAATTCCTCCTAGAAAAACGTGACCCACACGGGTCTCGACAAAGAGCGCCTCATCGAGGGTATCCCGGTTCAGCACCCTCGCTTTCGGCACACCACAGAGTCTGGCGAGAAATACGAGGGCGAGCAATCAGTAGACCTACCTAATTTCCATACGGCGGCCACCTAGTCGCGGGTGACGTCGTCGGATACGTAGCCGACCGCAGGTCACCACGTAAGACATCAGATATCAGTACGTACAGGACACGATAGGGGATCCGACCATACGATCGGACCGGAAAAACGGGGATGGCCAGGTGCGCCGGAGCGGCTGAGTCGCTACTGTGGAACGGTGCCGTTCGGTCTGGCGAAGAGCACACCGCCAGCGAAGAAGAACGTCAGCGGTCCGATGATCCACTCCACCTCGGATTTACTCCGAACCCGGGTCGTCTGCTGCGTGGCGCCATCCAGCGCACGCAATACCAGCTTTGCTGCATCATGCACCTGACGCACCACGTACTCAGCGGTGTCACGAACCTGACGCACCAGCTCAGTGACCATCTGCACCGGCCGCCACATCAGCCCGAGAACCCCCACTGGTGGATGCGGCAGCAATGGAGCATTCCCCATCTCGAATCCCACTCTCTTCGGTCGATACCACGTGCCTCGAATCCTACCCGACATCAACCCCTCGCACCGTAATCGGTACCGTATACGGGTGGTCGCTACTTACATTCTTCGGCATACTGCGTAGTATCGTTACGCCCCGCTACGTAGCCACGTCAACGGGGCTACCGAGGCCGGTGATCTGGTGCGACTCAGGAGGCAACGGCGGGGACGGCCGAAACCCGGCCGCCCCCGCCGCCACAGACTAGAGCGTCACGCGATCACCCAACAGCACCGGCTCGACTCATGCCTGATTGATAGCGCCAGCCTCAGCCTCAGCGTCATTGTCGGCGATGAGGTCAACACCGTCTCCGAAGTTGAGGATGATTTGCTTGGCATCTGCATCAGCGTCGGCATTGGCGGTCTGCTCGTTGCTCCACTGGTCCCAGTGGTCCCAGTGGCAGCTGTGGTACCCACAGTACGAGGAAAGCACGGTACGGCTAGGCAGCAGCTCCACACGCTGCGCGTCGATTTCAGTGAAACTCAGGGTGTCAGACATCTAGATCCTCCTAGGAAAGTGGCCACCAGTGGGCCTCGAACACACAGATACCTCGTCGGCCCGCGCCGACCCGGTATTGCCCTACCTTGCCCAGAAACCCGCTCTGATTGCAACCGGCTACCGTACGTAAATCCGCACCTCGACCACGTAGTTACGGGGTCTTTTCCCGAATACGTATTCGGCAGCCGAAACCTACTTAGTTGCCACAGCTGGGTACTTAACAGTCGTCAAGAATACTGGACAACTGATTCCCTGGGTGGATACACTAGGTTCGCTTGAGTCAGCTAGCCGCAGCACCGGCGAACACTGATATCCAGCCCTAGGAAACCCGCTCGTGACGGAGGACCGCTCCCTCCGTCACGAGCGGAGTATTATTCGATCACCTGGTCATCCGACAAAACCGGCTCGGTTCACGGGTGGTTGATGATGTCATAGCCACCGCGGCCGCCACCACCACCGTCACCACCGCCTGCATCGACGGTGCCACCATTGCCGGGACCGCCGTCACCACCGAAGGCAAGGGCAACATTGACCTGGGGGCTGATCAGCCCGGAATTCGGATTACCGAAGTTTGCTGCGTGACCGCCGGTGCCAGTGCCGCCCGTCGCCTGACCACCGGTGTTGCCGGTGCCGCCGGTGCCGCCGTCGCCACCGGTACCGCCGTCATCGCCGGAGCCACCGCCACTGATGTTGCCAAGGGTCGACAGCACAGTACGGGCAGGCAGAAAATCCACTCGCTGGTCATTGATCTCGGCGAAGCTCAGTACGTTAGACATCCAGTCCTCCTAGGGAAAAGGTGGCCCCCAGCGGGGCTCGAGTCGAGAAAACTCTCAGGTGCCGTTACCGATCGGCACGTCACATACCCTGCCTGTAACCGAGGCCAGATTGCAAGCTGAAGTCATACGTAATTGTCCGCATTAACCACGTAATCGTGACGCAGTTTCCTCGGATACGTGACCGCCCACTACTTATACCTAGTCCGAAGATACGGATACTTATTCCGCCAGTGGGATACTACGCAGTAAGTCACGCAGGCCGTCGCCGTCGAGCAGGTCAGTGGGGCGCAACGTATGGTCGTGGCGCACGTAGTGCAGCGCCGCGCGCACGCGCTCGGGCGGTGCCCCGGACAGAGCGGACCACGCCAGCCGGTAAGCGGCCAGCTGCACACTCACCGCAGGCAGCTGCCCGGGGTTGGGCAGCGCACCGGTCTTCCAATCCACGACGGTCCAGCCACCGTCGCCGTCGGCGAAGACGGCGTCCATCCGGCCACGCAAGGCAATGCCGTCGATCACGGTCTCGAAGGGCACTTCCACCTCATAGGGGCTGCGCGTCGCCCACGCACTGGCCAGAAACGCCTCCTGCAACGCGGTCAGCTCACTGTCCGGCGCGGCATCGGCATCCGCGGCACCGGGCAGGTCGTCGAGGTCGATCAGCCGGGTGGAACCGAACCGGCGTTCCAGCCAGGCGTGGAACGCGGTCCCCCGCCGGGCCATCGGATTCGGTGGGTAGGGCAGCGGCCGGCGTAACCGCTGCGCCAGCGTTGACGGATCCGCCGCGAGCTCGACGAGCTGGCTGACCGACAGGTGCGCGGGCAGGATGACCCGCTGCGGAGCGCGCCGGGCAGCCCGCTCAGCGAGCAGCACGTCGATCTCGCGCTGCCAGCCCTCGGCATCGTCCTGATCCGCCTGGGTGGCTTCCGGGAATCCGGGCAGCACAGGCTGGTCGTCGGCCTCTGCCAGGGCGGCCCGCACCAGGCACGCTCCCTGCGTCACCCCATCGCGGCGATCGCCAAGAGGATCGGTCGGCCAGCGCGCCTCCCGCGTTGAGCTGTCCAGGGGGTTAGGCTCGCCGTCGGCAGGAGGGGGTGCCCAATGTTCGATAACCGGTGGATCGATTCCCGCGCCGATGTCGCGGACCTCAAGCAGGAAGCTCGAGGGCGAGCGGGGCGTACGTCCGGCTTCGCTCCAGTGGTGGCCGCTGAGCAGCAGGGTGCGCTCGGCGCGGGTCAAGGCGACGTAGAACAGCCGCCGTTCCTCCGTCAGCCGCCGCGCCTCGAACGCCTCCTCATGCGCGGTGAGTACCTCGGCCAGCTCCTTCTGGTCGGACACCTTCTGCTCAGCGCCTTTCTGGTCGGTGCAGCGCGGCAGCGTCAAGCCGGGCAGATCAGCACAGTCCCCACGCAGCGATACCGGCAGCTCGGTGACAGTCCGCAACCACGACGAGCTCTTCTTCGCCGCCGGGAACACTCCGTCCACCAGGTGCGGAACGGCGACCACCGCCCACTCCAGGCCTTTGGCGGCGTGCACCGTGAGTACCTGCACCCGGTCTGGAGCCACCTCGACCTCCCCAGGTTCCAGACCGTCCTCGGCTTCCTCGGCGGTGGCCAGGTACTCGAGCAGGGCAGGCAGACCCGCCAACGGGTTGACTGCGGCGAAGTCGGCAACCACGTCGGCGAAGGCGTCCAGGTGGGTCCGGCCCACCGGACCCGGCCGGGTCAACGACTCGGTGTCCAGCAGCAGGGTGCGCTCGGCATCGGCCACCAGATCGGTCAGTGGCTGGACGATCCGCCGGCGCAGGGCACCGAGCTCGGTACCCAACGCACCCAACCGCTCGTACCCCAGCTTGGAGTAGTGGGCCGCTTCCCCAGGCGAATCCAGCGCGTCGACCAATCCGGCCTGTTCGGCGTGCTCCCCTGGCAACTCCCCGGCCAACGCGGCCAACACCTCCTCCGGGGCGGCACCCGGTCGCACCGCGATCCGGTGATCGAGCGTCAGCTCCCGGGCCCGGCGCCACAGCGCCGCCAGATCGGCCGCGCCGATCCGCCACCGGGCACCGGTGAGCAGCCGTACGGCGGCGGTGCCCGCCAGCGGGTCGACGAGCAACCGCAATACGCTGACCAGATCACGGATCTCCGGGGTATCCAGCAACCCCCCCAGACCGACCACCTCGACGGGGACGCCGCAGGCCCGCAACGCCGCGGCGAACTGCCCCATGTCCGCGCGGCGACGCACCAGCACCGCCGCTGTCGGCGGAGCACCGTGCTCCGCCACCGTCGCGTGCCAGCGCTCCGCGATCGCGGCGGCCACCCAGCCGACCTCGGTGCGGACGTCGGGCAGCAACGCGCAACGCACCTCACCGGGCACCGCTCCTGCCCGGGGACGTAACTCGCCGACCTGCACCGGTGGGCCGCCCGCCGCAACCCGGCCCGGCTCAACCCGGTCCGGCTCAACGTGGCGCAGCGCGCCGGAGACCGCGTTGGCCGCCGCGAGCACCTCCGGTGGATTGCGGAAGCTGGTGAGCAGTCCCCTGGTCGCTGCGGGAGTACCGTCGGCGCGGGGGAAGTCGGTGGTGAACCGGGGCAGGTTGGCCGCCGAGGCACCGCGCCAGCCATAGATCGACTGGCAGGGATCACCGACCGCCGTCACCGGCGTCACCGCACCGGATCGGGCCGGACCGCCGAACAACGAACGCAGCAGCACCCGCTGGGCATGCCCGGTGTCCTGGTACTCATCGAGCAGCACGGTGGCGAACCGAGCCCGCTCCGTGGCTCCGACCTCCGGATGATCCTGCGCGAGTAGCGCGGCGATGCCCATCTGGTCACCGAAGTCGAGCACGGCGTCCCGGCGTTTGAGCTCGATGTAGCGGATCACCAGGGGCAGGATCGCCAGCCGGGCCCGCTGGGCCTGCACCACCGGTTTGAGGTCGGCGCGCAGGGGTCCGCGCTGGCGCGGGCTGGGTGCCGCGGTGGTCAGCGCGGTGAGCATCGCCTCGGTGCACTCCTGGAGCTCCGCGGGATCGCGCAGGTGCTCGGCGAGCTGCCCGGCCAGCCCGAGCACCCATCCGGTGACGGTCTGCGGCACTCTGCCCTCGAGATCGAGGTCAGGTTCCCAGCCTGCGGTCACCCGGTGCGCGAGCTGCCACGCCCCGGTCTCGGTCAGCAACCGCGCGCCGGGATCAGTGGGCAGCCGCAGCCCGTGCTCGGCGACGAGCCTGCCCGCGTAGGCGTGGTAGGTCAGCACGGTGGGCTCGCAGGCCAGCACCGCCGCGCGACGCTCACCGCTGGGGTCCAGCCGGTCCAGCGCCGCGCAGCCGGCCAACCGGCGCAGCCGAGCCCGCACCCGCTCGGCGAGCTGCTGGGCGGCCTTGCGGGTGAACGTCAGGCCGAGCAC
>JBOHHE010000362.1:0-4808 GCA_050700355.1 Pseudonocardiaceae bacterium
GTCACCGTTGCCGCGTTCGAGTGCACGCCAGGGCTCAGTCCCGGCTTCCATCACGACCACAGTCAAGGGTCGTGCTGGGTGGGGCGCGGTGGTCGGGCCGAGCACGGCGGCGCGTTCGGTGGGGCTGAGCTGTTCCAGGTCGGCGGCGTCGAGCAGGCAGCCGATCCTGGTGCCATACAGTTCGGCGAAGGTGGCCAGGGCGTAGACCGAGGGTTTGCGGGTGGAGTCGGGCCAGCGGTCGTATTCGCTGACCCGGCTCGGGCTCATGGTGTCGCGTCCGGCGTGGTCGGGTCCCCGAGCCTGGATCAGCTGGTTGTAGCGCTGCGCGGCCTCGGTCTGGTTCCAGCCCTGGGCCAGCCGGTAGGCCTGCCGAGGCCGATACCCGTAGCGTCGGCTGAGCTCGGTGGCGATGACCTCTGTTGGTGCGCCCAGCGACTGCATGCGCAGCCGCACGCTGTCGACCTCAGGCCGGGAACCGGTCTTGTGTCGCTTCGCCATGGATGTCGTCCTCCCCGCGCGGGTGCGAGATCACGATAGTCCGTTGGTCAGCATTCGAGGTCGTCTCTGCTAGGCCGCAACGCGCCGTCAACGGGAAATTTGACGGGCTCACGGCGCGGTTTCCCCCGTACGCGGCACTGCCGATGCGGGAAGTGAACTATCCCCAAGAGGGTGGTGCGCTCTGGCGCCGCACCGCGCGAACGTAAGCCCCTACCGCAGGACAAGCACGATCTCAGGGGAAAACACGTGAAGCAGACCGAGAGCAGGGCGCAGCGGGGGCTGGTGACTCAGCTCGTTGGGTATGCCAGCAATAAACACCCGCACGCCCGAAACCACGAGCTCACGGTGGACGTCCGGCGCGGGAAGGAGAACTCATCGTGTGGCTGGTAGTTGCCTGCGTGCTCGTACCGGTGGTCGCGATCGCAGCCGCAGCTCTCCTGTGGATGCGTCAACGCCCAGCTGAGCCCGGCTCACCCCGATACAGACGGGGCGCACAAGTCCCTCAGGACGTCACCGAGCAGGGCGACGAGGGCGCCCGGTGACTAAGACTGCACTCGTCATGTCGATGGTCGATGCCCAGACGTTGATGGAGCACTTCGTCGACCTTGATGTCAACGTCGCTACCCGCCGTCAGGGACGCTACCCGGCCGTTTGCGGGGCTGAGGTGTTGGCCGCGAGTATAGCCACCGAGGGGCGCGATCACTGCCGTAAGTGCATTCGTCGGCAGGTTGACCGATGCAGCTGAACGGGACGGAACTTATGCTGGCTGACGTTCCCCGACACGGTGTCGGTCTATCAAACTGTGCCCAGCCTGAACGTCTGCTCCCGATGCGAGTTGTCTGTCGCTGTACCGCCGCCTGAGCACGCCACGCGCCCTGAGTCGTTCCTTAAGACCCCGGCCGGCCGTCGGTTGTGAGCACCCCTGACCGTTCCCAGCTCCCGGCGACCGGCCGGTACCACGATACGGCACCTCTGGAGGGAGAAAGTCGCATGGCGAAGCGCACCAAGAGCAAGGCGCAACGAGGTCTGGTGACCCTGCGCATTGTGTATGCCAACCACAAGCGCCCGCATGCCCGGAATCAACAACTCACGGTGGACGTCCGGCGCGGGACGGTCATCGACACCGACGAAGCGACAGGAATGGTAGCCGTCCGTGCGCCTCTACCACTGGACGAGATTAAGATCATCAGAATAGAACCCTGTTAGGCACCGACAAGTGAAGATCACGTCCACAAACGCGGAAACATTATGACTGACTGCGACTCACAGGAAGGGGGTGAACCCGGATGGGCGGGTCAGACATCTCCGGCGTCTCCGGGTGGGGATCACCGGCCGGTGATCGACGCGAGCGTGCCGCACTCGGCTCGGGTGTGGAACTACTGGCTGGGAGGCAGGGACAACTACCCGGCCGACCAAGCGTTCGGTAAGCAGATTCGTGCCCTTATGCCCGGCATTGTCGATATTGTCCGTGCCAGCCGGGATTCTGCACCGCGCCGTCCGCTACCTGGCTGGTGAGGTGGGGATCCGCCAGTTCCTGGACGTCGGCCCCGGCCTGCCCACCCGCAACACTCACCACGTCGTTCCTGCGTTGCGTGGCCAGCAGCGCGAGCAGATCGCCGCCGCGCTGGCTCAGCGCTTCATTCAGGAGCAGGTGTCGATTCGGGACCTGGCCAGTGAGCTCGGTCGGCGGCTCAGCCTGGTGCGTCGGCTGTTGGACGAGGCCGCTGTCTGCGCCGAGACCACGTCGTGTGTCGGGGTCCCGAAGTCCGAGGTCGCTGCCGTGTTGGCCGCGCGCTACCGCGAGGGCGTCCCCACTGAACGGCTCTCGGATGACACCGGCATCGATCGTCGGGTAGTACGACGCATGTTGACCGGGGAGGGCGTGTCACCTCCGGAACGACACCCTCTGTCTGTCGAGACAGGTTATTATCACGATTAGCCCGTGATGGTCACGTGAACGGGGTGCTCCTTCGGTGGCAAACCCCGGCATGAGGGCCAGCGAAGAGGACGGTATGCGGGATGCCAGGAGGGAGGCAACGATGCCCGTAGACCGAAACTCAGCCCACACCCATGTCACCAGGTGTCACTTTATCCACCCTGACCTGCGGAAACAGGTGTCATTGCTGTGCCATACCCAGTCTGCATCCAGAACGTGGTCAGGGTGGAGGCGCCATGAACCCTGAGTTCGGCATCTACCAGCTCGGTGCGGAGCACGAGGAACTGCGGAATGCGGTGCGGGCGATGGCCGAGAAGGAGATCGCCCCGCACGCCGCGGCCGTCGACGATCAGGAGCGGTTCCCGCACGAGGCACTGGCCGCGATGGTGCGCTCGGGGTTCCACGCGGTCCACGTACCGGCGCGCTACGGCGGTGAGGGCGCCGACGCGGTGGCGACCTGCCTCGTGATCGAGGAGGTGGCGCGGGTGTGCGCGTCGTCCTCGCTGATCCCGGCGGTGAACAAGCTGGGCACGATGGGGCTGCTGCTGGCCGGCTCGGAAGAGCTCAAGAAGCAGGTGCTACCGTCGCTGGCGTCGGGGGCGATGGTGTCCTATGCGCTGTCCGAACGGGAGGCCGGCAGTGACGCCGCCGCGATGCGGACCAGGGCGCGGCTCGATGGCGAGTACTGGGTACTGAACGGCACCAAGTGCTGGATCACCAACGCCGGTGAGTCGAGCTGGTACACCGTGATGGCGGTGACCGACCCGGCCCAGGGAGCCAACGGGATCAGCGCTTTCATTGTTCATCAGGACGACCCCGGCTTCTCGGTCGGACCCAAGGAGCGCAAGCTCGGCATCAAGGGCAGCCCGACCAGGGAGATCTATTTCGAGGACTGCACGATCCCGACCGACCGGATCATCGGTGAGCCCGGCACCGGCTTCAAGACCGCGCTGCAGACGTTGGACCACACCCGCCCGACCATCGGCGCCCAGGCCGTGGGCATCGCGCAGGGTGCCGTGGACGCCTCGATCGCCTACGTCAAGGCGCGCACCCAGTTCGGCCGCCCCATCGCTGATTTTCAGGGTGTCCAGTTCATGCTGGCCGATATGGCGATGAAAACCGAGGCCGCCCGGCAGTTGGTGTACCTCGCCGCCGCCCGCGCCGAGCGTGGCGAGCCCGAACTCGGGTTCATTTCTTCGGCCTCGAAATGCTTCGCCTCCGACGTCGCGATGGAGGTGACCACCGACGCCGTGCAGCTCTTCGGCGGCTACGGCTACACCCGCGATTTCCCGGTCGAACGGATGATGCGCGACGCGAAAATCACCCAGATCTACGAGGGCACCAACCAGATCCAACGCATGGTCATGGCCCGCGCCCTGCTCAAGAGTTAAATTCGCTCGGCGCCGTGGCCACTGTGCTGAAATGGAAGTTGTCTTCGCCGACGGACTTTTCCAGGGTGCGGAGCACCTTGGTCGGGTCGTCGTGAGGGCCTTGGACGTAGAACGGGGTACCGTCACGTCCGAAGGTGATGGCGCTGCTCTCCTGCCATGATCCGAGGTGACCTGCTGTGGCCGGGAAATCGGGATGTGGTTCGAATCCGAGCCGGTGGGCGAAGTCGACGGCCCCCCACACCAGGTGGCGGGCCAGTTCCAGCGGCGCCTCGATCGGTCCTCCCACACTCTTGAACACATCGAAAAACATGTCGAGGAAGTCGGGCAGTTCGCGGTCGTTCATGATTTTGGGTCCGAGGGCGTTCTTCACCCCGAGGCAGTACACATCGACCAGGTAACCGCAGACCGACACCCGCTGCGGGCGGTATCGCCGCGCGACGGCGACGGTCGTGATCCCGTCAGGACCGTGCTCCGTCGCTGTGACGTCTGGCCACTCGTCGTGCCCGTCGATGCTCAGATGCCTGCTCCAGCCCGGGCTCACCCAGCAGCCGACCACCGCGGACTCCGGCGTGGCGGCGCTGTCCTGCTGCGCGATGGCCCGCACCAGCGACGCGACCGTGGCCGGTCGCACCCCCAGCGCCCGGGCGATTTCCTTCGGGGATCGCCCTGCCGCGCGCAGTTCCCGCACCCGACCGGGCAGACCGTCGTCAATCATCACGCCCGGCACCCTAGTCATCCGGCTTGCCCTCTGGTAGGGCCCGTGGCCCCCGGATCGTTAGGTCGAGTGGGTACCACGCCGGTTCGTCAGAAGTGTCGGTGCCGTCGTTCAGACTGGCCGGGAGCAGGAAGGAGGGGGACCATGACGGCTATGACCGAACCGATCGGACTTGCTGAGGGTCGCCCGTTCACGGTGCATGACCTGGAGGCGATGCCCGATGACGGCCGGCGCTACGAGCTCATCGACGGGATGCTGCTGGTGACCC
>JBOHHE010000363.1:0-25063 GCA_050700355.1 Pseudonocardiaceae bacterium
GGTAAAAAGATTTCGAGGAGGCGCCGGGGGAGTTCTCCGGGGTCGATGACCGGCGCGTTGAGCGCTTCGGTGATCTCGGGCTGCAAGCGGGTCTGCTCGTGCAGACCCACCGCGATGTTCGCCAGCAGCAGGAATTCTGCCCTGCTCTTGGGATTGTTCTCGAATAGTGCCTGGTAATAGCTGGTGAATGCCTGGACGAGATAACGCTGGCCGTCGGGTGCATCACCGGGTTTGAGTTCCGCACAGAAAGCAGAGATCCGTTCCGCGTCGAAGACGGTGTCCTTCGCGAGCGCCGCCAGGAAACGGGCGAACTCCCGGGCGATTTCCTCGAAGACCTTCCGGTTGCCTCGGGCCACGGCCGCGCTGGCGCGCTCGAAACTGCTGCTGGCCAGCACCGCCTCGCGGATCCGTCGGCGGTGGTCCAGCAGGTCGGTCAGCGCCGCTGCGGCGGACACGTCTGCGGCGGTGACCCACAGCCGCTCGAACGCCCGCGCCAGGTCCTCCCTCCGGATGGTCTGACCGGCCTGCCTGGACGCCCAGACGGCGAACGTGCACCAGTTCGCGGAATTCCCGGTCCGAGCAACGAAGGCCAGCGACAGTTCGTGGTAGCACTGGGTGATCTGCAGGTTGCGCACAACCGGATCGCTCAGCGCGGTGATCCGCTCGACGTCGGCCACCGATGGTGGTGAGCGCCAGGGCTCAGGAGGGCTCGTCACCAGCGTCCCGCCGGGTCCATGGCTTCAGGTTCCTCTCCGTAAGCGAAGCTCATCGTAGTGCGTCGATACTGAGGTTCTGATCCACGCGGTGCGCTTTACCCGGTGCTGACCGGGGACGGCAGGATGTGCAGGATGGCAGCCATGTACCCCATCAGCAGGCCACGTCGGCTGCGTACCACACCGGCGATGCGCAGGCTGGTCGCCGAGACGACGGTGGCCGCGCATCAGTTGGTATTGCCGGTGTTCGTCAAGGAGGGCGCGACCGAGCCGATCCCGATCCCGTCCATGCCCGGCGTCGTCCAGCACAGCCGCGACTCGCTGCGCAAGGCGGTGGCCGAGGCGGTGGCCTCGGGCGTCGGCGGGATCATGCTGTTCGGGGTGCCTGCGGGCAAGGACGCGACCGGTTCGGCGGGCACCGATCCCGACGGCGTGCTCAATGTGGCGTTGCGCGAGGTGCGCACTGAGGTCGGCGACGACATGGTGGTGATGGCCGACACCTGCCTGGACGAGTTCACTGATCACGGGCACTGTGGCCTGCTCGACATCCACGGCCGGGTGGATAACGACGCCACGCTCGCGGTGTACGCCGAGATGGCCGTCGCTCAGGTCGAGGCCGGGGCGCACCTGGTCGGGACCAGCGGCATGATGGATGGTCAGGTCGGGGCGATCCGGGCGGCGCTGGACGCCGCCGGGCACTGCGACGCAGGAATCCTGGCCTACAGCGCCAAATACGCCTCGGCGTTCTATGGGCCCTTCCGCGATGCCGTGGAGTCGGCGCTGACCGGAGATCGCCTGACCTACCAGCAGGACCCGGCGAACGCCAGGGAGGCGCTGCGGGAGACGGCACTGGATCTCGCCGAAGGCGCGGACATCCTGATGGTCAAGCCCGCGCTGCCCTACCTGGACGTACTGCGCGCCGTCGCCGAGGTCTCCGACGTCCCGGTGGCCGCCTACCAGGTGTCCGGCGAATATTCGATGGTGGAGGCGGCGGTGGCCCACGGTTGGCTGGACCGGCGACGTACCGTGCTGGAAACGCTGACCTCGATCCGCCGCGCCGGTGCGGATCTGGTGCTTACCTACTGGGCCGTGCGGGCTGCGGCCTGGCTGCGCGGATAGGCCGAAAGGCGCTAGCGTCACAAGGTATGACGACTCCGTATGATTCACAGGACCGGCAGCCGGAGCGGCTCCCCTCGGCTCCCCTACCTCCACCGCCCGGCTACCCCGCTCCGATGTCGTCTGTTGGGGATATGCCCGCGCTCTCGGGTCCGGTGGGAGCCCGCCCCAAAGAGGTCCAGATCTCCTTCGGACTCTGGATGACGAGTGTCGTGATCGGCGTGATCAGCTCGGTGGTCTTCGTCAGCCAGTTCGACACCTTCCGCGGCATGGTTCTGGAAGAGGCGAGGCGGCAGATGCAGGGTCAGGATGGCGCCCTCGATGAAAGCCAGCTCGATGCCATCGTCACCGGGGGCTTCCTAGCGGCCCTGGCCATCATCCTGATCATCACATTGCTGCAGTTGGTGTTCGCATTCTTCATGCGCAAGGGACGTAACTGGGCCCGGATCGTGCTCGCGGTCATCGGCGGCATCCTGGTGTTGTTCGGGCTCCCGTCGCTGGTGGGCGTATCGGGCGGTCAGCTGCTCCTCACCCTGGTCAGCATGCTCGTCGTGCTCGGTGCGATCATTACCATGTTCCTGCCGGGCGCTAATCCTTGGTTCCGGACTCCCCTGCCCGGCTGATCCCCAGCCCATGCTCGACTTGTGGTGCTGATCATACTCTGGAAGACTTCTTCCCGGCTCCGTGTTTGTGGTTAAGCTGTGCCGGCCAGGCTCGTCGTCGTATCTGGGTGGTCCACGGCGAGCCCCGTGGAGCGGGTCCGCGGGGCGGCTGGCGGAGGTGTGACATGGCAGATGTTCACTGGTGGCCAAGGATGGCCTGCGCGAACCGCCGCCAGAGTCGAGCGAAGTCGGCTTCATTGCCTAAGCGGCGTACCGATCTTGCAAGTGAACGATCTTCCGATGTAGAACTTGCGCGCCTGCTGACGAACGCTGATGGGGCCGCTTTGGTCGAACTCTACCAGCGCTTCGGACGGCTCTGCTACTCGCTGGCCCACCGGATCTGTGCCGACCACAGGCTTGCTGAGGACGTTGTGGACGAGGTGTTCAGGACATTGTGGAGAGGTCCGCCGCGCTTCAATCCGGCTGCGGGAAGTTTCGCCACCTGGCTACTCACGCTGACCCACCATAAGGCGGTGGACGCGGTACGGAGCCGGTGCGCGGTCCGCGGGCATGGGACAGCCGTGATGGATCGGGAGTGCTCCCCGGTACCGGTTTCCGGCGATGCGGCGATGGCCGGCGAGGTGCGCGCGGCGCTGGATCGGTTGCCGGGTGAGCAACGCCAAGTGCTCGCGGAGGCCTACTTCGGCGGGCGCACTCTGGGTGAGATCGCCGCCTTCACCGGTGTCTCGCCTGGAACTGTCAAGTCTCGCCTGTTCACCGGGGTACAGCGGCTGCGTTCGGTACTCACCGAGCGGCTCGGGCCCGATGCACTGGTCGCCGAGGCGCGCGGCAGGGGGAAGGCCAGCTGAGCCGGCTGGCCCCCCAGGGTCGTCCCCGGCTCGGCAGACCCTAGGGATTCTCCGGATTCGGCCGGGGTCGTGAATTTCTACCGTTGCCCCAACAGCGGGAACGGCTGAAAGGTCCACGACAGTGACGACGACCGAACTCCTCACCCGGACTTCCTCTCAGGTCCACCACGAGACTGATCTGGCGGAGCTCGTCGCCGGAGCCAGGGCCGGCTGTGCGAAGAGCTGGCGCGAGATCGTGGACTTGTTCGATCATCGCCTCCGGCGCGCGGCCGGGGCCCGTGGCCTCGACGGACCCACCGCCGCTGACGTGGTACAGCAGACCTGGCTGGCTGCGGTCGTGAACATCGACGCGCTGCGGGACCCGCAGGCGCTGGGCGGCTGGTTGCACCGCATCCTGCACCACGAGTGCCTGAAGGTGCTTCGCCTGCGCCGTCGGGAGACCCTGCACATCGACGAGCTCGACCTGTCCGGATCCGTGAGCAACGGCCGGAACCCGGTGATGTGTACCGAGCTGCGGACACCCGAGGAGGAAGCGCTCCGGGTTGAGCAGCGGATGCTGGTACAGACCGCGCGTCGCAGGCTGTCCCGTCGCGATCAGGACCTGCTGGCGCTGCTCTCGGCCGAGCCACGGTTGCCCTACACCGAGATTTCCCGCCGTCTCGGGGTGCCGACCGGCAGCATCGGACCTACTCGGGCCAGGTGCCTGGCCAAACTGCGCCATGAGCTCGCCGCTCTGGGCGTGAACAGCGGATAGGGCCCGGAGCGGAGAAGTTCGGCCAGTAGTCGTCGCTGAAGGAAATGCGTTGGTGTTCCCACTCTCCAACCGCGTTAGGCTGCTGCCATGCTGGTTGGGCGCGATCACGAGCGTGAGCGGCTCCGGATCGTGTTGGCGAATGCCGCGCGGGGGGATCCCGAAGCTCTGGTCATTCGTGGTGACCCGGGCATGGGGAAGACTTGTCTTCTGCAGGCTGCGGCCGAGTACGCGGCTGATCTTCGGATCATCCGCGTCGACGGGCACGAAGCCGAGACCGACATCCCATACGCCGCCTTGTCGATGCTTCTCGGACCGCTCATCCATGGGCTGCCGGAACTGCCCGATGCGCAGGCGTCCGCGTTGAAGGCTGCTCTTGACCTGGGTCCGGCCGTGCACGGTGACCGCTTGGGCGTGGCGGCTGCCACGCTCACTCTGCTGGCGAACTCCGCCGACGACGAGCCGTTGTTCATCGCGGTGGATGACGCGCACCTGCTCGATCTCCCTTCACTGGAAGCCCTGGTCTTCTCGATTCGCCGGATGCGCGTCGAACGCATTGCGGTCGTGCTCACAGCTCGTCCGGCGATCGACGTTTCACCGGCCGCGGAGCAGTGGTTGGCCGCGGTTCCGGAGATATCACTGGGCGGCCTTGATTTCCCGGCAGCCAGGCAGCTCGTGGCCGGTCGCGGCGCACTGTCCAGCGCGATGTGGGAGGAAACAGCGGGCAATCCGCTTGCCCTGCTGGAGCTGCCGACCACCAACTCGTCGAAGTTGCCGATCGAGCCTGTGCACCTGAGCATGCGACTCGTCCGCGCGTACGAGCGGCGAATGGCCGGACTGTCCGAGAACACCTCCCACGCCGTCCTGCTGCTGGCGGTTGCGGGCTCGGCGGACGACGCGGTGGACGATGCGCTGGCCCAACAAGGCCTCAGCCGACACGACCTCGACCCGGCCGAGGAGGCGGGCCTGCTCGTGCAGGATGCCAGCGGTGTCCGTTTCCGGCATGCGCTCGTCCGGAGCGCCGTCTATCACGCGGCCGTTCCGGGACGTAAGCGCCTGGCACACCTGGCACTGGCCGCTGTCTACGAGCAGCGACGAATACCGGGAGCGGTGGAGCGTCGTGCCTTTCACCTCGCTGCCGCGACCCTCAGCCCGGACGAGGACATTGCCGCTCAGCTGGCCGCCGCGGCCAGGCAGGCCGCGGCTCGGCAGAGCCACGTTACGGCCTTTGCCCTGTTCGAACGAGCGGCTCGGCTGAGCCCAATCGGCCCGGTACGGATCCAGCGGCTGCTGGACGCGGCACTGACGAGCCAGGACGCCGGGATGGTCGCGGCTGCGGTGCCGCTGCTCGAACTCGCGCTGGCCGAGACGGACGATCAGCTTTCGATCATCACAGTGCAGCATTTGCAGTGCCACATTCAGGCCTGGTGTGGCCAACCGGTTGAGGCTCGTGACGAGCTCTTCGCCCTGGCCGATCGGACCGAGCTCGCCGAACCGGCATGGTCGGCCTTGATACGCAGTCAGGCGGCTGTGGCGAGCGTCTATCTCGGCGACTGGCGGCTGGCCATGGAAATGATCCGCAGGGCGGCTCGTCTCGTGCGGGACCTGCCTGCGCGGACCCGCCTGCCGGTGGTGTTGATCGAGGCTCTCACCCTGGCCATTGACGGTGCGATCACACCGGCGTGCGAGCTGCTCGCCTGGTGTGAGCGGCATATGGCAGAGTGTGATCCACTGGCCAGCGGCCAGCCCCTGGTCATCCTCGCAAACGCCTACGCGTCGGTGGAGGACCACGCTGCGGCCCGCCGGTGGCTGGAGTCCGCGGTCCGGATGACGCGGTCAGCGGGCGCGATCGGTCTGCTGCCCTTCCAGTTGTCGTGGCTGGCGAGCGCGTGCTGGCGGGATGGGGACTGGGCGGTGGGGCTGGCGCACGCGCACGACGCGGTAAGCCTCGCCGAACAGACCGGATGGTTGACCGAACTGCCGAACACCTTGATCGTCCTGGCCACCTTCGAAGCGACCCTTGGCAACACGGACGGTTGCCGCGAGCACGCCACCAGGGCCATCGAGCTGGCGGCGCCGTCCGGAGGGCGAATCTTCGAGGCCCGCGCGGCCTGGGCGCTGGGTCTTCTCGAGCTGAGTGAAGGTCGTCCGGCTGCGGCGGTCGAGCATCTCTCCGTCATCGCCGAATTCGCCTACGCGCGTGGGTTGGGTAATCCGGTGCTGCTCAGCTGGGCGGCCGAGCTCGTTGAGGCCTACGTCCGCGCGGGTGAGCCACAGCGTGCCCAGCGTGCTTTCGACGTGCTCGTCGCGGAGGCCGAGCGAACGGGTCGGCCGACCGCGCACGCTGTGGCCGCCCGCTGCCGCGGCCTGCTGGACACCGATGACGAGCGGGGGCACAGCGCCTTCGTCGAGGCGCTGCAGTGGCACGAGCGGGCGCACCAACCGTTCGAGCACGCTCGCAGTCAGCTGTGCTTCGGCGAGTTCCTGCGCCGCCGCCGCCGTCTGACGCAGGCCCGAGAGGTGCTCACCGAAGCGCTGGGCGCCTTCACCCGGCTCGGTGCCAGATCGTGGGTTCAACGGACCGAGGCCGAGCTCCGCGCGACGGGGATGGCGTCGCGGCCCCGCCGCGAGCGTTCGGCAACCCAGCTCACTCCGCAGGAGTTGCAGGTCGCACTGGTCGTCGCGGACGGGGCCACCAACGTGGAGGCCGCCGCCCAGCTATTCCTCTCCGCGAAGACGATCGAATATCACCTGTCGAACATCTATCGCAAGCTGGGAATCCGGTCGCGTGCTCAGCTCGTCCGAACCGTGTTCGCCAATAATTCGGTGCAGTTCGGCGGCGACGATGTCCGTGACGATGAGCCGTTGTCCGCCAGATGACGTCGTTGCGCGGGATCGAAGTACTTCGCCAGATCAGCGGCTGTGATGTTCGCCGCGTTACGGTTGAAGATGCTGCCGGTGCGCTCCAGCGCGCTGGCGACGAGCCCGGAGCACACGAACTGACCTTCGATGAAGAACGTCAGCTTGCTGCCGGTGAGCATCGACAGACCAATGCTCAAGATCGTCAATGGTCCGTACTTGCAGTGCCGTGCCAACGCCCATCTGGCGAATGAGACCACCTGCGCGCGGTCCTCGTCCGAGGCCTTGATGCGGAAGATCTCGTAGTGCCGTTCCTTGTAGTCCTCAAGTGACCACTGCCGGACACCGCGACCCACCGCTTCGATCAAGGTGCCGTCCCGGTCCACGATCAGCGCGGCGTGCGCCCATTTCACATACTTCCGGTCGGCCCCGTGAATCCGCAGCTTCTGTCCGAGGGTGATCAGCCAGCCCTGGATCCCATGTCCCTCGACGAGGATGAAATCCCCCGGCTCGAACTCCGTCGCAGTCACACCCCGGGGGTAGGACGTCGGCGGGAGGGTCTTCACGGGTGCAGCGGTGGAGAAGCCAGAATTTTTGGCGAAGAAACCAGGACTTTCCATGATCGCTCCAGGTCGTGAGGGTGTTGAGTTTCGCCCTTCGCTGGAAGGAGTAGCTCGGCGCCGCCTTGATACCTTCGGGAACGGACTACGTTCCCACACGACACCCGGTGAGTGTGCGCCCCTAGGCACTGGTGAGGATGTCGGCGAGTTCGGCGGGGTGGAGCAGGATTCCGGCGTGGCTGGCGGCCACCCTGTGCACCTCGAATTTGTTGTCCGGGGTCAGGGCGTCCGCCTCGCTGATCATTCTGTCCTGTAGTGGCAGCGGTAGGGCTCGGTCGAGGGTGTCGCGGATGTAGGTTCGGGGAATGGTGCCCCAAGTGTGCGCGTCGGCCTGCACAGTGGCGGATACCACCTGGAACGACTCGTCGGGCTGCATGCCGAAGTTGAGTGCGGTGCGGAACTGCTCGTCGGTGCTCTCGGCCAGCAGCGCTGCCTTGAGTGCCCACAGGTACTCCGGGTCCGCTGAGCGAAGATTGTTCCGTGTCGCGCCGGTGCGGGTCGGGTCCGCCCACCCCGGGGAGGGCGGCCAGCAGGCTGGTGGCCGCTTCGGGGGCCTGCATGTAGGCCAGCAGCGAGGGCAGTTCGACAGGATAGCTGCCATTCAATGCCTGCTCCTTCGCCATGACCATCCTCTGGGTACGGAATTTCCGGCGTGGCCGCAACGTCGCGATCAACAAGGCTGAGGAAGACTGGCGGCATGACGGTCACCGAGTCGGCGCGCCTGTTCGAGCGGGCCAGCGCAGTGATCCCCGGTGGGGTGAACTCGCCGGTGCGGGCCTTTCACGCGGTCGGCGGCACGCCGCGGTTCATGGCCCGTGCGGCTGGTCCCTATCTGTGGGATGCGGACGGGAATCGCTACGTCGACCTGGTCTGTTCGTGGGGCCCGATGATTCTCGGCCATGCGCACCCCTCGGTGCTCGACGCGGTGGCGGCTGCCGCATCGCGGGGATTGTCGTTCGGCACTCCCACCGCCGGAGAGATCGAGCTGGCCGAGGAGATCGTGCGCCGGGTCGAGCCGGTCGAGCAGGTCCGCCTGGTCAACTCCGGCACCGAGGCGACGATGAGTGCGATCCGGCTGGCGCGCGGTGCCACCGGGCGCGCCGGGGTGATCAAGTTCGCCGGGCACTACCACGGGCACGTCGACGCACTGCTTGCCGCCGCGGGCTCCGGCGTCGCCACCTTCGGGTTGCCCACCAGCCCGGGAGTCACCGGGGCGCAGGCCGGCGACACGATCGTGGTGCCCTACAACGACCTCGACGCGGTGCGCGCGGTGTTCGCTCGGCGGGGCGAGGACATCGCCTGCGTCATCGCCGAGGCGGCGGCGGGAAACATGGGGGCGGTGCCGCCCGATCCCGGTTTCAACGCCGCGTTGCGCGACCTGTGCCACGCCCATGGTGCGTTGCTGGTGCTCGACGAGGTGATGACCGGGTTCCGGGTCTCGGCTGCGGGCTGGTACGGATTGGAGCAGGTGGCGGCCGATCTCTACACCTTCGGCAAGGTGATGTCCGGAGGGCTGCCTGCGGCGGCGTTCGGTGGCTCTGCGGAGCTGATGGGGTATTTGGCCCCCGCAGGCCCCGTTTACCAGGCGGGCACATTGTCCGGAAACCCCGTCGCGGTGGCCGCGGGGTTGGCCACCCTCCGGGCCGCGGACCAGGAGGTCTATGTCCGACTGGACACCGCGGCCACCCGGCTGGCCGGGCTACTCGCCAAGGCACTCGATGCCGAGGGGGTGCCGCACGTGGTGCAGACCGCCGGCTCACTGCTCAGTGTGTTCTTCACCGCCACCGGTCCGGTGCGCGACTACGCCGCGGTGGCGGCCACCCAGAACTGGCGGTTTCCGGCGTTCTTCCACGCGCTGCTCGAGCGCGGGGTCTACCCGCCGCCCAGCGCCTTCGAAGCCTGGTTCGTCTCCGCCGCGTTGGATGACGACGCCTTCGAGGTGATCGCTGACGCGGTCGGGCCTGCCGCCCGGGCCGCTGCGCAGGCCCCGGCTCCGACCTCGTGACCCGGACCGTGGTTCACCTGCTGCGCCACGGCGAGGTGCACAATCCGCACGGGCTGCTCTACGGGCGGTTGCCCGGGTTCGGGCTCTCCGAGATGGGTGCCCGGCAAGCTGAGCTGATCGCCGCGCATCTGCGGGACCGCGACGTGGTGGCGATCGTCGCCTCGCCCCTGCTGCGGGCTCAGCAGACCGCCGAGCCGATCGGTGCCCAGCACGGCCTGGACCTGATCACTGACGAGGGCCTGATCGAGGCGGCCAATGTGTTCGAGGGAGCCCGGGTCTCGGTCGGTGACGGAGCACTGCGCGACCCTCGGCACTGGCCCAAGCTGCGCAACCCGTTCCTGCCGTCCTGGGGTGAGCCGTACCATCAGATCGCGGCCCGGATGCTGGCCGCGGTGCATCGGACCCGCGAGCTGGCCACCGGTCACGAAGCGGTCTGCGTGTCTCATCAGCTGCCGATCTGGACGGTGCGCCGGTTTCTGGCCGGCCAGCGGCTCTGGCACGATCCCCGGCGCAGGCAGTGCTCCCTGGCTTCGCTGACCAGCCTGGTGTTCACTGGCCAGGCGCTGACCGAGATGGTCTACACCGAGCCCGCCGGCTCCTCCGACCCGACGGTGGCCGGGGCATGAGAGCTGCCGTACTGCTCGTCGTGGCCGCTGTCCTACTGCTGGTCGGCTGTGCCACGGGCACCGACGCGGTGGCCCGTGGTGGCACCTTCGAGTTCGTCACCCCGGGCGGCAAGACCGACATCGTCTACGACCCGCCCGCCGAGCGCGGCACGGTCGGCGAGCTGTCCGGGGACAGCCTCACCGAGCCGGGCAAGACGATCTCGCTGGACGACTATCGCGGCCAGGTCGTCGTGCTCAACGTCTGGGGTTCCTGGTGCGGACCGTGCCGGTCCGAGGCCGAGGACCTGGTGCGGGTCGCCGAGGTGACGGCGACCCAGCGCGTCCGGTTTCTCGGCATCAATGTCCGGGACAGCCGCCAGGCAGGCGCTGACTTCGCCCGCGACTTCGGCCTGACCTACCCCTCGATCTACGACCCCCCCGGCCGCACCCTCTTCGCCCTCGGCGGCGCCCCCCGCGCGGTAGTCCCCCTCACCGTGGTTCTGGACCGCCACCACCGAGTCGCCGCAGTCTTCCTCCGCGAACTCCTCATCGATGACCTGCTCCCCGTAGTACAGCGCATCGCCGCCGAGCCCTAATTCCTCTTCCCCGCGTGTCAGGCGTTCATGCACGCTATGTTCGCCTTTCATGCACACGGCCACCTTCAAGAAGTCGATGGACGCGGTTACTCCACGGATGTGACCTCGCCGATCCAGGCCTGTTCGGACGCCAGGATCGGCGACGTCACGCTGGCGGAGTGACCGCCCGACACCCGCGACAGCCACTCGGCGCCGCAGAGATGGTGTCTTCTCCCGTGCCGGAACTTACTACTTCTTGCGCCAGACCCCGGCGAAACGATGCGATTCCCTGGCTCCGTCGAAGCTGGTCACGACCTGCGTAGCGAACCCTGCCTTGGTAGCGTTCTCCCATTCCTGCTGGAATTCCGTACTCGAAAGGCCGTGCCGGGCCCGGACAGCGCCACCGGCTCCCGAGGAGAACACTGTGGACAGAAATGCTTGTCCGTCGTGCACGTATGCTTGAAGATAACCAGGGCTGCGGCCACCCGCTTTGTTGTCGTCGAAAATTCCTTGATAGTCGTTTTCCTTTACCTGTGACTTCAGTTGCCACTGACCGATGCTGTCGGACCGGTAGAGAACAGTGTAGCGGCGCTGTCCCTGGGTCGAAACCACAGAGATGCAGACGGGGTTGAGGTCGGCCTTCTTGGCTTTCTCCAGTTCTGTATCGTGTTCATTCGTCGTCAGTCCATGGCGCGCTAAGAAGCGGCCCGGCCTGTTCTTCTGAAATACTGCGATGTAGCGGGTGTCACCGTTGCTCAGGTAGCTTTCCACAAAGACGGGCTGAAAGTCATCCCGTTCAGCGTCGTCGAATCGCCGCTGGTAGTCGGCTGCCATTTGGTCGAAGAAGCCCCGCCACGGCCCCGGCGCCTCCGTGAAGATGAAATTGAAGAAGGCGCGGCCGCCGACCGAGTAGCCATCGATCCACTTGGGCCAGTATCCGGAGTCAGCGAGGTGATCGAACAGCCCCTCGAAGTCGTCGGCCGGAAAGCCGTGGCGGGTGTACTCGGAGCGGACCGACCGCGGTGGCCAGATCAGCGTAGGGCCGGCCGGGATTCGCTCCCCGGCGAACCGTACCCAGGAGTTGATGTCGGCCTGATCCTCGTTCTTGCCGGTGAGTTTCGCAGCCAGTCCGCGGCGGAACTTCAGATCCTGTGCCTTACCGTCCTTGACTCGATGCACATGCAGATGGGGGTTGCTTGAGGAACCGGAGTTTCCGGCCAGTCCGAGAAACTCTCCTGTTTTGACCTTCGCCTGCTGAGCCGATGCTATTTCTTGCTGTTTCGGGTCGTTGTTCGGCAGCAGCTTCGCCTCATGGGGAACCAGTTTCGCTGGAATTGTGCCGGGGATCATGTGCGCGTACAGTATGAGGCTGCCGTCGTCGAGTTCTATTACAACGTGATTCCCGCCGCCACCGATGCCCTTGCCCAGCTCCGGATGCTTTTCCCCGGGGCCTGGATTCTCGGGGGCGTTGCGCCAACCCTTTATCACGATACCGTCGGACATCGCATAGACCGGCTTGCCGTAAACAACCCAGCTTTCGTTCGTTGTGGTGTCCTTTCCCGCCAGATGCACGGTCCAGCGGTTGTTCGGGGAGTCCCAGCGATAAGCTCGCAGGTCGTATCCGAGCGCTTGGTCACCCCCACCATGGGTCTTCTTCTTCTGGCCGTAGCGCTCTTCGGATTTGAGGTCTTCACCCTTGAAGGGTAGGTCGAAAAGCATGTCCGCCTCCTTTTTGTCAGGGGTCGGTCGGAGCGGTGTATCGCTCCGCGAATGGTTTCGGCGCCCCGTGTGCAGCGTGGGGCATGCGGACCTGGGAAACATCCGGCACCTGCCGGATCTCGGACAGGCTCGGGCTCACATGCCCCGGCGCGCGGCAGCGGCCGCCAGCTCGATCCGGGAGGACATGCCGAGTTTGCCGAAGACGTGGGACAAGTGTGTCTCGACGGTGCGGCGCGAGATGAACAGCCGCTCCCCGATGTCGGGATTCGTCAGACCTGCGGCGGCGAGCCGGCTCACTTCCAGCTCGGTGCGGGTGAGCGCTTCCCAGCCGGTCGTGGGCCTGCGCCTCGGACCGCTTGCGCCGCGTCGCAACCCGGCGGCGCGCAGTGCTGCCGTGACGCGGCGGGCGGGCAGGTCCGCGCCGGACGGTTCGTAGACGGCAAGCGCGGCCTCGAGCACAGTGCGGGCTTCGTCGCGGCGTCCCGCCCGGGCGAGCGCGACGCCGGCATCCTCACAGGCCGAGCCGTACTCCATCCGCCGGGGTGCATCCCGGTAGACCGCGACCGACTCCAGCAGGATGTCCGCATCGCCGCGGGCGAGCCCCTGGCAGCGCAGCGCGGCACCTCGGGCGCTCGCCGAGCCGTTGAGCTGCGCCGCTTGCGTCACCGCGTCCGCGACTTGGTGGGCGCCCTCGGCGTCGCCCGCCAGCAGGCAGAGCCGGATCAGATCCGGGCCTAGTTGACGGCGCTCGGACACGATCCCCGATGCGGCGTGCCCATTCCACACGGCCCATAGAATCGCCAGCGCCGCTTCAACGTTTCCGGTGCACTGCGCCAGCAGTCCGCGTGCCCACATCAGCCAGTCGGTACCCCGTGCTTGTGGCCCGATCACCGCCATCATCTGTTCTCCGGCTTGAAGTGCGCGGTGGGCGGCTGGGAGGTCGCCGCGCTGGAGGTTGACCACCGCCAGGATGGCCTGGGCCCACACCACGTTGATGCGTGTTCCGGCCTCGCCGTTGAGTGCCAGTGACGCCTCGGCCTCAGCTGCGGCGTCGTCGTAGTTCCCGTGGTGAAAGTGCCCGATGCCGCAGAACAGGTGGTAAAGGGGCAGGTCCCAGACCATGCCGAGGTCTTCACCGACCCGACGAGCGGTCTCCAGCATCTGCTGACCTTCCTCCGGGCGGTCCAGGTCGATGAGTAGCAAGCCCAGGAAGAACTGCGCGGGATGCCGCCTTGTCTCGCGGGTTGGGCTCCAGGTGGCGACCTCCAGAGCGCGTTCGGCCACGGCGAGGGCCTGCCGGGTGTGCCCACGCAAACCCATGACGGCTGATTCGACGCACAGTGCCAGGCAGACTGCGGGATCGTCGCCGAGCTGGCGGCCTGCTTCGCGCGCACTTTCGGCTTCGGCTGCCGCGGCGTCCACGTCGCCACGAGCCAGCCGCGCCAGCGCCGCCTCGGCCAGCAGTTGCGGTCGCCCGCCTCGGGCATTCCCCAGCAGCTCGATAGCCGCCTCCGTGTGCCCCTGTAGCAGCAGCGTTTGCCCGAGCGCGAGCCGGGCGGGAGCGTCGACCACCTGATCATGATGTCGGTCGAGCAGGTGGCGCAGCGTCGCCTCACCCTCAGTGATGCGCCCCGACCACATCAGTGCCACACCCAGCTCAGCCTCGAGTGTGTCGCGCGGTGTGGACTGCCCGTCGCAGAGATGCAGCGCCTCGTCGAGCAGTTCGACGGCGACCTGCGGTGCTCGGGAGACGGCGTCCCGCGCCGCACGGTGCAACCATTCCACCGCCTCGGCGTCCCCGGGCGATGCGCCGCCCAAGAAATGCGTCGCCACCTGGGAGACGCTTCGACCAGCGGCCGCCAGCCGGCGGGCGGCCTGCAGATGCAGCGCTTTGCGAACCGCTCCGGGGAGTTCTTGATAGATCGCTTCACGCACCAGCTCGTGCCGGAAAGCCAGGCGATCTTCCGCCTCGAGCACCAGCTTGGCCCGCATCGGCTCCTCCAGCGCCCGAAGTAGGTCCGAGGCCGGTGCAGCCAGCACCACCGCGAGATCGTCGAGCGAGAACGGCGATCCGAGGATTGCGGAAACCCGGAGCACCTCGAGGGCGTCTCTCGGCAGCGGGCCGACCCGCCGCAAGACGGTGAGCTGCAGCGAGGCAGGCAGCGTCACCGCGGCGGCATCCGCCCGGAAGTCTTCGTACTCGACGCTGTCGTCGTCGAGCAGAGCGGCGATCAGCTCGGCGATGAAGAAGGGATTTCCGGCGGCGCGGCGGACCAGGGCCAGCAGCTTGGGCCCCGGCTGCGCCCCGACGATCCCGGCCACCAAACCGGACACTGCGCATTCGCCCAGCGGCTCCAGGACCATCCGCAGTGCGCGTCGCGGCACCAGATCCTCGATCAGGCGCTCGAGTGCCGGGAAGCCCGGTGATGGGCGCAGGGTGGCCAGCACCGCGACCGGCAGATCACCCAGCCGACGGCCCAGATGGTCGATCACCAACAAGGTGGACGGATCGGCCCAGTGCAGGTCCTCGATCGCCAGCAGCACCGGCCCGCTCGTGGCCAGCCGCTCCACCAGATCGAGCACGACCTCGAGGAGCCGGAAGCGCAGCTCGGGAAATTGTGCATACGCCGGTGCATCGGTGCCCTTCCCATTACCGATCAGCAGCTGTGAGCCCGCGATTCGTTCGGGATCAGCCGAGTCCCGGGAAAGCCCGAGCGCCTCGATGATCGGGCCGAAGGGACGGTCGCGTTCAAACTCGTGGGCGCAGCCCGCCAGGACTGTGAACCCTTCTTCCTTGGCGCGGGCGAGCACCTCGGCCAGCAGCCGACTCTTCCCGATCCCGGCCTCACCCTCGACAAACGCAACCCGTGCCCGCCCACCCGCAGCCTCAGCGAGCAGTGCGCCCAACGTCGTGACCTCGCCGTCGCGCCCAACCAACGGCGGCAGCAGTCTGCCGCCGTGCGTCGTGTCGCTGCCGTTGCGCCGCATGACTTATGCTCCGAGTCGGTCGCTCACCTCTTTCGGTAGAGATCCGAAGGTCCAAGCTGATACGTGTGAAGCGGCTCGGGTTTCTTAGCACTGTCCGTGATCGCAGCGTTGCTGCGTGACCATCGTGACCATGCCCTCTACATAACACGATCAGAGTCGTGGGTTCTCCGTCCGGGGTGCGGAGCTGTATGGTTGCACGATAACGCTCCCAATGTCACGACTCCGTTTCCCAGGTCAGTACCTCATTGAGCACCGTGAGTGCATCACCATCTATCCGGCGCTCCACCAGTTCACCACCTGGAACGATCAGTGGTGAGATTCGTTTCCGCCATGCGAAGCAGTCACGACTGAATCCATCGATATAAATAGTGTCGACCCAGCGGCCGCTCACCCGGTTTCCCAGTAATGGACCATCCTCGCCCGGGGCGCCACGCTGGAACTGGAAGCCGCGCAACTTGGCATGATCGAGCAGTCGCATCGCGATCACCAGATCCGGGCTGTCAGCCTCCATTGGATACCACCTCCGCTCGAAACAGCCGGCCCGGCATCCACCTGATCGGCTGGGCCGACCCACCGTGGGTTGATCTCAGACGTGTCCATCAAGAGCTTCATGGCGCAACTCCCTTCCTGGAGACCTGTCGTGACTGGACACTCCAGCGAGCACACCACTTACTCTATGGCTTACTTTTATATCTGTCTAGTATAAAATTACGGAACCGGTTAAGATGATCTCCAAGGTGGATCTGACCTGCGTGAACAGTCCTCTGACAACTTGTACATCGGTACGTGTGCCGTACTCTGTTGCGGGTCAACAGAAGCGGAGGAGCCGGGATGTACGCGCTGGTAGCGCGCTTCGAACTGCACGATCAAGCGAGTGCGCAAGCCTTCGACCGGCTGGTCGAGGCCACCGCGCAGGGCATCCTGGCGAAGGAGCCTGGCACCCTCGTCTATGTGACGCACCAGGTTGCGGATGCGCCGCTGGCGCGCGTCTTCTACGAGGTCTACCGTGATCAAGAGGCATTCGAGGAACACGGGCGCCAGCCTCACACCATCCACTTCCTGACCGAGCGGCAACGGTACGTCTTGTCAGCGCGAGTGGAGTTCATCAAGCCGATCACCTCGAAGGGTCTGCCTGCGGATGACTGAGCAGGATGTGGCCCTCGGCCGCAAGATCGCCTTCTACCGGCAGCGACACGGTCTTTCGCAGCGAAAGTTCGCACCGATGGTCAACCGTTCCGAGGCGTGGCTCTCGCAGGTTGAACGGGGAGTGCGCCCCGTCAAGAGCCTGGAGGTTCTCGAAGCCATCGCCCGCGTACTAGAGATTTCCCTCGCCGACCTCGCGCCGACCGCGCCGAAGGCGGTCGCAGAGGAACGTCCGGCGGATGCCGTATCCCTACGCCTGCTGCTCAGCGCCAACTACGCACTTCACGCTGCGCTCGGAAAGCCACTCGTATACGACCTGGAAGCATTGCGGGTGGACACGGACCGCGCCTGGATTCTCGCGCACAGTTCGCGGTATGCCGAGCTGGTCGCTCTACTCGAGACCCTCCTGCCACGACTGGAGGTGGCTGCCAGAGAACGCGACGTGGCCGACGTCTTCGCACTGCTGGCGCGTAGCTACCACGCATGCGCCTCAGTCCTGGCAAAATTGGGACAGTTCGATGCGGCTTGGGTCGCGGCCGAGCGCGCAATCTCCGATGCGAGCCGAGCCGGTGACCCATTACTCATGGCTGAAGGGGCCTTTCGCCTCACGCTTGTGTTCCAACATGCCCGGCAGTTGGATCAGGCTGAACATACCGCCACCACAGCCACGGCAGCCTTGACGAACCTGGTCGAACAGGATGTGCCCGAGGCCCTCAGCGTCTACGGTGCTCTGACGTTGCAGTTAGCGGTCATCGCGGCCCGAACCGAGCGGGCGACGGAAGCGTGGCGATATCTGGATCGTGCTCGCGACATAGCCGTGAGGCTTGGGGCGGACCGGAATGATTACCACACTGAGTTCGGGCCGACCAATGTCGCCCTGCATGAGGTGGCTGTTGCCGTCGAGCTCGGAGACGCGGGCGACGCCATCCGTCGGGCGGGACTGATCGATGCGTCACAGTTGTCCGTCCAACGTCAAGGACGCCTGCTTATTGACGTTGCATTTGCATGGACCCAGCGCCGTAACGCCGAACGGGCCTTGGCTGCGCTTGAAGACGCGGAGCGAATCACACCGGAACAGGTTCGCAACCATCGGCTCGTACGCACGATGACACAAGATCTCTTGCGCATCGAACCCGACGCGCCACTGGCGTTGAAGGAGTTCGCTCAACGGTTAGGAATCACGACCTAACGCGGTCGACTTCCTATCGGTACCTATTGGCCCTTAGTCGTCGATGGAGCCGTGCAGGGCACGACCTTCGGTGAAATACGGGGCGATTTTATTGTCGAACATGGAGAGGGCCGAGCCGATGGCCATGTGCATGTCCAGGTACTTGTAGGTGCCCAGGCGGCCGCCGAACAGAATGTTGCGCTGTGTGGTTTCGGACTTGGCGAGCTCGCGGTAGCGTTCCAGCTTCGCCCGGTCTTCGGGAGTGTTGATCGGGTAGTATGGCTCGTCTTCTTTGTCGGCGAATCGGGAGAACTCCCGCACGATGACCGTCTTGTCGGTCGGGTAGTGGTCACGCTCCGGGTGGAAGTGGCGGAATTCGAGGATACGAGTGAAGGGCGTGTCCGCGTCGGCGTAGTTCATGACCGGGGTGCCCTGAAAGTCGCCGCTGTCCCGCACTACTTCACGCTCGAAGTCCAGGGTGCGCCAGCCGAGCCAGCCCTCGGCGTAGTCGAAGTACCTGTCGAGGGGGCCGGTATAGATGGTTGGAGTACGTTCGGGGATATCGTCCCGGCAATCGAAGTAGTCTGTGTTCAGCCGAATTTCGATGTTGGGGTGGTCTGCCATCTTCTCCAGCCACGCGGTGTAGCCGTTAGCGGGAAGACCTTCGTAGGTGTCGTTGAAGTAGCGGTTGTTGAAGTTGTAGCGCACCGGCAGCCGCGCGATGGTCGCGGCGGGCAACTCCTGGGGGTCGGTCTGCCATTGTTTGGCTGTGTAATCACGGACGAACGCCTCGTAGAGTGGACGCCCGATCAGCGAGATAGCCTTCTCTTCAAGATTCGCCGCATTTTTGCCGTCGATTTCGCCGGCCTGCTCGGCAATGAGCGCGCGGGCCTCGTCCGGGGTGAAGTACCGTCCGAAGAACTGTGAGATGAGACCCAGACCCATGGGGAATGGGTACACCTGCCCTTGGTGGATCGTGAGCACTCGATGCTGGTAACCCGTGAAATCGGTGAATCGGTTCACGTACTCCCACACGCGCTTGTTCGAGGTGTGGAACAGATGCGCGCCATAGCGGTGTACCTCGATTCCAGTATCGGGATCCGCCTCGGAGTAGGCGTTGCCACCGAGATGATGACGCCGATCCAGCACGAGTACCCGCTTGTTCAGCTGGTCAGCGGCACACTCAGCCACGGTGAGGCCGAAGAAACCGGAACCGACGACGACGAGGTCATATCCAACGAAGCTCACACCGGCCGAGGGTAGCGGCGCCGCGCCGATGGCTCTGACCCTGGTTCCCCACGCGCATCGTGGGGGGTTGATAGCCGTTGAGAGCATCCGCCACCGGGGTTGGCGGTACTTGACGGGTTACCCAGACCTAGGCTGACCGGCGTGGGGCTGACCGAGATCGCCACTTCCGGGCCGCTGTTGCTGGCGGCTGGGTTGGCTGTGCTGGCTGGGGCGGTCAGCTTCGCTTCGCCATGTGTGGTGCCGTTGGTGCCGGGGTATCTGGCATACCTCACGGGGCTGGTGGGTGCCGACGGGGGGGCGGCGCGGGGCCGGGTGGTGGGGGCGGTGGCGCTGTTCGTGCTCGGATTCTCGGTGGTGTTCACCGCAGCCGTGGTGAGCGTGCTCGGTCTCGTGGACCTGCTGGCTGCGAGCGAGCTGACCTTGCAACGGGTCGGTGGCGTGGTCACGATCGGGATGGGCCTGGTGTTCGTCGGGCTGGTGCCCGCGTTGCAGCGGGAAGTGCGTATCCACCCTCGGCCGGGCCTGGGACCGAGGCACATCCTTGGCGCTCCGCTGCTGGGCGCGGTGTTCGGGCTCGGCTGGACGCCCTGCCTCGGGCCTACCCTCGCCGGTGTGATTGCACTGGCGGTCAGCTCTCCCGGCGACGGCCTTGGCCGCGGGGTACTGCTGGTAGCCGCCTACTGCGCCGGGCTGGGGGTGCCGTTTCTGCTGCTCGCCCTCGGCGCCCAGCGGGCCGTGCGCGCGTTGGGCTGGCTGCGAACGCACGTCCGCAGAGTGCAGCTGATCGGCGGTGTGATGCTGATCGTGGTGGGCGTTCTGCTGGTCACGGGGTTGTGGGCGGAGTTCGTCGCCATGCTGCGTGAGCCGGTCGCGGGTTTCGAGACGCCGATCTGATGACCCGGTTGACGCAGCTGACAGCGCTGACCCGTAACACCTGGCGCGGGCTGACCAGTATGCGCACCGCGTTGGTGCTGCTGTTCCTGCTGGCGCTGGCCGCGCTGCCGGGGGCGCTGCTGCCGCAGTACTCGCTGAATCCGGAGCGGGTCCGGACCTACCAGGCGCAGCACCCCACCCTGGCGCCGGTGCTGGACCGACTGGGCTTTTTCGCGGTTTTCGCCAGCCCCTGGTTCGCCGCGATCTACCTGCTGCTGTTCGTGTCTTTGGTTGGCTGCGTGGTGCCGCGCACCGTCGAGTACGCCCGCCAGCTGCGCCGAGCTCCGGTGAGTACGCCCCGCAACCTGGCCCGGCTCCCGCACCATGCCAGCGGCGAGATCAATGTCACCCCAGCCGAGGTCATCGCGAGGGCTCGGCACAGGCTGCGTGGCTGGCGGATGGTCGAGAAGCAAGAAGACGACGGTGCCCGCACGCTGTCCGCGGAGCGGGGGTATCTGCGCGAAGCGGGCAACTTGGTCTTCCACGTCGCGCTGCTCGGGCTGCTGGTGTCGTTCGCGATCGGCAAGCTGGTGGGCTACGAGGGCCAGGTGATCGTGCTCGCCAACGGCGCACAGTTCTGCAACTCCGGCCCCCTGGCCTACGACTCGTTCCGCCCCGGCCTCTCGGTGGACGGCACCGAACTCGCTCCATTCTGCGTGCGGGTCGACGAGTTCACCCCGACCTACCTGAACACCGGTCAGCCACAGCAGTTCCGCGCCGATCTTGCCTACCAGGGGCCCGACGAGCTGGCCGGTAACATCTGGCAGCCCTATCAGCTGAAGGTCAATGATCCGCTGCGGATGGGCGACTCGCGGGTCTACCTGCTCGGGCACGGCTACGCCCCGGAGTTCACCGTCACCTTTCCCGACGGTCAGCAGCGCAGCGCCGTGGTGCAGTGGCGGCCGGTGGACAATGCCACCCAGCTCGCCGAGGGCACCACCAAGTTCGACCCGCCTGGAGTAACCGACGACGCGCAGCGGCGAACCCGCCAGCTCGCGATCACCGGCCTGTTCGCCCCGACTGCCGCATTCCAGGGTGCGCTGCTGACCTCCGGATTCCCGGATCTGCTTGATCCGGCCGTGGCGATCGACGTGCTCCAGGGTGATCTGGGCAACAACTCCGGCCGAGGCCAGTCGATCTTCTCGATCGATCAGTCCATGGTGGACTCCGGACGGCTCAAGCAGGTGGCGCGGCAGAACCTGCGTCCCGGTGAGCAGCTGCGCCTGCCCGACGCCACCACTGTGCGATTCGACGGGGTGACCCGGTTCGTCTCGTTGCAGGTGTCCTACGACCCGGCTCAGCTCTGGGTGCTCGGCTTCGCCGGACTGGTGCTCGGCGGCCTGGGACTATCGCTTTCGGTGAAGCGCCGGCGGTTCTGGGTGCGCGCCGCGCTGGGAGAACCGGACGGTACGGTGGTCGAGCTGGGTGGGTTGGCCCGCACCGAGGCCGCTGGGTACGGCGAGGAATTCGACCGGATCGCCGCCGACCTGCTGCTGCCAGAGGTTGAACAGCCACCGGTGTCGTCGGGGGCGACGAAGGGGCGTTGAGGATTGCGGCTCGGAGACGCAGGAAGCCGAGATCGGGAGGCGCTGGAGCTGGGGGGCTGTCGAGACTGGGGCATTGAGGAAGGGCTGGTGGACGATGCCGGTCGATCCGGTGTTGGCGTCCTATAGTGATCTGGCATACGGTACTGCGCTGGTGCTTTACCTGTTCGCGATGGTGTTGCACGCCGTCGAGTATGCGGGCGGGCGGGTTCATTCCTTGGCTGCTGCCGCGCAGCGGACCGGCGTCGGCGGTGAAGGTCCGGTAGCGACGCTGGCGCCACCGGAGTACGGCCGGAGCAGGCCTGAGCGGATCGGCCGCTCAGCGGTCGCGCTCACGGCTCTGGCCACGGCCGTGCACGGCTGTTCGCTGGTGTTGCGCGGAGCTGCGGCAGCGCGGGTGCCCTGGGGCAATATGTACGAGTTCACCTCGGTGCTCTGCTTCGTCGCGGTGCTCGCGTGGCTGGTCGTGCTGCACCGGCAACGCGCCAGCGCACCGGCGCTGCGGCAACTCGGGATGTTCGTGCTGCTGCCCGTCGTCGTGCTGATGTTCCTGGGCGGCACAGTTCTCTATGCCGATGTCGCGCCGCTGATCCCGGCCTTGAACTCGTATTGGATTGTGATCCACGTCTCGGCGGCGGCCACCTCGTCGGGCATCCTGCTGGTTTCCGGGGTGGCCAGCGTGCTGTACCTCGTGCGGGAGCGAGTGGGGCAGTCCGCCTCGCGGCTGCCGGCCAGCGCCACGTTGGACCGGCTGGCCTACCGCACCACGGTGGTCGCCTTTCCGATCTGGACCTTTACCCTCATCACCGGCGCCATCTGGGCGGAAGTCGCGTGGGGCCGCTACTGGGGTTGGGATCCGAAGGAGACCTTCGCGCTGGTCGCCTGGGTGGTCTACGCCTGCTACCTGCACGCCAGGGCGACCGCGGGATGGCGTGGTTCTCGAGCGGCTTGGATCAATGTGGTGGGTTTCTCGGTGATGGTGTTCAATTTCTTCTTCGTCAACATCGTGATCGCGGGCTTGCACTCCTACGCCGGGCTCTAGTGTGTTTATTCTCAAGAGTGTCGGGCGATTAATAGGAGGCACAGCAGCGTGACCGGATTGCAGGACGAGCCCGAGATGCACCAGGACCGGGAGCGCTCCGGGGGATACGCACAGCATTCTCCGGCGCACGACCTGTCTTCGGCCCGGTTGCTCCCGCAGGGCAAGCGAGCACCGCAGTCCGGCTGGCGGCGGGCCGTTTTCGTGGCATCCGGGCGCACCCTCAACGTCGGGGAGAGCCCGACGGACATCCAGCGCAGGGAACTGATCGCCAGGATCAACCAGCCATTGCAGGGCTGCTACAAGATTGCCATGCTGAGCCTTAAGGGGGGCGTCGGCAAAACGACCATCACGACACTGCTGGGTTCGACGTTCTCCTCGCTGCGGGGAGATCGTGTGATCGCGGTGGACGCCAACCCGGACCGGGGCACACTGTCTCAGAAGATCCCGCTGGAGACCACCGCCACGGTTCGGCACCTGCTGCGCGACGCTCAGCGGATCAGCCGCTACTCCGACATCCGGGCCTATACCTCGCAGGGTCCCAGCCGGCTGGAGATCCTGGCCAGCGAGCAGGATCCAGCGGTGTCAGAGGCGTTCAGCGAACACGATTACCGCCGCACGGTCACCCTGCTCGAGCACTTCTACAACATCCTGCTCACGGACTGCGGGACCGGGCTGATGCATTCCGCGATGAAGGGCGTCCTGGACATGGCCGGCTCACTGGTCATCGTGTCGTCCGGTTCGATCGACGGCGCTCGCTCAGCCTCGGCCACCCTGGATTGGCTGGATGCGCACGGTTACCAGGAACTGGTCGGCCGCTCCGTCGCCGTCATCAACTCCGTGCGACCGACCTCCGGAAAAGTGGACCTCGATCGGGTCGCCCTGCACTTCGCGGCCCGCTGCCGTTCGGTCTGCCGGATGCCCTTTGACGAGCACCTGGAGGAGGGCGGAGAGATCGACCTCGATCAGCTCGGCCCGCGCGCCCGGCTCGCCGCTCTGGAGTTGGCGGCCACCGTCGCCGATGATTTCCCGAACGCGGTCCTGCGGGCACGCTCTTAGCGGACTGGGCTCATCCCTGCTCGTCGGGCTTTTTGCGGTTCAGGTTACGCAGGAAGTCCGGGTCGTCGTCGGGAGCGAGTGCTGGCCTTCCACCGACCCGCCGTTGCGGCCCGAACGCCTTCCACAGCAGCGCCGTTACCCCCACCGCCCCGACAGCCGCCAGCAGATACTGCACAGTGATTACCTCCCATAGCTCTCCACCTAGAGTAGTAACCCCGGTCCACCCCTGCATCCAGCGGGCTCAGCAGGTTGTCGGAGCCTGGTTATCCTGCCCAGCGGGGTTGGGTGTGCGGGTATTCTCGCCCGGCGTGGCGGAGAGGTCGGATTTTGGGCGGGACGTGGTTCTTTACAGTGCGGCTCGGCTCGGTTTGGTGGGGCTGGTAGCGGCGGGCTTGGTGCTGGTGAAGGTGCCACTGTTGGTCGCTGTATTGCTTGCGCTGGTGATCGCGTTGCCGATGTCCATGGTGCTGCTGCGGCCGCTGCGGATGCGGGTGGCTGAGGGGATGGCGGTGGCCAGTGCGCGTCGGCGTGCCGAGCGAGCTCAACTGCGGGACCAGCTCCGCGGCAAAGGGTGATGCGCGAGGCAGCGTCAGAGCGCCAGCGCGACGCCGGTTGTGGCGGCCCACACCAGCATCGTCAGTGCGGTGTCGCGCAGCACTGGGATCAGGGCACGCCCCTCGGCGCCGACGCGGACCTGCCGCAGCGGCCGTACCGCCAGGGCCAGCGCGATCAGAGCGACCAACGCGGCCGGATGGCGCAGCGCAAGGCCGAGCGTGACCACGAACGGGACGGCGACCAGGGCGGCGTACAGCAGGCGGGTCCGGCGCGGGCCGAGCCGAACGGCGAGGGTGCGTTTGCCCGCGGTGGCGTCGGTGGGCACGTCGCGCAGGTTGTTCGTCACCAGGACAGCGGCGGCCAGCGCGCCAACCGCGATGGCCGCGAGAGCGCCGGGCAGGGTGACCCGATCAATGAGAACGTACTGGGTGCCCAGTACCGCAACCGGTCCGAAGAAGACGAACACCGCCAGCTCACCCAGCCCCAGATAGCCGTAAGGGCGTCGTCCCCCGGTGTAGAACCAGGCTGCGGCGATGCTGGCCACCCCGACGCCCAGCAGCCACCAGCGCCCTGCCAGCGCGATCAGCGCAAGCCCGGCCACCACCGCGACGGCGAAGCTTCCCAGCGCGGCGGTGCGTACCGCGTTCGCTTCGGCGGCTCCGGATCCGACCAGCCGCATCGGTCCAACCCGGTCGGTGTCGGTGCCGCGGATGCCGTCGGAGTAGTCGTTGGCGTAGTTGACCCCGATCACCAACGCCAGCGCGACGACCAGTGCCAGCAGGGCCCGGCCCCAGGGCAATGGACCGAGCGCGGCGGTCGCGCCCCAGCCGGCCAGCACCGGAGCGATCGCGTTCGGCAGCGTGCGCGGCCGGGCTCCCTCCACCCACTGCGCCAGGCTCGCCATAGGGCGCCACCCTACGGGTGGCCCCGTGAGTGGCGTTGAGTGCTATAG
>JBOHHE010000364.1:0-5645 GCA_050700355.1 Pseudonocardiaceae bacterium
ACCCACTACAACAAAGACTGTCAGCCATTCAACTGGACCAAGCCCGCCGAAGTCATCATCAGCAAGGCAACCAGCAAACGCCGGACCACCTTCATAAAAAAAGGAACTTCAATTACGCGATACTAGCAACAAACGAAGGCGTTCTTTATCGCCACCCAGAAGCTCTAGGAGCTTGTCGTTATCCGCCTTATCAATAAGCTCAGGTGTAGTTAAGCCCCCGTCGATGAGCCGTAGATAATGCTCGCGTTGGAGATTAGCACCAGCTATCGCAAGCGGGGCAAGGCCAGCTGGAATGCCCAGTTCAAGCTGGGCTGGTAGTAGTGTTGCTAGTTTCACTATATTTGCGGTCGGGTGCAGCTCTATCGCTATTCCGATTACCGTCCCTATAACGTCATGTGTCCTCGCTGCCACTGCCCTGACCGGACCGATTGCATCTTTATCCTTCCAATGTTGCATAACACTACGTTCGAGTTGCACGGCGGGTACACCATTGATCCATAGCAAACAGGCTATAGCCTTCTTTGCTCGGGCTGCTGTGGCTACCGAATCACCATATGCACCAAGAGTGTCAACAACATAGTGAGCCGCTCCTCGCCGGTGAAGAGCACCAACGAATGTCTGAATTTCTACCCCCACACCTTTCACGTTTACAACGAGGCGCATGTCATCAAGTTCTTCAGTCACCTGTGCCGCTGCGATGAGCGTCGTAGGGTTCAGCTCTCCTGGCTGGACCCTGCGCAGTACGTTCGTAACACGTATGGCGGAACGCACAGTAAGACCACTCTGCGCCACAAGCGCGCCAAGTGTATTGAGCTGTATTTCATCATCACCGACCTCGTCAATGAACAGCGCTTGCCGTAGCTCGTGCAGAATTTGGTCTATACGTGATGGCTCAAACGCATCACCTGTGCCTGCAAGCCTCGCTTGATGCGCAGCAAAACTATTTGCGAGCACTGCTACGACTGCATCGCGCTTCAGCGCACGCCCCTCTGCCCGGCCAGACACAATCGCGACGACACGAAGCACGAGTGTATATGCGTCTGCATCCGGATCAAGCAGGGTCGAGTGAATATCTTCGGGCGAACCCTTGATATACCGTTCCCAAATACGGCTTCTATCCGCGTTCCCATGGGATAATACGATGGCACGCCCCCGGCTGGTAAGACCAAGGCGTCCTGCACGACCAGCGATATTCTTATACTCTGCGACTTTGTACCATTGGAACGTATTGCGACCTGTCCGCCGACTTAGCTCTGGCATGATTACCGTCTCGGCGGGCATATTCATACCCTGGGCAAGTGTCGTCGTTGCCACTATCACTCGAATCTGACTGCCCGGTAGCCGAAACTGCTCTTCGACCACGCGACGCTCTTCAGGGTCAAGATGGGCGATATGAAAGGCTGTGCCGCCTTGCAGGCACCGGCGCAAATCGGCGCTCGCTAGGCTAGGGTCACCAGCTGGCAGATCCGCAAGAACCTGAGTTGCTGATGGAAGCCCGAGCGACGCTGCAAGGTATCTGGCGGCACCGCGGGCATCACCGCGCGTGCCGCGAATAACAATCACTTGCTGACCGTCTGCTACGAGCTTGCGTACTAATGGGACGAGTAAAGTCTGTGCCCTTGGCTCGCCGAATTGAGCTGGAATGAGCTGTTCGCTCCGCTCTACGCCGTCAACATCGACGTAACGGTAGACTCCACTAGGGTCAAGCAGTCCCTCGTCGAGCGGTACCGGGCGTGCAGTTCGCCGAAGGAGGTGCGCTTCCAGCCAACTGTCGAGGCCGCCGAGGTCGCCGAGCACGGCAGATAGCGCCACAATCTGAGGCTCAATACCTTCCTCTTTACGGCTTTTAACAAGCGTAAGGAAAAGTTCCAGGTACTCGCCCCGCGAGCCGTCAATGATGGTCTGTATCTCGTCGATGACTATGACCGATACCAGACGCACAAGGTACGGCAAAGCAAGTACCAAGTTGCCGAACCTCTCATACGTGAGAATGGCAAGATCAAATTGTCCGCGCAGAAGCTCAGAGACTTGTTCCGCGATATCTCCAGTCGCCCGGATAACTCGCACACCGGCGGGGCCATACACGCGTGAAAACCGCTCGTACTGCTCATTGACCAGCGCTTTAGTCGGAAGCAAGAAGACTGACCTTCCACCATTCTCCGTAGCGCGTAATGCGGCCAGCTCGCCAATCATGGTCTTGCCCGATGATGTCGGAGCCATCACAAGGATATTCTCGCCTCGCAAGAGCCCAGCCTCATTGATGGCGTCCTGCTGAAGCGAGTTGAGCCCCGGCAGATTAGCGGCCCAAGCCTCAAGCACAGGCTCGGATAGTCCATGTGCCGCAAGGCTGCGGATACCAGCTGTTACCGGGCTCTTGGTGGTTGGTGGATACAGTGCGTTGTAGCGAGGACCTGGCACGAAAGTCGGCCAGATAACTTCTCCATCCCATCGGCCACGAAGTGTGGGGTGCTGTCGAGCACTAAAGCCGCTTGATGCACTTGACACCACTCGTTGCGTGACATACTTGAGAAGATCAAAGAGGCTAATACGGCCGTTCGTAGCGATATTCTCTGTTCCAAGCAGTGCTTTCAGCAAATGATAAGTAAGCAAACCGTGACCAAGACGTAGGTCTTCCCAAGCCTCCTCATCTGCCGCCGAGGCCGTAAGGATTAGTCGCCCAGTACCAGCCATATTTATAAGCAAAGCCTCAGTGGAAAGCGGAAGACCTCGTGAACCTCGTGGAATAAGAGGAGCATTGAGTACTTTTGCGCCAGCCCCACCTGAGAAGCAGCAGTCAAGCACAACCAACAGGTGTCGCGCAGGGATGGCACTTACGAGCTCCGTAAGCTCACTCAACGGAAGCCCGGTCACTGCAAGATTGTACAAATCTGCATCATAGGTCATCAGCTCATGAGTGGTGCTGCCATGACCAGAAAAAACAATTACAACGGTGTCATTTTCTACGCTCGACGTGCAAAGCCTCGCTAATTCGGCGCGGATGCGCTGACTGGTGGCGTCGGCATCCGCGAGAAGCGTACAGTCGCCCCCGAGGTTATCGGTGAACAGGGCATGGAGGGCGGTCGCGTCTCTAACAGCGGAGACCAAATTATCTATGTCCGATGACTCATACGTATTGATGCCAACAAATAGTCCGTGGAACCGCGGGGTGCCCTTGCTATCTGAACCGGACTGCACCGTCATGCTGTAATTGACCCCTCACTATATCGAATGCCACTGAATTGGCGTGCCGAAAATTGGCACCGTATACAATTTTATTGATTTTCACTCAAACCTATCCGTCGGGTCTAGCGAACCCTGTCCCTCTCCTAGAGTAGTTACACTGTTGTAAGTATATCACGCATAGTAATATGATCATTACATGTTGGTTAGTGGACGACACACAGGGAGGTGCGGGGTGCAGCGGTTTCAGCGTTGTTGCACTGCCTCCCCGCCCGAGCATCTCGGTGACGGTGTTGGTAGAAGGAGGTCCATAGGTCATGCGCACCACCCAGCGCGAGAAGGATGGATTCACTCCGCGCCCTTCTCCGAGGGAGCGGAGATTGTTGAATTAATGGCTAGCGCATAGTGAGGCACAGACGAATGAAGAGTCGCTGGATAACGGCGCTGGTAAGGATGCTGATGGCGTCGGGGTTGCCGAAATGGGCAAGTGCGGACGCTCCTGCGTAAGATCGCCGTGGTCGAGAGCTATTGCACCCCCTCGATCGCGCCTTTGTATCTCGATGTGGATCGGAATGGCAGGCGTCCACAATCCGGCGTGCTCGCACGCATACACTGTGGCCGAGGCGGAGGCAGAGCGGCGGAAGGTTACGCTCGGCGGTTAACAGACGGCAGCCTGGATGATCGTGATTCGCTGGCGCTGACGTGCTGAGCCGACTTGTGCGGCGAGCTGCGCTGCATGGCTGGCGTGTTCGCGTGCTTTGTCCCGGTCGCCGGTGGCCGTGAGGGCTGTTGCTAGATCGACGCGGAGTGCTGTCTCGGCGCGGACGAAAGTGGGGTCGAGTCGGGCGAGTGCGTCGGTGAGAACCGCGATGGCGTCGGGGTCGCCGAAGCGGGCGAGTGCGTGGCCGCGCCAGCGGGCGAGGTGGACGGTGTTGAGCGCGACGTAGGGCTGTTCGTCGGAGGGGTCGGCTGGTAGCAGCGTGGCTGCCCGGTCGAATGCGCGCAGGCTGGCGCTGCGGTCGCCGTGTGCGGCGAGGGCCTCGCCGTGGGCGGCAGCGAGCCAGGCCCGCAGGATGCGGGGAGAGGCTGGATCGGCGCGGTGTCGGGCGTCGTCGAGCAGTTCTACCGCGTCGCCGGTCGCTGCGGTGTCGATGAGGACGAATGCTTGTTCGGCTGCGGCGTGGGATTCGTGCGGGATGGAGTCGGATTGCGCGGCGGCAGATCGGGACTGTTCGTAGTGGTGCCATGATTCGGTGACATTGCCGAGGTCGAGTGCTTGCCATCCGGCGAGGGTGTGCATCTCGGAAAGCAGGGCGGCGAGTGGTTCCCGAGTTCCAGGGGCGAGGCTGTGTGTGGTGAGCAGATCGACTTGGTGGATTTTGGCGGTAAGTTCGTCGCGGACGATCGCTGCACCCAGTTTGCGGTCGAGTCGGCGGATGGTGTCGAGTTGCTGATGCAGGAGTGCGATCGTCGAACTGTCGATACGTCGGGCCGTTGCGAGTAGCTGGCGTAGTTCGCTGGCGGGGTCATCATCATTACGACCGCTATTGGTCTTCGGTGGCGCGAGCAGGGCGCTGATCGACTCGCCGAAGAGTCGTTCGAGCAGTCGCGCGTTTGCTGGGCGGAGGGTGCCGGGCGGGCGGCCGCTCACGAGACGCTGAAGGTGGCGCAGGCTCAGGGTCCCCGGTTCGCGGTGGTCGCGGGCGAAGGCTTCGGCGTGTTCCACGAACTCCTCAAAGGTCAGACATCGTTCCCGGATGAGTTGTTCGAGCAGCGTCCGTGCTGGTCGGTGGGTCACTTCTGTTCTCCCAGGCCGTGGGCGTGTCCGTGGCGCCGTGATGGCGGGCTGCTGACATTCCGCCAATACCACTCCGCCGAAAGGATGATTTCAGCTCGTTCGCAAGGGCGTACGAGCGGGGGCTCCGGTGCCGCGCTCCCCCAGCACCGCCGGGGCTCTCACATCACGGCCGGGGATCGGTCCTCCCCCCACCGGTTCCCGGTCGTGATTCCAGTGATCGCAACCCAGGCCGAGGTGACCTTGATGATCGGGCGTGAGGCGGTGAGCGAGATCTTTCCTGCTCCGCGCACGTTCTGGTGGCTACCGGTGACCGGGCAGCGCCACGCCATCCGGGCCTGTGACAGCACCGCACCGACCGGGGCACCGCTGCACACCCTGTGCGGCACGACGGTCGACCGCCCGGTTCCGCCCACCGACGCAGACTGGCTCTGGCCCACCTGCGAGCAGTGCTGGACCGAGACGTGCAAGATCGTCGGTCTGCGTCGCCGCTGATCTGTCAAGCAAGCCAACCATACGGGCTGCGGGATGACGTGCGGTCACGATGGCCACTCAATAGACTGGCTGTGGGGTCTGTTCCGTGACGGGTGTGACAGGTTAGTAGAGGCCAGCCAAGCCGTCACACCCGGCGTTTCCTCAGCTCATAGGGTGGCGCAACCCGTCACCAGAC
>JBOHHE010000365.1:0-25188 GCA_050700355.1 Pseudonocardiaceae bacterium
CCACTCACGGGGGCCGCGTGCCCCGTCACAGGGTCGACCCGGCGTTGCCGTGCCGTAGCAGGGCGGAGAGCGGCCGTAGCGGAGCCAGCCACGCGCCCTCGGGGGGCAGTGTCTCCAGGGTGATCCGGGGCAGCGGCTGCAGGAACAGCTCCGGGATGTCTTCCAGGTCCGCGAAGTCCAGCACGCCGGAGTTGACGGCGAACGACGCGTGCTCCCGGAACCCGAGCACCGTGACGTGCACGCCTTCGGCCACGAGGACCTCGAGCGGCTCGCGGAAGGCTCGGCCGTCTCCGGACGCCACCAGCAGCTGGCGCAGCACCCCCTGCTCGTGGCGGGAACGGATGTGGGTGAGCATGTCCTCGTCGATGTCCGAGTCATCGATTTTGGGCTTGGCGAACACCGCGAAGCCGGTGTTGCGCAATGCTTCCACCCAGGGCCGCACGAAATCGGTGCTGCTCGAGGCGACGTTGGTGAACACCGTGGCCTCGGCCTCGGTGTCGGTTCCGGCCCGAGCGAGCAGCCAGCGTCCGAGCGCGTCGAACCTCGGCCGGGACGCGGAACTGGGCCGGCCGCCGAGGATCGTGCCCAGACTCATGTCGATGTTGGGCGCGTCCCAGACGAGGAGCGTGGTGGGAGGAGTTGGGGGCTGCGCCGGGTTCATAGGAACCGATCCTGCCGCATCGGCCGGGTGGACGGCGCTACCGCGGGCACCCTTTTGTCGCGCGCAGCCGGGCATCGGCGTCGAGAATGAAGGTGGGACGCTGCTCGGCGGTGTCGTAGTAGCGGTGGAAGACCCCGGTTTGTGAGCCGGACATCGGTGGCACGATCCAGGACCAATCGGCCGGGCAGTTGCGTCCGAACCGCTCCTCCCGGTCGAGGTGGGTGAGGAAGCGCTCCGACTCGGTGTGGTGGTCGGCGAGGATGACTCCGTCGGTGTCGAAGGAGTGCAGCACCGCGCGGTTCACCTCGACCAGGGCCCGATCCCGCCACAGCGATCGAGGAGTGGAGAGATCCAGGCCGAGTCGCTCGGCGACCGTTGGCAGCAGGTCGTAACGGTCGACGTCGGCGAGGTTGCGGGCGCCGATCTCGGTACCCATGTACCAGCCGTTGAACGGAGCGGCCGGATAGTCCACCCCGCCGATCCGCAGCCGCATGTGGGAGATCGCGGGCACCGCGTGCCAACGCAGGTCCAGCTCGTCGAACCAGGCGAGCTCGGGATGGCGCAACGGCACTTCGAGGACGGCGTCCCGGGGCACCTCGGTGATCCGGGGTCCGTCCTGAGCGGTCTCCACTATCAGAGGCAGCACATCGAAGTGCCCGCGGAGCTCGGGTGGCTGCCAGCCACGCTGGATCAGCGCTGAGGTGAAATCCACATATCGCGGGTCGCCGCGTACCCCCCCGTGCCGTTCGCGGTAGCCCGCGTAGCGGATCAGCTGTTCGTTGTAGATCCGGGGGCCGGGCCGGCTGGGGGCGTCCGGGGCGAAAATCGAGATCAGCGGGCGGATCCGGCCGCCGCGGGTGGCCAGCCGGAGATGCTCGGTGCACTCCACGGCCACCATCGCGGCATCGGTGACATGACGCAGATCGCGGACCCGCAGGCGGCGCCAGTAGAGCCGGCCGATGCAGCGTGCCGCGTTGCGCCAGGCCACCCGCGCGCCGAAGGCGAGTTCGAGGGACGTGTGCCGGTACGTGCCGTGCACGGCGACCTCCGCGCGCACCTGCGCCAGCCGAGAGCGCAACGGCCCGGCCTGCGGGTACTCGGTGTGGAACAGCTCCAGGAACTCCTGCGCCTCGGCCAGATCGAACTCCGATTCGTCCCCCGACGCCACGTCGGCGGCCTGCTCCGGTGTTGGGCCGGCCTGGCGCGCTACGGGAAACCGCGCGGGCGGCACGGCGAACGGATGATCATCGAGGGCAGTCACAGGGGGCAAGGGTATTCACCGGAGGCGTGACCGGGCACCGCCAATCAGACTAATCCTCTGCACCCATGTCGTCGCTGGTCAAACCCGGGAGAACAGCAGATCGCACACGGGACGGCCCTCCTCCAGAGCGCGTTGCTCGAACTTGGAGACCGGCCGCCACGCCGGCCGGGGGGCATAGCCGTTCGCACCCGCTGGGCCTGGAGTCCCTCCGGCATCGCCGGCCACGGTGTTGCGCAGGGTGGGCTCGCCGGCGAGCGCCGCGCGCATCTGGACAGCGTAGGGCTCCCAGTCGGTGGCCAGGTGCAGTGTGCCGCCGGGTGCCAACCGCGACGTCACCAGCGTCACGAACTCCTGGTTCACCAGGCGGCGCTTGGTATGACGCCGCTTGGGCCAGGGGTCGGGAAAGTAGATCCGCACGCCGTGCAGGCTGGCGGGGGCGATGCGCTGGGTGAGCAGTTCCTGCGCGTCGCCGCGCAGCAGCCGCAGGTTGGTGAGGTGAGCGTGCTCGGCGCGCAGCAACAACTGGGCCAGTCCCGGCTGGTAGACCTCGACGGCGAGATGGTCGACCTCGGGTGCTGCGGCGGCCATCGTTGCGGTGGACTCGCCCATTCCGGAGCCGATCTCCAGCACCACCGGGGCGCGGCGACCGAACCAGCCGCTGGTGTCCAGCGGGCCCTCGGGCAGGTCGGCGATGTCACGGCCCAGCCGCTCCCAGTTCCGGTCCCAGCTGCGTCGCTGTCCTGGAGTCATCCGGCCCGCGCGCTGCTGCGCATAGCTGACCACGCGCCGTCGCTGCCGGTCCGGCCTCTCCTGCCCCGACTGGTTCGACTGGTTCGACTGGTTCGACTGGTTCGACGCATCCAGTATCTGGTCCTGTATCCGGTGCACTCCGCCAGCCTTGCCCCGTCGCCAGAGGCGGCGTGCACCGGGTTCGTGGTCGATGCGGTCGATCGGTGATGAGAAGGTGTCCGGGTGAACACACTGGAGGAGTGGGTCGACGCGGTCTGCCGCGAGCTGGACATCACCGACGCCGTGGCGCCCAGCGCCATGCAGACCCGCATCCTGGACATCTCCCGAGACGTAGCCCATACCGTGGCCCGCCCCGCTGCCCCCCTCACCGCCTACCTCATCGGCCTGGCGGCCGGTCGCACCGCCGACCCCGAAGCCGCCGCGGACATCCTCACCACCCGAGTTCGCCTCCTCACCCACCGCTGGGGCGAGCCCGAGCCCGATTCAGCGCGCTGAGCGGGCTTACCGGACCGGTCGGGAACCCGCTCAGCCCGCTGAATGCGGGTGTGGTGCGGGGGCGTTCGGTGCGGGGGCGTGGTGGCGGGTCCAGGGGAGGGTGATGAGGGCCCAGATGAGAGCTCCCAGGAGCAGTTCGGAGAGCAGGTACCAGGGCCAGGGGCCGAGGACGTCCAGCAGCGAGCTTGCCTGGGGTTTGGCGTTGAGGAAGCCGTAGTTGGTTCCGGCGACGCTGTTGAAAGCGAACATCACCACCCCCCAGGCGATCGTGGCGAGCACGGCGATCCGGTACCCGCGCCAGTCCGGGCGCAACCCCACTCCCCAGGTCAGATAGATCGCCGTCCACACCACCAGGCAGTGCAGGCCGAAGAACACGAGAAACTCCACCGCCGGAAAGTCCGGACCGTTGAGCTCGGGGCTCATGAATCCCTGCGCGGTGAGCGTCAACCCCCAGAAATACGCCAGCACGAATGCCGTCGCCGAATGTGACCACAGCGCCCATATCGCGGCGAACGCCGCCAGATCACACAGCTGCAGCGGCAGTGAATGCCCGATCCCCCACTGCTCGGGTGACAGGTAATAGAACTGAAGCGGCATCATGAACAGGACGAAGATGGCGGCGAATCCCCAGCTGGTCCGCCGCTGGGCAGCCGTGCCGCGCTGCCGCCTGCCGATGACGACGAGAGCGGCCGCCACCACGGCGAACACCATGATCACGACGGCGTGGGACAGCCCGTAAGGCACAAATGCTTGCACATCCGCCGCTTGCACATCCGCCGCTTGAATACCCGATGCGCTCGCCTCTGTCGAGCTCACTACCTGTAGCGTGTCCACGTACCCAGGGTATCCGTCCGGGTTCACAAGCCGCTAATCAGGTAGATTCCGGTGGTTGTGCGAATACGGTGAAATCATCGTGTTCATAAAAAGCCGACTGCATCAGACGGCGGACCTGCCGGGTCGTCCGCCACCACTGGTCGAGCAGCTCGCGAAGAGTGGTGGACCGCCCGTAGTGGCGCAGCGCGTCGGCGACGTATCCGCTCACGGCCTCCTCGACAACCTGGCGAGCGTCCCGAGCAAGCTGCTCAGAGAGCGTGACAGTGCTGCGAGCGGCAGTCGTACGATCAACCTACCGGGGGCTTACCGGGTGCGTTGCCGCTCGTCGCAGGCGTGGAATCGACTCGCGTGAATATCTTTCCGGCTCAGGCGTCGCACTGATCGATGCTGCGACGATCTCCATCTTGTGGGGTCGTCCATGTCCTGGGTGCTTCTGGAGGGATGAGATCGGTGGCCGAAGGAGAACCCGGGATTGTCGACGGTCCCACGTCGGGCGCCGATCCTGTTCGGGTTTTCGTCTCCTACGCCCACGACGATGCCGCGCATAAGAACCGGGTACGTGAATTCTGGACCTTTCTCCGGACGCACGGGATCGATGCCCGGTTGGACAAGCCGGCCGCCGAGCGACGCCAGGACTGGCCACTGTGGATGCTGGGCGAAGTACGCGCAGCCGAGTTCGTGCTGGTGGTGGCCTCCCCCGCCTACCGGCAGCGGGCCGAGGGCGAGGCACCGGCTGGCGAGGGGCGAGGTGTGCAGTTCGAGGCTGCGCTGATCCGGGACGAGGTGTACGCCGATCGTGAAGCGGCGTTGAACCGGTTTCTCCCCGTGGTACTGCCCGGATGTGCCGTTCGGGACATCCCGGCCTGGCTGGGACGCGCGGCCGCCACGCTGGCCGTAGCCGCCTACCTCGCCGAAATCCGCCCCCTCATCCCAGCCACCGAACGCGCCTGGATTCTGGTAGCCGACCTGGAACTGCAAACCTTCCTATCCGCCGGGGACCTCTCCTCTGCGGTCTGTCTCGCCGACACCATCCACCAGCAAGTCGAGGACCGCGCTGTTGCGGATCCGACGAATACCGCGTGGCAGCGTGACCTGCCGGTCAGCCATGAGCGGTTGGGGGATCTCGCGGTGGCTGGTGAGGATTTGGTTGAGGCGCAGCGGAGGATGCCCCAGAGGCATCGGCGACGCCAACACCGACCACGACCGCCTCCGCTGCCGAGGCGAACGCGGCTTCGCCACCCTCAAAAACTGGGCCATCCTCCATCGCGCCCGCTGCAGCACCCACCACGTCACTACCCTCACCAAAGCGATCCTCCCTCAAACACCAAGGGTGAAAAGGCTCATTGTGCCCATGACCTTCTTCGGTCAGCAGTGAAGAAACATGCTCTTCCACCCGAAGCCGGAGCCTGAACTCGCGCTGTTACTTGAACTGAACCTCGTGTGGGCCGCACCGGAGTTGGTTGAATTGTTGTACATGCTTGCGCTCTGCCCAGCGGCGATCCACTTGTAGGACCCGCGGTAACCGCTGATCACGTTCTTTCCGCAGGTGCTGTAGCTTTTCGAACGCCCGTCAAAGTTCGCATTTTCATAGGCAAGGAAGGTCGAGCGGGCGTTGACGCCAGATTCGCTCGCGTCGACCGCAGGAGAAGCCGCCGCTGGAAAAGTCGTAATCAGCGCAGTCAGGACGCTAACCGCTCCGACTGTCAACGTCGCGCGTAATTGTTTCATCAGCAGATCCTCTCGAGTTTATATCAGCCCTGCTCCGGGTGTAGCCCAGTTGAGAGGGACGTCCCGACGCGGGGGAGGCGCGTCAGGGCCTCTCCACAGTGATAGAGATAACCGCCTCGTGTCGAAATACCTCGTCACCCACTTTTCGGCAGCTGGCGGTCATCCCTCGGGTGTGACCGGTGGTCCAGCGTCGAGCAGGAGATGCGTGAAGCGGCGCCAGCGCGACGAGTAGCCAACGGCCCGACCCCATCGCGCGGGGGGTCGGGCCGTGGCACTCAAGAAGGCGTCAGCTCGGACTCTGGGTGTGCGCCCAGCTGTTCACCGTGGTGGTGGGTACGTCGTGTCCGCTTCGGGGTCGGGCAGCGCGGGAGGGCGTGTTATCTCTCCTGTTGCTGGTCGGTGATCCACTGATCGACGTCGGCGACGGGCTCCCGCCGCGATAACCGGTCGGTCGTGCGTGCGGAGGAGCCTTGGAGATCAGGCAGGCCCAGCAGCTAGCCTGGGAAAACAAGATCGTCAAGGGGTTCAACACGAGTGATGTCCCGTTGGAGTTCATGCTCCTGCAGGGCGAGATCGCGGAGAGTTTTCAGGCTTGGCGCCGAGCCCAGCCCGATCTCGGTGAAGAGCTGGCGAACGTCGCCCTCTACGTATTCGCCCTGGCCCAGATGAACGGCGTCGACCTCGACAGCGAGATCGAGCAGAAGATCGCCAAGAACGCCCGTCGCCGGTACACCTCCGATATCCGCGGCGTGCCCGTCCGAGTCTCTGAAATTCCCGTATAGACCACTGCGTTACCAAACTAGGAACGGTCGCGCTCATCAGCGGTGACGAGCCGCGACTGGATTCGCTTCGCGGCTAGACAGCCAGCGTGTCGGAGATGCGGTGGCGTAGGGGGGCGATGCCCGCGACGCAGCGATGCCGGGGATCGCCGGTTCGTCGTTGCAGGTTGGTGAGCAGGTCCGCGATGCGCCGCGAGCGGACCGAACCAACGTCGTCCAGGGCGCCGGTTGCCATCGCGACCGCTTCGGCAGGGTCGCCGTGGGTGAGCAGCAGCGATGCCAGCCTCAGCTCGGTGAGCCCGCGACTGCGCGCCTTGTCGGCGGGGTAGGACGTGGCGGCCGAACGCAGTAGCTCGACGGTCGTCCCGACGTGCTGGCCCCGCATCGCCAGTGGCAACAGGGCGTAACCACTGTCTCCGGCAAGTTCGGCCGGGGAGAAGAAGTCGAGCATGGTGGCCGTCTCATTGGCCGGGACGGCCGAGGCGAAGTGTTCTTCAGCGCGACGAACCGCCGCCAGGCAGCTCTGGGCGTCGCCGCATCTCCCGTGTGCGATGGCCTCGACCACAGTCATGCATGCTCTGGCCAGGGGCGAGAGCCGGTCGGGTCGGATCTGGGACTGCTGGGACATGGTCAGTGCCGTGTCTCCGTCCCCGCAGTAGGCCAGCATGCGGGAAGGATTGGAGTAGGCGTCGGCCCACAGATCCCAGTTCGCGGATTGCTGAGAGCAGCGCAGCGCGACCTCGAAGTAGCGCTGAGCCCGCTTACCTGCCCTCGTCCGAATCGACACTTGCGAGGGGCGATGAGAATGCTGGGCAGAGTGAGTGAGGGATACCTACGGCGGTGGTCGCCGCTAATGGGGAGTCTCTGGATCGATGATCTTTGTCAGTAGTGCGGTGATCTGGGCCATGCCGGTGGCTTGGATGGCGAAACCCTCCCGCATCTCAGCGCGTAGCTCAGCGCGCAGGTCGGCGAAGCCCTGATGCATCTCCTGGGCCAGTAAGTCGATCCGCTGGCCCTGCTCCAGCTGGGTCTCGCGCAAGGCTTTGAGGGACTGGCGGTGGGCGCGCAGCTCAGCGCGGACTTCGGAGACGTCATGGTCGGCACCGGCTGCCAGCGTGCGGCCGGCGGCAGCGTCGGCGCGGGCAGTGGAGACCTCGGCGCTGGTGAGGTTGGCCCGCTCGCGAAGCCGGGCGACCTCACGCTCGACTACCACCAGGCGGGCCTCGAAGTTGTCGTCACGATCTGGCACGGGCGCGATCCTACTGTTGGCCGACGTCAGGTGGGGGCTGAAATCACGAGCCACACCCACCGATCGCGCAGCGAGCACTGATGGTCGCTGCGCAGGGTGGGCGGTCAATGGGTGAGAATGCGACGGACCACAACTGGACTCGTTCCGCAGCTAGGCAGCCAGGATGTCGGAGATGCGGTGGCGCAGGGGGGCGATGCCCGCGACGCGTGGCCCCGACGCCTGTGTCAGCCGGCGGTCCGCTGTCACCAGGCTGGTATCGAGGGACTCCGCAAGGGCGACGTACCAGCCGTTGCACACGGTGAGATTGTCGCGTGCTCCGGTCCGCGTTCGGGCATTGCGGGTCAGCTCGGCGCGCAGGTACTCCTGCAGGCTCATCCCGGCCAGCGCGGCCCGTTGCTGGTAGATGCGGTGCACGCCGTCCGACACGTCACGAATCTGGATCGTCGCCATGCACCCTGGCGCTTACCGCGCGATTTCGAATGCATACCGTGCATCGAGTTTCCAGGTTCGACCACGGGCAGCTGTGGAGGTGTGGCTGAGCGGCAGCGGCCGGCTGCGAGACAATCGGAGCCGCCGCCCTCGCTTGGCTCAGCCGTGCTTCGAGAACCGTGATGGTCACCCTCGGAATACGCATTGCGTACGCAGCGCGTTCAGAGGAAACGCATGGACCTATCTGCTCACCCAACGTTGTCCACACTTGACTGGAACGCATACGGTGTGGGCGGGTCTCAACAGAATGCGCTGCGGCGAACTAGAGCCGGAAATCTGTAAGATCTTTCGGTCGGCTGGGTTTGCCTGGCGGGCGCGGTGGGCACACCTCCCTCTCCGATCGCACGTGTCACGCGCGATCATTTTGCGAACACCAATGGCGGTATGGTCGGCAATCGCCCCTGGTAGTAGCTTCGGAATGATTGTGATGGCTTTGTTGGCGGCCCAGCTACCGCGTGCGGCGTGGTAACTCGTCGGCAGCGGGAAGGAGAAATCATGACGGTGAAGAAGATGGTCGGATTGCTGGTCGCGGGGGCGGCCGTGGGAGGGTATACCACCCATCGGCGTCAGTACCTCTACTGGACCGATGGCTCAAACGTCCGGCGGTGGCTGGGTGTGACGATCGCCCGGTCGCCGCAGGAGGTGTCCTCCGTCGGGAGGTTGCCCGAACCGCTGGCCCGTCTCGGGGACATGGTGGAGGTGCAGGTTCGCCCGGCCGCCGGAGACAAGGGCACCGAGCTCTACGCGAGGCTGCGCCAGATACCGCCGATGGGCGCGACCCGTGCGCTGGCCCGGATCAAGGGTGAGGATCCTCGCCAGCAGGTGCGGCAGGCATTGCGGGAGGCCAAGGCAATCCTGGAGGTCGGCGAGGTCGTCCGTGCCGACTCACCGTCGACCACCCATCCCGGGCTGGGTGGCAAGCTCGTTCAGGCCGCCACCAGGGTCGCGCAGGGTGAGGGTCGGCTATGAAGGCACTGTGCTGGGAGGGCGTGAACAAGCTCAAGGTCGAGCAGGTACCCGACCCGCAGATCCGCAACAGCGGCGACGTCATCCTCAAGGTGCGGGCCAGCGCCACCTGCGGTTCGGATCTGCATCTGATCGGCGGGTACATCCCGACGATGCAAGCCGGTGACGTGCTCGGTCACGAGTTCCTCGGCGAGGTCGTCGAAGTCGGGCCTGGCGTGCGCAACCGATCGATAGGCGACCGGGTGGTCGTATGCTCGTTCACCGGCTGCGGCAAGTGCTGGTACTGCACCCATGACCTGTGGTCGCTGTGCGATAACGCCAACCCCAACCCCGGCATCACCGAAATGATGTGGGGCTCCCACGCCGGCGCTTGCTTCGGCTACTCCCATGCCATGGGTGGTCTGGCCGGAAGCCATGCCGAGTACGTCCGGGTGCCCTTCGCCGACTACGGGACTTTCCCGGTGCCTGAGGCGCTGGACGACGACCTGGCCGCGGTCTTCGCTTCGGATGCCGGGCCGACCGGCTGGATGGGTGCCGACCTGGGCCGGGTACAGCCGGGAGACGTGGTCGCGGTGTGGGGCTGCGGCGGGGTCGGGCAGGTCGCCGCCCGGGCAGCGGCCCTGCTCGGCGCGGAGCGGGTCATTGCGATCGACCGCTTCCCGGAGCGGATGGAGCAGGCTGAGAAGTACATGGGAGTCGAGACGATCGACTACATGAAGACCGACGTCGGGGCCGAGCTGCGCGAGCGTACCGGCGGACGGGGCCCGGACGTGTGCATCGAGGCGGTCGGGCTGGAGGCGCACGGCCCGGGTCCGCAGTACCTCTACGACAAGGCCAAACAACAGTTGCGGCTGCAGACCGACCGGCCGACGGCCCTGCGGGAGGCGATTTATGCGTGTCGCAAGGGCGGCTCGGTGTTCGCTCTCGGAGTCTTCATCGGGGTGGTCGACAAGTTCCCCATCGGCGCGCTGATGAACAAGGGGCTCACCCTGCGGGGGGCGCAGCAGCACGGGCACCGCTACATCCCGATGCTGCTGGAGCGCATGGTCCGGGGCGAGCTCCCCACTCGTCATCTCGCGACGCACCCCATGAGCCTCGACGACGGCCCCAAGGCCTACCACATGTTCAAGGAGAAGAAGGACGGCTGCGTGCGCGCGGTCTTCCGGCCCTGACCCCGTAACGGAGCAGCCCCCGCCCTCGGTGGCGAGGACGGGGGCCGGCTGGCGTGCGGCGGAAAACTACCGGACCACGGGCCGGGAAGTCCTGGGAAGCTGGCTGAGCGCGATCATGCCCACCGCCAGTCCGAGATGCAGCCAGTTGTCCGCGTTGTTGACCGGCACAAAATTGGCCTCGGAGGTGTGGTCGATGAGCATACCGTAGACCCAAAGCACCAGGTAGATGATCCCGCCAACGGCATTGGCGCCATCACCGGCCAGCGTGCAGGGGAGGCGGACACACCGCGCTCCAGAGCCCGACACACCGGGCATGGGAGCGCGACACGCCAGGGGTGGGGGATGCTCTGCTCACGGCGGGTTAGCGGTTAGGTATCTGGGCGTGGCTTGGCGCGTCTGTACCGTAGGAGCGACCTCGGCCAGGTCCACCCGGAACAGTCAGACTGGGCTGGTTGGGGACCTTCGGGGAGGAGTACCGAGCGTGGATGACAATGTCGCAGAGCTCGTCCATGCGGCTGTTGACGGTGACGAGAATGCGTGGCGCCAGCTGGTCGAGCGCTACCTGCCGCTGGTCAAGTCGGTGATCCGGTCGCATGGTCTTGCCGAACAGGACGCGAAGGACGTCAGCCAGATCTTGTGGCTGCGGCTGGTCGAGCACCTGAAGAACATACGGGAACCCCAGGCCCTGCCGGGATGGATCCGGACCACGACCCGCAACGAGTGCATACAGCTACTCAGGAACGCGCGGCGGGCAGTGCCCGTCGGCGCCTCGGTCGAACCGGAGACGGCACCGGTCGACTTCCGGGAGCTGGACGCCGATCTGTTGCGCGCCGAGCGGCACCAGGCGCTGCTCGAGGCGTTCGCGGAGCTCCCGGAGCACCAACGGAATGTGCTGGCCCTGCTGGCGACCGACCCACCACCGTCATATGCGGAGGTCAGCCGCCGACTCGGCATCCCGATCGGAAGTGTCGGGCCCACCCGGGGCCGGGCATTGAGCAGTTTACGGGAGTCCGCTGCCGTGGCCGGGCTGATCGAAAAGAATATGGAGTAATGCCATGAAAACACTGCCCAACGATGATGCCCAGCTCCTCAGTGAGCTGGGCGAGGCGTTACGGAGCGCAGAGATCACCGAGGATGATCTCACCCAGGCAATGGGTGCGTTCACCTGGCGTACGATCGACGACGAACTCGCATTCGCGGCGCTGGTTTACGACTCGTCGATCCAGGAACGAGAGCTGGTGCGGGGCGAGTCCGCTCTCGCCGCTCGTAAGTTGATCTTCGAGTCGGAGACCGTTTCGGTGGAGGTCGAGGCCACGCCGGACGCGCTGATCGGACGGGTCGTACCGCCGGGACGTGCCGACATCTCGCTGCTCACCTCTGCTGGCGCGGTTGGTCAGACGACGGCGGACGACATGGGATCGTTCCTGCTCAGCGGCGCGCCGTCGGGACCGGTGCGGCTGCTCTGCCGGACCGCCACAGCGCGCCTGGTCACCGACTGGATCCGGTTGTAGCGCCGAGCGGCAGTTCGAGCTGAATCGAGGTACCGCCGCCGGAAGCGGGACCGATGTGGCAGTCGCCGCCGAGTTCGGCCGCTCGCTCACGCATGGAGTTCAGGCCGACGCCGGCGGGAGCGGACGCCGAGATACCGACGCCGTCGTCGTCGATCTCCACGCGCAGGGCGCCGTTACGGTGGACGGTGACGAGGCAGGTACGGGCTTGGGAGTGCCGCGCCATGTTGGTGAGTGCCTCAGCGACGATGCGGAAGGCGGCGACCTCCACTGCGGCGGGCAGCCCCTCCAGACTGCCCTCCACCTCGCAGCGCACCGAAAGCCCGTCGGTGTCGAAGCGTTGACATTCGGTGCGCAGCGCCGCGTCCAAGCCCCGGTCCAGCGCTGGGGGGCGTAACTCGTCGACGAGTTGGCGCACCTCTCCGGTGCACGATTTGAGGTCCGCGGTGATCATATCCAGGATCTCGGCCGCGCAGCTGTCGTCGAGCAGTTTGCGGGCTGCGCGGAGCTGCATCGACATCCCGGCCAGGCTGGGACCCAGCCCGTCGTGCAGGTCACGTCGCAGCCGGCGGCGCTCCTCCTCCCGCGCTGTGACCAGGCGCTCCCGCGACGTCTGCAGATCCCGGTTCAGTCGGGTCGCCTCGGCGGCGACCGCCGCTTGCAGCGCCGCGTCCAGCAGCAGCCGACGCTCATGCCGGGAGAAGGAACTACCCGTGCTGCGCCGGGCCACGAGGAGCCGGCCGACCCGCTTACCGTGCGACACCATGTCGAAGGACTCGGTCACGTTCAGCGGCCTGCCGTGTTCGGCCACCAGTACCGGACCACCGCGTTCCTGAAGCTCGACGGCGACATAGGGAACCTGGAGTGACTCCGCGATGGTCCCGGTGACCAGCGGCATGACAGCTGTGGGATCGACCGTGCGGCGCAGCACTTCGCCGAGCCGGGCGATGACGAGGTACGGGTCGTCCCGGTCGCCGTACAGCAGCCGGTCAACCCCGCGCTGCACCCTGCGGTGCAGTGGTTGGAACGTCACCACGGCGAGCCCGATCGAGAGCAGCTGGGCGCTGCCTCTGTCCACTCTGACGAGTGCGCTGCTCAGGAACACCACAATGGCGGTAACCCCCACCACCACCAGTGCGGTCATGAGAAACCAGACGATCGTGCGGTTGACGATGAGGTCCACGTCGTAGAGTCGGTAGCGCAGGATCGCGACGGACATCCCGAGCGGAATGGCGGCGGCCGAAATTGCCCAGGCGCCGTCGAACCCGAGCGTGTCGAGGACGACGCCGACGACGAACACCATGGCGGCGGGTAGCAGGCAGGCCAACTGCCGACGCAGATCGGCGTCCGCGCGCCGCCACCGAGACCACAGCGACCACAGCGCGCCCAGTGCGCCAACCGCCGTCAGCAGAACAGCGCTTAGGCCGATCTGGAGAAGCAGCTGTGCCCAGGAGGCGAGCGGCGGTTCGTTGTCGGTGAGGAATGTTCGCGGCTGGTCGAGCGCGCCCACCGCGAACATGACCGTGGTGATGATGGTCCCGGCCACGATGACCCACGCAATGGGGCGCCAGCGCCGCGAGGGCAGCGCTCCGTCGGGGAACAGCAGGAGCGCAAGGATGATCAGCCCGATGCTCGGCCACCAGGCCCACTGGGTCAGCCACGCCAGCGGCAGTGGGCCCGGCCAGCTCGCGGCCACCAGGTAGACCCCGCCGCCAAGTCCCGCGGCCGCCATCAACCGGCCGACGGGCTGGCGGGGCATGCTCAGGAGCACGAGCCAGCCCAGGACCGCGAACGGCGCCGCGAGTCCCACGGCCAGCGTGACGGTGTCGGCGCGCACGCCACCTCCGCCACTCCACTGTCCGAGGATGATGAGCGCCACGACGAGCGTCGCGGCGACCGCGATCGCGAGTTGGCGCAGCGTGAGCAGTCGCACCCCGAAATTCTTCATGGCAGCCACCTGCTCCGGGTCTCGGCGCTATCCGTGATTCCAGCCCGCCCGGTGCCATGCGTTGTGCAGGCCGGGCTGGTCGTCGACAATAGCGATGCCGACCGGTCGGTCGACGGGTTTTTCTACGGCTTCGTCTTTCTTCGCGCTGGGGTGGGCGATGAAATTCTGCAGAAATTCGCGCAGTTCCGCCGAGGTGCTCACGCCGCGGAGCTGCAGAAGAGCTGCCCGCAACTCTATGTTGTTCCCCGAGAGCTCCTGGGGATGGGTTTCGATGAACGACCGCAGATGCTCGAATGCCTTGCGTACCCGCCGCAGGAGAGTGGGCAGGTCGGGTGGGCTGGTGGTCGGGACCAGCTCTAGCAGATTCCATTTCCGGTCGTAGACACCGGTAAGTCGGTGGCCGTCGCCGTCGAAGAACTCGATCGGGCCGGAGAGTTCTGCTTGGCCGGCGCCGATGGTGTCATCGGTGAGCAGTTCCTTTTCATCTTGATAGACGTGTAGGAAGTCGTTCCTGACCCCGATGGCCAGGATGATCGGCTGTGTCCGAACTACACTCATGGCTGTATCCCTTCCGGGGTATGAGCGGTTGGTTAGTTGGGTTGGTTCTACCGAAAGCCCCACCGGTGCCATGCGTTGTGCAGGCCGGGCTGGTCGTCATCGATGCCAAGGGGTCCGAATAGGGGGGGACCCTCTTTGGAGTGAGAAACGAAAACCAGTAGGAATCTGTGCAGGTCCGCAGACGTGTTCAGATTGGGCAACTGTCGGATAGCCTGCTGCATCGACTGTACGTATTCTGCGCCCTCGGGGGTGCCCTCGATGAGCGACCGTAGGTGATTGGTGGCATTCCGCACCCGCTGTAGGAGGGCGGGCAGATCGGGCGGGTCAGTGCTCGGGCGCAGCTGTAGCAGGCGTCCTTGCTGGTCGTAGACTCCGATAAACCGGCGGCCGTCGCCGTCGAAGTACTCGATGCGGTCGGAGAGCTGTCCCGGACCGGCACCGAAGGGTTGGTCGGCTAGCAACTCCTGGTCATTCCGGTAAGCGTGCAGGAAGTCATCCCGGCTCCCGACGACCAAGATCAGCGGCTGTGTCTTCACTGTGCTCATACTTGTTTCCTTCTGGGTGCGGCTAGGGTCTTACGCGCTCTCTCGGTGGTTCCGGTTCACGATGGCTCCTGTTCACTTCACACTGTGTCAGCGGACTTGTCCCGTGGGCACGGGACGGGTGTCCCGGGTAGCCGGGCTGATGGGGCAGGGGGTGTCCTGCGGTCGCGCGGCCAGCGCTGGGTTCTGCCCTCGCGCGGGTACCGCGAGGCCGGCGCCCATGCACACGAAGGCGGCGGCGGCCGCTCTGGCGCTCGGGGGGCCCACCGCCCACTGCTGCTGCACCTGGGCGAGTGCTTCCGGGGCGCGCACTCCGCTGGCGAGCAGGTGATGGAAACCCGTCATGAGTTCGACGGCCGCCCCGTCCGGGATGGCTACCACGGGTGCCACGAGTTGGCGGGTGCCCAGCGCGAGGAACGCGGCGCTGAGGCCGAGCGGCTCGTCTCCGGCTCGCATGACCGAACGGCCCGCGTCGCACGCCGCCAGCACGACCGTATGGGGTACCGCCTCGAGCCGTTCCAGGTCGTAGACCGTCAGCGGACCATCAGCCAGGCGCAACGAGCTGAACAACGGGTTGTCCCCTCGGATCTGGCCGTGCATGGCCAGATGGGCCACGCTCGCGCCACGCAGGGCTGCCCCGACCGCCTCCACCGTCGCCTCGACACCGGACAGGCTGATTGACGCAGTTCCGTAGATGCCGGCGATCGTCTCGACCTCTGCCTGCGCACCCGGAAGATCCGGCCCCGCCGCGGCGAGCATGGGACCACCGCCGGGGCTACCAGCGATTGGACCTCCAGGCACGGTGCCCCCCACCACGGCGCTCCCGGCCACGGGAAGCTGCGCCGCGCACCACAATGTCGCCGAAGGGGCGAGGGTGACCGGGCGTCCGGCGCAGGAGGGCAGCGTCGACCATGGTGCCGACGCCACGGCGGCCGTCGGTACCAGCACGAGTGCCCGGTCTCCGATGCGATCGGTGAGCGGACGCAGCAGTAGCTTGTCAAGCTCTTCGGCGCAGCGTCGCAGCCCGACCCAGCCGGCTCCGTTGCGTGCTTCCGACCCGGCCGAGACCAGCCGGTGCAGAGCGAGGGACAGCGCGTTGGCGCGGCTACGCGCCTGTACCACGTGGCCGAGCCGATGCAGCCGGAGGTCGCCATCGACCAACGTGACGGCATGCAGCACCTCGTCGATCTCCAGGAACTCGATGAGCGCTGCCCTCCCGAGCGCGGTACTCAGCGCTCCCGTGCTGAAGACCTCAGCGCCTGCGCGACGAGACGAGGGCTCCGACTCGCCCGGTCGTTGGCGGCAGTGGTCTCTGATCGACCGCTCCAGCCCGGCCTGGCGCTGCAGGAGCTTGCCTGCGCGGTGGCCGGCTCGATGGGCCTGCTCGATGTCGGCGACCGTGGCCCGCAATTCGGCGAGGTAGCGGGCCAGGACCGGGTCCTCCGGGGGGTTGATCGTGTGGAGTAGGCGCTGGGCCCGGCCCTGTTCCGCCCAGCGCAGCACCTGATCGGCTCGCCCGTCGCGCAGCGCAACCCGCAAGGCGAGGCGGGTCAGCTCGGTACGCCGCCCCGCCACCGAGGCACGCAGGTCACTGGCCCCCAGGGAGGCCTGGTGCTCGTCGAGGATGCGCAGTCCGGCGGTGACCGCCGAGACGGCGCCGCGGGGGTTCCCCTCGGCGAGCCGCAGCAGGGCTTCGCCGTGCCAGGCGTGGGCACGCATCGTCACCGTGCCCCGGCGCCGGTATTTGCGCACGGTGCGCAGGTGGTCGCGGGCCACGGCGAGGTTGCCCCGACCCAGAGCCAGGCGTCCGGCGAGCAGCCGCGCCTCGACGGCGGCGGCGGACCAGCCAGCGGCGTCGAGTGCGTCCGCGACCGCCGCCGCATCCGACGGCCGCACCGACGTGAGCCCGTTACCGTGCAGCCGCGCCATCAGCAGTTGCAGGCGGGCGAGTGCCGCCCAGGCGGACCGCTTCTGGCGGTCAAAGGCGCGGACCGCCCGCCCGGCCTGGTCCAGAGCCCGCTCCGGGTCACCATCCAGGGCCGCGGCCCTGGCCAGCAGCAGGCGCGCCTCGGCCAGCGCCACCTGGCGGTGGTCCCGGGTGAGCTCGGCGACCGCTTCCTCGGCGGCGATCCGTGCTTCGTAGGGCAGCCCCACGGACAACAGCAGCTCGCTGCGGTCGGTGAGCAGCGAGCCGAGCTGTCCTCCCAGGGCGCGGTAGCGCCGCTCCGCGTCGTCGAGGTAGTGCAGGGCAGCGGGCACGTCGCCGCGCCGAACGTGCAGAAAAGCGAGGTTCTCCGCCACAATGCCCGCCGACAGCGCCAACCCCGCCGCATCACACAGCCGGGCGGCTGCCTGCAGGTCCGCCTCTGCCGAGGGGTAGGCATGGCGCAGGATGTGCACGATGGCGCGGTTGGCCAGGGTGCGCTGGATCCATTCGACGTCGCCGGCCTGGCGCAGCGCGGGCAACGCCCGCCGATATCCGGCCAGCGCCTCGTCCGACCGTCCGAGGAAATAGTGGACGACCGCGCGCTGTACGAGGGCCCGGGCGCGCACCACCCCGTCCACATCCACGAGTGAGGCTTCCGCCTCCCGAAGCGCGCGACCGAACTGGCCACGACGGCAGAGCACGAACGCCAGTGACATCCGTGCCTCCGCGACGAGGACCGCGACCCGGGCCCGTCGCCCCAGCGCTACCGAGCTGCGCAGATGGGGGATCGCCTCGTCAAGGTCGCCCACGTAGGTCCACGCCAGACCCAAGGCCCGCTCCGCCACGGCTTCAGCGGCCGGATCACGCTCGTCCCGGGCCGCTCGGACCGCCTCCCGAGCCAGCCGCAACGACTGAGTAGGCGCGACCTGCACCAGGCGCAGTGCCTCGGCTGCGCGGTCACCGGTCGCTGAGACCGTCGCGAGGCTGATGCTTGCTCTGCTGGGGCTCACTCCGCGACTCCCATGTCCCGGGCGAGTAGCGCGGCCTGCACCCGATCGACCACGCCGAGCTTGCTGAACACTTTGGAGAGCTGGTTTCGCACCGTCTTCTCGCTCAGGCTGAGCTTGCGGGCGATACGCGCATTGCTCTCTCCGGCCGCGAGGAGGGTGAGGATCTCGTACTCCCGCTCGGTCAGCTGATCCAGCGGGGGCGGTCGCCGGGAGGGCTGACGCTGCGCGGCCATGAAGATCGCCACGGCGATGCGTGGGCCGAGTACCACTCCACCTGCGGCCACCGTGCGCAGTGAATCCACGACGGTTTCCGGGTCGGTGTCCTTCAGCAGGTAGCCACGCGCGCCCGCTTCGAACGCCCGCACGATGACGTCTTCGTCATCGGCCATGGTGAGCACCAGGACGTGGGTCCCGGGGTGCGCCCGCAGGATGGCTCGGGTGGCGTCGATCCCGTCACCGTCGGGCAGCGCGACATCCATCGCCACGACGTGCACCTGCCGGATGGCCGCTTCCTTGATCGCCTCAGCGACCGTAGCGGCCTCGGCGACCTCTTCGACCCAGGACTCTCCCTCGAGCATCGCGCGCAGTCCCCGCCGCACGATGGGATGGTCGTCCACGATCAGTACCCGCAGGCGCTCCCGCACGCGCTTCTCCCTTTTGCAAGCCCTCAAGCCCTCTCCCGTGTAACGCCGCGTGGCGGGGGCGGTTCTCTTGGTTGCTCACAGTCTCCCGCGTTGGGCCGTTAGCGGCACCCCACTTTGTGAGATAGCCGGTAGGAAAGTCTCGCTGCCGATCATTCCCGCCCGGGAGAACGTGCCGTGCCTGCGCTCTCCCCGGGCGAACGTCCCAGTACACCGGGGTTCCAGCCTCATGACCGGGGGACACGCCGACGCCGACTGTTGACCACAGGAACTACTTGGGCGAGTGCCCGACCTGAGCAACAGGAGAGACCCGAAATGAACCGCAGTCGCACTTCCTACGCCGCCAACCGCCTTGCCGATTCCTACGTCGTGTCCGGCGGCTGACGCGAGCTCCACTGTTTCGTGAACAACTCTTACCTACGACTCGTCAACCTGAGCGGGCAGAGGTAGTTCGAGCCGGACCGACGTCCCGCCCCCGGACCCGAGCCCGATGCGGCAGCTCCCGCCGAGTTCGGCCGCACGCTTCCACATGGCGTGCAGGCCGGCTCCGGCGGTGGCCCCGGAGCCGGCCCCGACACCGTCGTCGATGATCTCCACGCAGAACATCTCCACACCCAACGCCGTGGTCCGGCGGAGCACGACGTGGCAGGTGGTGGCCTGGGAGTGCCGCGCCACGTTCGCCAGCGCCGCCGTGACGATCCGGAAGGCGGCGACCTCCAGAGCGGCAGGCAGCTCGTCGATGCTGTCGTCCACCTCGCAGTGCACCGACAGCGCTTCGGTGGCGAAACGCCGGCATTCGGCCCGTACCGCGACGACCAGGCCCCGGTCCAGCGCAGGGGGGCGCAGCTCCTCGGCGAGCCGGCGCACCTGCCCGGCGCACGAGGCGAGGTCGCCGGCGAGCGCACCCAGGATGGTGGTCTGGCGGCTGTCGCCGGGCCGTAGCCGTAATGCGGCGTGCAATTGCATCGACATGCCCGCGAAGCTCGCCCCCAGCCCGTCGTGCAGCTCACTGCGCAGCCGGCGTCGCTCCGCCTCCCGGGCCAGCACGAGCTGTTCCCTGGACGTCTGGAGGTCACAGTTGCGCCGGATCGCCTCCGCGTCGCCGTACAGCAGGCGGTAGACCCCTCGCTGCACCCTGCGGTGCAGCGGCAGGAGGGCGAGGAAGGTCAGGCCGATGACCAGCGCCCAGGGCCATGAGCCCAGCCCCGCCCGCGGCGTGAACGCCGTCCAGTCGGCTCCCAGCAGCGTGCGGGCGACCAGCCCTGCGGCGGTCATCAGCAGGCCGACGACGAGAACGGTCATGACCATTGCGGCTGCCGCGGCCACGATGCGGTGCTGTGAGGGTATCGGCACCTCGGGCGACTTCATTCCAGGCTCCGGTTTCCCCTTGTCGGGATAGGTCCATTAACCGGCGCTGCGCCACTAAAGTCCGACGAGTCCGTCAATTCACTGTGGCGATAACGATGTCCCCCGGACACGGGACAGTTGTCCTGTGCGGGCGGGCCGATCGGCTGTCCTGTTCCGCGCGGATCAGGACTCGCCGTCGAGTCTCCCTAGTAAACTCTCGACCAGACCGCCGTCCGATTTCTCGGCATTGTCTGCCTCGGACAGGTGCTGGGCGGCCGGCGTCGGAGCCGGTTCCCCGTTTACGGCTGCTTGCTGTGCCAGCGCCTCGCGCAGGGAGATCGCCCAGTCCGGAGGCGGTGCGCCGGGGGCCCATTGCTCGGCCTGGCCGGTGGTCTCGTCCGCGATCGGAGAAGCCTCGCGGGCGCTGGTCTCTGTCGGGGATGGCTCAGTGGCGGTCCCTTCGGACTGCCACGTGATGGGTCGCTCCTCGTCCCAGGCCGCGCGCAACGCGTCGTCCGGTGCCGCCGCCGCGATCTCCGGAGACGGCTTGGTAGCGCTCCCGTCCGACCGCGGCCCGGCGACGACTCCACCGTCCTGTGCGACCTGCGGGCCGTCCCGCAGCACCACAACGGCGAACATCACCGCTGATCCGGCGACCAGCGCGCCCAGAATGTGTGCCATCGGCCGCCGCGAAGCGGGCGATGTAGAGCGATGTGCGCCGGCCATCAGGTGTTCCCTTCTCACCGCAGAGGACAGTGACGTGCAACTCCATCACTTATATGTCGCTCGGCATGCACTGTGCGTTACCAGTTCCGAAGCTCTTCGTGGTGAGGAGGTCGGCGTCCGGAGCGAGCTCGTTACGGCTTCATGATTGGCTGGCGCAACGATCGGCTGCGGGCCACGATGCTGTCGTGAACACTTGCGGCCAGTGGAGCCGTAATGAGCTTCTCTCGGTGCTCGGGCCAGTGCTCGTTGACCTTCTCCACAAGCTCTGCGACGCACCCGGCCAGCTCGGCCGATGGCGCGCCCAGGCGTCGCTCCAGCCGTTCGAACGTGCTGATGCTGATCTGGTCGAGCCGTCGCGTGCCGCCGAACTTCAGACCGAGTTGCTCATCGTTGCCAAGGTAAAAGACCGTAAATACCAGATCGTAAGCCGGTGCGAGCTGCGGAATCCTGCCGCGCCATGCGCAGGCAGAGTTAGCCGATCGCCCTTGGCGAGCATAGAAAACTTCAGCGCGACACCTGCCAAGGAGAAGCGCCAGCTGACTGCATCGTCGAGTTTCTCGGATACATGTAAGGAAGGTGATTCCGGCGACCATTCGAACTCCGTGCCGTCCTCCCTTACGGGTAGGACTCGTACCGCGCCCGGTAGGTCGTGCCAACTTGTGCGAGCAGCTCCATCTCACGCTGTGGCGAAACATTGCGATCCGCTGCGATCCACTCCCGCAGGCGGCCTTCGGGTAGCAGATTGGAAAACCAGCATGGAAGGCGCATCGCGGCAGCATGTCGTGCCATGAGATTCTGCTCGAAGATCAGCCCGAGGACCAGCCGATACGGGTCACCGAGGTAGTCTTCGGTGAACACAAAACGGGTGTAATCGCCACGCTGATACAATGTGCCGACTCGTGCACGCTGCAGCCAGACTGAATATATGGTTTCACGCGGCGTCATTGCCCTCATGGGTCAGGTCCTCAATCAGCAGCTCGTTCAGCGGCGGAGTATCCTCGAAATCCCACTCACACTTGCGCCGCAGGAACGACTCGAGTACCTGCTGCAGGTCTGCCTGTCTATTCTCTAGAAATCCGACTACCTCACTACTGGACAGGAGGTTTTCGCTTTCAGAGCTGATCACGTGGGAACGTAGGACCCTGCCCCAGAGATCCTTTGCCGTGAGGGGCTTGCGCTGGGAGAAGACTCCGGAGATCGTATGCAATGGCTCGTCCAGCGTTGGAAGCAGCACCCGATTCGACGCCCAGAGCGAGTAGCCTTCCGGCACCGCGCATCGGGCGAAGAAGAAGAGCACCGCATCAGCGGCGGTGGGCCGATCGATCAGCGTCTCGGCCAGTTGTGACTGCTCAAAAGGTTCTCCAGTGTCCGGACTGCGTGGACTGAGGTCCCACCACGAACACAGCGTGATTTTTGCTGCGGTGGTGTTAGTCCGGAACCGGCGTAGCTCAGGTACCTTCACTTGGTGGTTGTCGAAACTCCCCTAGGAGACCACTGATCGAACCAGAAAGGTCGTTGGGCCGCACACGAGTACACAGTGTACGCATCGCCCCCGTGGTGCCTGCTTTAAAGATTTCCGGCCCAAGGACGGCGGCCCTCCAGAACCAGCGCTCGAGCAGCCGTAGGTTAGTCGGATCAGGATTTGGGTGATGTGCCAGTACTCTGGTGAGGACGACGAGCAGGTACCGGTAAGGCAGTAGAGCAAAATGCGGTACGCCGATCGACTGAATGAATCGAACCGCACGGAAAAGTGCCTCTTCGCCAGCGGCGAAAGCCATGTCCCGATCCTCGTTGGGAAACTCTGCTCCAGTGCGTCTATCGTCATCGAATTCCAGCCTGATTTCCCTCCGCACATCGATTCCACGACGAGCAAGAATAGCTAGAAGCACGGTGTCCGCATCTATTTGACCGAATTTGAGTCGATCTTCGATATGGTCCGCTATCTGTTTGAAGTCAAGCTTTCTGGTGGCATCCGATTCGCTTCCAGCGTTAAGCGCTGAGAAAATCTCGGCGCGGCTGAGTCGCTTCCCATAATTGTTCATCCGGTCGAAGATGTCCTGAAGGGTTTCAGTGTTCTCCTGCACTACCTGGTAAGCCGGGATGGAGAACTGCCGGAGATTTTTGGTGAGCTCGAAAGCCTTGTCCCGATAGTCCATTGCCTCAGGATGTACGGCAAACCACTGCAATACTCTGGCCAGATCAAAGATAACCGGCAAGGGGATAGCATAGGGATCCTCGGCGGGCGGCAAGCTCACTATCTGATCAGCTCGGACATCGTAGGCGAGCGCGAAGCGTGGGTTGGCGGCGCCATCGTCGTGTAGGGCATTCGCCAGACTGACGATGCGCTGCTGGCCATCGACCACCCAGTGCGCCTGGTCCAATGCCGGCGCGTCGATCGACAGTGCGCCTAGCGGCACTTGCTGTGCGGGTGCCGGACGCTGCCACAGTAGGAGGCTGCCTACCGGGTAGCGCTTGACGATGCTGTCGAACAACCGAATGACGTCGGTACGTGTCCAGCGGAAGTCGCGCTGGAAGTGGGGAACCCGGATCCGGCCACTCCAGGCCAGCTCGACGAGGTCGTCAAGGTCGATCGTCGTTGCACCTGGTCGGGTTTCCAGTCCGCTGCTCATCGTGCCTCCCGTGTCGGCGCTCTTATGGTGCCCTATCCCGCTGACGGCCCCGGGCGATATTCGAGGGTTCCGCCAGATGTCGGTGGCCGGGGTGCGTTGCGGCCCAGCGTGCCCATCCGCTCACAAGGTATCTGGCGGATTGCGGCGACTATTCGTACTGCAAGCGAACTTCCTGTAACGCAGGGTGACTGGTGATGGGGTGGTGTTGGACGTCGGGGTGGGGGACGAGGTGCGGTTCGCGGTGTTGGGGCCGCTGGTACTGCGCCGCGGCCGGCGTCCGGTGCGGCTGGGTGGGCCGAGACTGCGAACGCTGCTGGCCAGCCTGTTACTGCGGACGAACGAACTGGTGGGGGTCGATCAGCTGGTGGACCGGCTGGGGGGGACGAATCCACCGAGGGATGCCCGAGCCGCGTTGCAGGTGGTGGTCGCGCGGTTGTGGGTACAACTCACCCTCGCGCCGTTCGGCGCGGACCTCAGCCCCGTACGCGGCCCTGCTCACCGTCGAGCGGTGAGCAGGGCTGTGGGATCGGGATGGGGGGTGGCGTCGAGGTCCCAGTCGGTGCCGGAGCGGGTCAGCCGGTACCAGAGGCCGTCTGGGCCGAGGCGTAGTTGGAGCGAATCTCGGGTGAGCCGGTTGCGGTAGGCGCGGGTGGTGCCCAGCTCGCCGTAGCGGTCCAGGGCGGCGCGGCCTTCGGCGAGCGCTTCGGGCTCGGGTTGCCAGGTGTCGTGCAGCACCGTCAGGCCGCCGGTACCGCCGTGTCGCCAGGCGATCGCGTCGCTGGCCAGAGCGCGGGCGGAGACGCCTGTCGTGATGGCCAGCGCGGCGAACCCCGGTCCGCCGAACAACGCGGCACCGCGGCGGGCGAGATCCTGGCGTTCGCTCAAAGTCAAGCCGCCGTCACCGGTGCCGTTCGCGAGCTCGAGGCAGCGGGTTGCGGCATCGGCCGCCAGGTCCACCAGGTCCTCCCTGGCCAGCCCGGGCGGGGGGTCGGCGGGCAGCACCGCGGGCCGGCCGGGTCGGGGAGGTGGCAGCGGCGGGGCGGGCAGCGGCGCGCGGACGCGCTGGTATGCCTCGTGGGCTGCGACGCCCTCGTCGATGACCGGGGCTGCGACACCCGCCGCTGGGGGTGTCGCGCCGGTACGGCGGCGGGCCCGCAACCCGGCCAGGACCTGGTCGCGATCCCGACCGCGCAGGCGCAGCAGGGCGAACGGGTCGGCGTCCAGCGCGTCGGCGACCAGGTAACAGACGGCTGCGGCGTGCTTGCACGGATCAGCCACATCGGGGCAGGAACAGCGGGGCTGAATTTCGCCCGCGCCGGGCAGCAGATCCAGCCCGGTGGCCGCGATGTCGTCGGCGACCCCAGGCGGCAGCTCCCCGTCCAGCAGTGCCGCGGTGTGTCCGAGCTCGGCGGCGATGGCGTCGAACACCCACTCCCACTCGTCGGCGTTGAGCTCCAGAACCCGCACCGTGACCTGGTAGGGCTGGGGTCGGGTGCCTTGCACCTCGCCCCGCACCAGCCCGGAAGTGATCTCCAGGGCGTCCACCGCGCCGCTGCGGGCATAACCGCGACCTCGGGAGAGCCGGTTGGGGTCGAGCCGGGCACGTTCCTCCAACGCGATCAACCAGGCGGTCCCCCACCAGGTCGCGCCGAAACTCCGGCGGCTGCCGGGCCCGGTGGCGGGCGGGAGGCGGCGCCCGGAACCGGCCGACGGCCAGCGCCCGGTCCGCCAGCTCATGGCGCACTTCCCGGGATTGAATTCCCCAGGCTCACCAGATCGGCCAGCTCCGCGTTGGACAGTTCGGTGATCCAGCCCTCGCCCGCGCCGACGACCGCGTCGGCCAGCTCCCGCTTGGTGCCGAGCAGGGTAGCGATCTTGTCCTCGACGGTCCCCTCGGTGACCAGCTTGTGCACCTGCACGGCGCGCTGCTGGCCGATCCGGTAGGCGCGGTCGGTGGCCTGGTCCTC
>JBOHHE010000366.1:0-41505 GCA_050700355.1 Pseudonocardiaceae bacterium
GAACGGAGTGGAGTGCATTAAAGAAACGACGGAGCGTATCTGCCGGGATCGAAACCGAGCACTTCCCTTCCTTGCTACCTAGCGTGACAAAATCAAGACATCGAGTGAACTTGAATTGGCCCTGGTCATCGGCGGGGACGTACAACATGCCTCGGGCGATCGGCCAGCCCAGCATCTGCGGAGTCACCGGATCACCCAGGCGTTGGTGCAGCAGCAGACAGACCAATGACGGCCACGGATCCCGGGGAATCCGGGGCGTGGGGCGGTTTTTCTCGGCGTACACCCACCGCCGCGGGTAGCGGCGGTTGATCTGAATCTTGAGTCCTAGCTTGGCGGCGAGCCGATTGAGGTGATCCCCCAGATTCTCCGGAGCCCACCCAGCTCGCCCCAACAACCGCTCCAGTACCACATTGCACCGCACACCTTCCAGTGCCAGGTTCCCCATCACACCCCTCCCGGCTCGGCGAAACCCTATCGGCGCCGACCATAACGCCGCCCTTCTCGCCTGGCACCCTGAGTGTGCACAGTGTGCACAATCCGCCACTTCTCTCGGCCGGTCAGAGCGACCACAGTTCCGCGCATCAAGCCCGCAGAGACGATGGAGGTGAGGATTTGGGCCTGATCCGCGCGGCCTCGACCGAAACGGTCATCACGGACCCGATAAGCCTGATCCTCGTCCTGGCCATCATGTACGGGGCCACCATCGGCGCTACCGCATTGAGTGCCGGATGGCGGTTGTTCCGCAGTCGCACAACACCCCGGTGCAGGCACGGTGGAACTATTTCCACCGCAGGACGCCATCGGACACAGCCCCGCAGAAAGGCCATGACCGCCGCCACGCTCATCTTGTCGGTTGTCGATACCTGCAAGCGAAAGCAGCTCAGGCTCAGCGGGGTTCGTCTGTGGTGGCCTTGGGCCAGGTCGGTGCTGTGGGGCCATGGGTGAGCGTGCCTTACCCGCGATCACGGCCGTTCAGACCGGGAACTGCCGACCGTGGAGTGTGAACACTTCTTGAGTTGTCCTGTTCCCCGGTGGCCGCTCCACACAATGTCGCTACGACGGTGGCATCACGAGACGTCGATGGGAGAGTCAGCATGGTCAAACACTTCAAACGCATCAAGAGTAAAGCGGCGCGGGGGTTGGTGACCCATCGCATCGTCTATGCCAGCCGCAAATATCCCCACGCCCGCAACCAGGAACTGAAGGTGGACCTGCGGCGCGGCGCGGAGATCGACCCCCATTACGCGGTGGGCATCGTCGCCACCCGGACACCTCTGATGTTGGATGAGATCAGGATCGTCAGGATCGAACAGTGCTAAGCGTACGGACCAGCATAACCCCCCTTTTCAGCCCCGCCGGTATCCGAGTGGCACGACCGTCTGATGATCGACACCAGTAATCTCTTTCGCCTGTCTGAGCACCGCGAACGACCGCAGAGCCTCGTTCACCGTCGCAACCTTGGTTTCGGTGCCGAGGACGTCGCGCGCGGCTGTTAGCGAATGTGCTCGCGGGCCGCTATGGCGGGAGCGACGTCGGGGGGCAGGGCGTGCACCGGCCACCAGGCCAGATCGGCGGATTCGGCGCTGCACACCGGGGTGGCGTCGGGTGGGGCGTGCAGCAGGAACCGTACGTCGAAATGCCGGGTGGGGGTGCCCAGCGAGCAGGTGATCGGGTGCACGTCCAGGTGCAGGGGGTGGGGGTCGATCCGCAGATCCGGAATGCCGGACTCCTCGGTCGCTTCCCGCAGCGCCGCCTCGACCAGCCCGGTGTCGTGCTCCTCGCAGTGCCCGCCGAGCTGCACCCAGCGCCCGATGCGGGGGTGCAGGGTGAGTAGCACCTGGGTTCCGTCGTGGGACAGGACGATCGCCGAGGCGGTGAGGTGGCCAGGCACGCAGGAGCGGGCACAGGCGTCCGGACGGGCGGCCAGAAATCCGAGGAAGGCGGTCCGCAGCGCCTGTTGTCCCAGCGCCACGGGATCCCAGTCCGACAGCACCCGTATCGCGTCGGCGTGCACGGCGGCGTTCGGGGCCGTGGTGATTACAGGGGTCATCGCAGCACCAATCCGGAATCGGGATCGCGCGGGGGGCGCGGTTGCAGTGGTTGCTGCGGATGGCCGATGGCGACGGCGCCGAGCGGGCGCCATTCTGACGGTAGGGCGAGTTCGGCTCGCACCAGGTCCGGGCAGAACAGCGTCGAGCCGATCCAGCAGGAGCCGAGGCCCTCGACGGCCAGTGCCACCAGCAGGCCCTGCACCGCGGCACCTGCGGCGACGGTGAACATCGCCTCCTCGGCGGCCTGCCTGCGGAGGTCGGGGTAGGCGTGTGCGCCGTCGGGCACCGCGCAGGGCACCAAGACCTCCGGTGCTTCGCGCAACAGGTCGCCGCGCCGTACCCGGCGCTCGATCTGGTCCTCGGTCAATCCGTCGCCGCGTAGGTCAGTTCGCCACGCGTGCGCCATCGAGTCCAGCAGTCGTCGCCGGACGGCGTGATCGGCCGGCCACACGAAGCGCACCGGCCGGGTGTGATGCGGCGCGGGCGCGGTGAGCGCCACCCCTACCGCCCGGCGCAGCACGGCTGGATCCACCGGTTCGGGGCGAAACGAACGTACCGACCGACGTAGCAGGACAGCCTCGGCCCGTCCCTGGTCGATTGCCAGGTCGGTGCCCAGCCAGAACAGGTCATCGGCCAGCGGGCGAACCAGGTCGGCCGCGCTGCCGGCATCGTCGTGGGGATTGCCACCGTGGCGACGCACACCGCGCAGCACCGCCACCGGCACGCCCGCCAGCTTGCCCTTCACCAGATCTGCGGCCGAGGCGATCTCGTCGGCGAGCGCGACTTCGGTGACCGTGAGTTCGTTGCCGTGGGCGTCCACCACCCCTGCGTAAGAACGCAGCACGCCCAGCCCGGCGGCCCCGATCGCGACGTCGGTCTGCCCCACCCGCCAGGCGCGGCCCATCGTGTCGGTGATCACCACGGCCACGTCGACGCCGAGCGCCTCGGCCAGCCCTGCCCGTAGCCGCGCGGCACTGGCGTCCGGGTCGGAGGGCAGCAGCGCTACTTCGTCGAGTGCCACATTGGAGGTGTCCACTCCGGATGCGGCTTGCACCACGCCCAGAGCATTGGCGCTGATCACGGTAGGGCCGCGCCTGGCCAGCACGCGGCGGGCCTCGGAGTTGACCAGCTTCCGGCGGGCTGCATCTCTGGCCTGGCGGTCGGGGGGCACCGCCACCAGCCGTCCCTCCACTTTGGACACGATCTTGCTGGTGACCACGACGATGTCATCGTCGGCCAGCCACGGGGCCGCAGTGGTCAGCCCGGCGGTCAGATCATCCCCTGGCCGAAACTCGGGCAGCCCCCGGATCGGCAGGATGCGGACCTCGCCCGGCGCGCCATGATCCGGCACGGGGTCGCACGGGGGGCCGCTCATGGGGCCGCTGCGGGGGCCGCGCTGGAAGTCGCTCATAACGAGAGCCCCGCCAGATCGAGAGCCGCTCTGACCATCTCCGCTGTTGCGTCCACATCGGACATCAATAGGGGGACCTCGCGGACCGCCACGCCGGGCACTGTCGCCTGGTCACCGGTGTGCACCAACCATCCGTCCAGGATTCCGTCCGAGCTACGGGCGCCGTAGTGCCTGCCGACCGCGCCTGCCTCGCTGGGTACGCCGATGGCGGCCAGGCATGCCTCAGCCATTCCGCGCACCGCCCGGCCCGCGATGATGGGGGACAGCCCGATCACCGGAGCCGGTGAGCTGCGCAGCGCGGAACGGATCCCTGGTATGGCCAGCACGCTGCCGATCGACACCACCGGGTTCGACGGCGCCAGCAGCACGGCGTCGGCTCCGGCGATGGCCTCCAGCACCCCGGCGGCCGGTTCGGCTTCGGCGGCGCCCACCGGCACGAACGCGCTGGCGGGCAGCTCGGCGCGATGCCGGATCCACCATTCCTGGAAATGCATCGCGCGCCGCGCCGCGCCGTCCTGGACCACCACGTGGGTCTCACAGCGGTCGTCGGTAGCAGGTAACAGCCGTACCCCCGGGCGCCACCGGTGGCACAGCGCCGCGGTCACGGCCGACAGCGGGTAGCCGGCCCGCAGCATCCGGGTGCGGACCAGATGGGTGGCCAGGTCTCGGTCACCCAGCCCGAACCACTCCGGCTCGGCGCCGTAGCTCGCCAGCTCCTGCCTGACCACCCAGCTCTCATTCGACCGGCCCCAGCCGCGTTCGACGTCGATCCCGCCGCCGAGGGTGTACATGCAGGTATCCAGGTCGGGGCAGATTCGCAGCCCGTGCAACCAGATGTCGTCACCGGTGTTGACCACCGCCGTGATCTCCTGATCGCTGGGCGCGGTATCGGTGGGCGGGGCGAGGACGGGCAGGCCCAGCGCGGCCTTGGCGCCGAGCAGGAACCGAGCTCCCCCGACGCCGCCCGCCAGCACGACAACCTTCACCCCGGGCACGCTACGCGGCGAGCCACCAGAACAGCTCAGCGCCAGAACAGGAGCTCGTCGAAGCCGATGGCCGCTGCCCGTCGGTTCCCCCCGAAGGCGTCGAAGAGCGCGAAGCCGCCGCTGAATAGTACTGCGGCCAACCCGGGGACACCGATGATCAGCACGAAGAGCGCCAACGGGGCGTAGGGACGGACCTTGTCAGCGAATCGGCGGGTGGACGCGGACAGATAGGGCTCCAGCGCGCCGAACCCGTCCAGGCCCGGCACCGGCAGGATGTTCAGGACGAACGCCAGGATCTGCACCAGGGCGAGGCAGGACAGTCCGGCGGCGAGCCCGCCAGATGGGATGCTCGTGCCGACTACGATGATCAGCGCGATGCCCAGGCCCAGATTGGTCAACGGGCCCGCCAGCGACACCGCCGAGATCGTGGCGCGCGAGCGCAGCGCGTGGTGGTTGATCCATACCGCGCCCCCGGGCAGTGGGATGCCGCCGAATGCCAGCAGCAGCATCGGTAGCAGCAGCGACATGACCGGGTCGGTATAGCGCCGGATGTCGAGGGTGAGGTACCCCTTGGCGCGCACCGAATGGTCACCGCCCCGGTAGGCCACCAGCGCGTGCCCGAACTCGTGCAGGCACAGTGAGACTGCCCACCCGCCGAGCACCAGCAGCACGATGCCCGCCGTACGGGCCGCCCCCGAGGTCAGGGCCGCGAGCGCGCCACCGGCCACGGTGACGGTGACGATAAGAACGAACAGGGGGCTGGGAGCGAGGCTGGTGGCGCGCACCGGCACAGTGTCACCCACTCGGCCGCCGGGTCGTGAGTGGGTATGGCGCGCCCGTCAACTGCGACACGCCGAAAAGGGCTCTCGAATGGGTTTGCGGGGTTGCGTTCGGCCGGTGACACGGGTGTAATCACAACGATGTTATTCCGGTGCCTCGCTGGCCCGGTCGGGTCCGCCAACTGGGAGGGAACCAGATGGCGAGGAGGCGGACAAACTATGGATGAGATGGACAGGGACAGGGACGGCACGCAGGGGAACAGCGAACTGCGCTGCTGGGCACCGACCGCCGACGACCCGATGCTCGTCGCCCTGTTCGGCGAGCCGGACCAGCAAGAGTGGCAGGAACGTGCCCTGTGCGCCCAGACCGACCCGGAGGCGTTCTTTCCCGAGAAAGGCGGCTCGACGAGGGAAGCGAAGCGGATCTGCTTGGGCTGCTCGGTCCGGGCCGAATGTTTGGAGTACGCACTGTCCCACGATGAGAGATTCGGGATCTGGGGCGGGCTGTCCGAGCGGGAGCGCCGCAGGCTCAAGCACAACGCGGGCTGAGGGCCTGCTAGCAGGCCCGACGCGCCGATCGCCGCCCCACTACAAGGTCGAGGCGCCCCTGTTCCGGAGCCGTTTCCGGCACCGTGACGCTGGACCGTTGGCACCAAGATCTGGCAGCCTGCGGAGCCAGGCCCTCCCGTGGGTACCGTCCCGCCGGGACCTAGCGTGTGCTCTCACTCGACGTCGGGCCTGGACAGGAGGAGTCGGTGTCGCGCCAAAGCACGACGACGGCCACGGGCGGGTCAGTGTCCCGTTCGCGGCCATCGCCAGTACGCAGGCAGCCCGGCACCACGACGCCGAGCGGCGATCACGATCGGTCCACGACAGGCGGCGGGTTCGGCGGACTTATCCGCCGGGCACCGAGGTCTCCAGCTGTGCTGCTGGTGGTCGCCATGGCCGTGCTCGCGGTGCTGGTGAACCGCGAGCGGCTCGGACTGGACCTGGTCGGCGGACGGATCCTCCCGGTGCAGGAGCTGGCCGACATCTGGTCGTCCTACCTGGCCGCCTGGCATCCTGTCGGCGGCGGTAGCGCGGCTCCGGCGCCTGCGGCGCTGGCCGTACTGGGGGTGCTCGGCCTGCCGGTGGGCTCGCCCGCCGCCGCGGTCTCTCTGCTGCTGCTGGCTGCGATGCCCCTGGCCGCGCTGTCCGCATACCTGGCCACCCGGGCTCTTCCGGTCACCCGTAGTCGGCGTGCGCTGGCCGCCGCCGCCTACGCGGTGCTACCGCCGGCCATGGCCGGCGTGGCCCAAGGCCGGCTGGACGTGGTCCTGACGTTCATCCTCCTTCCTCTCGTCCTGGCCGGTACCGCCGTGGTGCTCCGAGGCGGTACGGCGGGCAGGAGCACCGCCTGGCTGTCCACAGCGGCCGCCACCGCGTTGGGGCTTGCGATCATCAGCGCGTTCGCGCCGCTGGTGCATCTGCTGATCCTGGCAGTGGTGCTGGTCGGGTTCGTCATGGTTCCGGCATCCAACGGCGCCAACGGTCCGGCTCCCAAGGGGACGTCTCCCCGGGGGACGTCACTGCGGCGGGTGGCCGGGCTCTTCGCCGTGGTGCTGGCGCCGCTGGGGATGCTCATGCCGTGGCCGGCCGTGGTGGTTCAGCGCCCTGCGGTACTGCTGCACGGGGTGGGCGCGGTGGTGCCCGAATCCTCGCCCGGCTGGTTGCGGCTGCTCACTCTGGATCCCGGTGGTCCGGGCACCGCGCAATGGGTGGGTCTGATATTGGTGGCGGCGGCCGTCGTCGCGATCGTCGCTCGCCCCACCTGGAAGATGCTGCCTGGGCTGGGATTGGTACTTCTCGGCGCCGGGGCGGCCGCCGTGCTGACCATGCTCCCGGTGGGACCGCTGGCCGGCGGCGACCCTCGGCCCGGATTTGCCGGGGGCGCCCTGCTGCTCGTCGGCTGTGGGCTGTTGTGGATAGTGCTGCTGGCCGGCCGCACCCCCAAGCAAGAGCTCGACCCCAGCACGGAGGACGCCAGCACGGAGGACGCCAGCATTAAGCGAGGCGTCGGCATCGGAGGCAAGGCGATACCTGTTCTGGCAGGCGCCGGAGTGGGTGCGCTGGCGGTCGCGGCGGTGCTCGTGGGTGCGGCCGGGCCCTTGACCGCCGGCATGCCTGCCGGCCAGCCGGTGCTGGCCGCCGCGTTGACCGATGAACTGGCGCGCGGTGGGACGTCTGTGCTGGTCGTCGGCGCGGAGGGCGAGCCGGTGCGGCTGACCAGGGGGCGGACGGCGAGCTTTGGAGACGACGATGTCGCCCCGCTACGGGCCACCGGCTCCCGGCTGGAGCGAGTGGCGGCGGCGTTGCGGGCCGGAAAGCCGGGGGAGACCGCCGCCGCGATCGCGAACGTGGCGGCGACCGGGGTGGAGTTCGTCGTGCTGCCCACCGCTGAACAGGGCGCCCGTGCACTGGCGGCGGCCGGCCAGCTGGCCGAGAGCGCGCCTCCCACCGCCGACGGCAGGCCGGTACTGCGGGTGGTCCGGCCGATCCCGGGCGTGGAGTTGCTCGGTCCCGCGTTGGCCGAGCAGGCGCGTGGTGGCGCTTCCCCGCCCATCGACAAGGAGTTCACCGGCGTCCTGGTGGAAGGCAGGCCACCATCCCTGGCGGTGCGGGTCGAGCCCGGTGCCGAGGGCCGGCTGCTGGTCATCGCGGCCAACGACGAGCCTGGCTGGCGGGCGAGCGTCGACGGCGCCACGGTACCGGTGGTGCGGAGCTGGGGACACCAGGTCGCGGTGCAGGTACCCGCGACAGCGGCGGAGGTGCGGGTGGACCGCCCGGAACTCGCGCGAGCCCTGCTGCTGCTGGGTCAGGTGGCGATAGTCCTGCTGATAGCTGGGATGGCCGTGCCCGCCTGGCGCCGCCGCGAGCGTTAGCACCGCGAGCGTCACAGTCCGGGGGCGTTCAGCGTCGTCCGGACGTTAACTTCTCGGATCGGTAGGGCCGTCGATGACATCCGGGTCCAGGCCCAGATAGGTCGCGACCTGTTCGACGAGCACCTCGTGCACGAGGTCGGACAGGTCGCCGCCGTCCTGCGCCCTGCTCTCCAATGGTCGGCGGTACAGCACGATCCGCGCCCGGGTGGGCAGACCGGCCTGGTCCACCCCCACCGGCACCAGGCGGGCCAGAGGGACCTTGCCGTCCTCCACCACGTCGCTGCCCCAGCTCACTGTGGCGGGATTACAGTCGGTGACCTCCGGCACCTCGTCGACCGCCACATCGAGCTGGCCGAGCTCGGCATGCCAGCGTTCATCGATCGGCTCCAGCGCGTTGAGCACGATCGCGTCGAAACGTTCTGAGCGGCTGCGCGACGCGGGCAGCGTGGCCGGGAACAGCAGCCCACGGACCCCGCGACCGCGTCGGTCCCGGCGCCTGGGCTGCCGCGAGCGTAGGCGGGTATGGGTCGGCCGCGTCACTGTCATGACCGTCGAGACTACGCCGGGCAGACTCGACCTGTGTCGTTTCCGCGCGCCTGCCACACGGCATTCGGCCCACGCGCTATGGTCCCCGCCGTGCGCAGCGTGCGGCGGTGCTCGAGGACTGGGTGCATCAACCCGGCCGTCGCGACGCTGACCTTCGTCTATGCGGACTCCACAGCGGTGGTGGGCCCGCTGGCGACCTACAGCGAACCGCACTCCTATGACCTGTGTGAGCGGCACGCGTTGCGGCTGACCGCTCCTCGGGGGTGGGATGTGGTTCGTCATGAGGGTGAATTCGCCGAGCCGGAACCGTCGGTGGACGATCTCACCGCGCTGGCCGAAGCAGTGCGGGAGGCGGGCCGGGCTGATCGTCCGGTAGCCCCTGCTCTTGCTGGTCCAGCACCCGGCAGCGGCCGTAGAGCCCACTTGCGGGTGTTACCCGACCCGATTGACGGTTGAGGCCGGTAGCCGCCCGCTCGTCGCCGCGTTGAGCGTGCGCGCCGATAGGCTGACCAGCGTCGCGAGTAGGCGCTGAAATCCGTTGGACGCGACGAGCCACACCCGGCGAAGGGAGAACAGTGCCTGACCTGTCCGAGATCGTGAAGGCATACGACATCCGAGGTGTCGTCGGCGAGCAACTCGATTCCGGGGTGGTGCGGGACTTCGGCGCCGCGTTCGCGGTATTCGTCAGCTCTTCGGCCGGCCTGGGATCGGCCGGCTCTGGAGCGACCCCCCGGGGGGCCGTGGTCGTCGGGTATGACATGCGGGACTCCTCACCCGGCCTCGCGGACGCGTTCGCCGAGGGGGTGACGGGGTGCGGCCTCGATGTCATCTCGATCGGCCTGGCCAGCACCGACATGCTCTACTTCGCTTCGGGACAGCTCGGGTTGCCCGGCGCGATGTTCACCGCGAGTCACAACCCAGCCCGTTACAACGGCATCAAGCTCTGCCGCGCCGGTGCAGCGCCGGTGGGGCAGGACAGCGGGCTGGAGGAGATCCGGGCCGCCGTCGAGCGGGGGATCGCGCCGGGGCCCGGCGGGGGAAGCGTGACCGAGCGGAACATGCTCGCCGACTACGCCGGGTATCTGCGCTCCCTGGTGGACCTGTCCGTGATCCGGCCGCTGCGGGTCGTGGTGGATGCGGGTAACGGGATGGGCGGCTACACCGTGCCCGCAGTGGTGGCCGGGTTGGCGCTGCACGTCGTCCCGCTGTACTTCGAGCTGGACGGCACCTTTCCCAACCACGAGGCCAATCCGCTGGATCCCGCCAACCTGGTGGATCTGCAGGCGGCGGTGCGTGAGCACGGTGCCGACCTCGGGCTGGCCTTCGACGGCGACGCCGACCGCTGCTTCGTGGTCGATGAACGCGGTGAGCCGGTGAGCCCCAGCGCCATCACCGCGCTGGTGGCCACCCGGGCATTGGCCGTCGAGCCGGGAGCTGCGGTGATCTACAACCTGATCACCTCCCAGGCTGTGCCGGAGATCGTCGCCGAGCGTGGCGGGCGGCCGATCCGCAGCCGGGTCGGGCACTCGTTCATCAAGCAGACGATGGCCGAGACCGGGGCCATCTTCGGCGGGGAACATTCCGCGCACTACTACTTCCGCGACTTCTGGCGGGCCGATTCCGGGATGCTCGCCGCTCTGCATGTGCTGGCCGCGCTGGGCGGCCAGCACAGGCCGCTTTCGGAGCTGATGGCCGAGTTCAGCCGATACGCCGCATCCGGTGAGATCAACTCCACGGTCGACGATCAGCGGGGCAGGATGGAGGCCGTGCGGGAGCACTTCGGCCGGCGCGCCGGTGTCGAGTTCGATGAGCTCGACGGCCTCACCGTGTGGCTACCGGACCGATCATGGTTCAATCTGCGGCCTTCGAATACCGAGCCGCTGCTCCGGCTCAACATCGAGGCTCAGGACACCGCCGCGGTCCAGGCTCTGCGCGATGAGGTGCTCACGCTGGTCCGCGCCGTGCGACTGGATCCACGACTGATGGAGATTTTGGCGTGCCCGTGTCCGGCGCATGCCGAGCTGCGTACCGGTACCGCCTCCGATCCGCAGGCCGATGCGTTGACCTGCGCTGTGTGTGGGCGCAGCTTTCCGGTCATCGACGGTATCCCGGCGCTACTGCTGGACGAGGCGCTGCCCGGAACCGGACCCAAGGTGGGCGGACCGGATGGTGGTGGGGTCTTGTCCGGGTCGAGCGGACCCGGGTGAGCGATGGTGATCAGTGAAGTGGAGGACCGGGTGTTCGACGACGGCTTGCTCGACGATCCCGGGCGGCTGGAAGCCACCGACAGCGGCGGACTGCTGCGGGCGGCCGCCACCGCCGGTGCTCAGGTGCGATCCATGGCAACCGCGGCCCAGGAGGCGGGGTTGGCGCGCCTGAGCGGGCACCGCCCCCGTGCTCTCGTCCTGCTGACCCGATCGGGCGCGGTGCCGGCTGCGGCCCCGCTGCTGCTGGCGCTGCTCGGGCCGGCCTGTCCGGTGCCGGTGGTGACGGCACCGTACGTGCCGATGTGGGTGGGCGCGCTGGATGTCGTCTTGGCCAACACCACCGATCCCGGTGATCGTGAGCTCGCCGAGGGCATCGATCGAGCGGTCCGCCGGGGCGCCCAGGTGGTGCTGACCGCGCCCGCCGACGGCCCGGTGGCGGCTGCGGCGGCAGGACGGTCGGTGATGCTGGTGCCCCGGGTCGATGTGCCGCCCGGGCTGGCCTTGCCGCGTACGCTGACCGCCGGGTTGTTGCTGCTGGACACGCTCGGCCTGCTGGCTGCCGATCCCGAGGTACTGGCCGGTGAGCTGGACCGGGAGGTCGAGCGCGACCACGTCGCGCATGAGTCCTTCGTCAACCCCGCCAAGTCCCTGGCCTTGCGGCTCGCCGAGCGGATTCCCCTGCTGTGGGGTACCGATCCGGTGGCCACCGCGGTGGCTGGGCACGCCGCGGGCGCGCTCGCCGCGCATGCTGGGATGGTGGCACACACGGCGGGCTTCCACGAGGCCGCTGTGCTGCCCGCGCTGTGGCAGGAAGCGATTCGCGCCGGAGAGCGCAGTGAGGTGTTCCACGATCCGTTCGAGGACTTCTCCGACCGTCCCCAGCTGCGGCCGGTGCTGCTGGGGGTGCACGCCGACCGCCAGCTGGAGCGTTCGGCGGCGATGCGCGCGGTGCCCAGCGCGGACGTCGTGACGGCCGATGAGGAACTGATGGTGCGCCAGGGCGAGCCGGGCGCGCTGGCCTGCGCCGCAGCAGTGCTGGCCGTGCGATTCGATCTCGCGGCGCTCTACCTCGGCCTTGGCCGGGGGGTGCTCGGTGGGCCGGAGTGGGGCGGGTCGAGCGAATCCACGGGATCTGCGCCAGCCCTCGGATGAGCGGTCGGTTGCGTGGGGAGGGGAGCGTAGGGGTGGAGCTGTTGCGCAACGTGGTGCGGCCCTACGCCTGGGGCTCGCGGACGGCGATCGCGGAGCTGCTTGGCGGTCCGGTTCCCGCTCCGCATCCGCAGGCGGAGCTGTGGCTGGGCGCGCACCCCGCAGACCCTTCGGTTCTGGTGCACGCTGATGGCGCCCAGACCTCGTTGCTGGAGGCTCTGCATGCCGATCCGGATCGGCACCTGGGCACTCGCTGTGCCGAATACTGGGGTAAACGGTTGCCCTTTCTGCTCAAGGTGCTCGCCGCCGAGGAACCGCTGAGCCTGCAGGCTCATCCGTCCGCGGAGCAGGCGGCGGAAGGGTTCGCCCGCGAGGAGGCTCGCGGAATCCCTCGGGACGCCCCGGAACGCAATTACCCTGATGCCAGCCACAAACCGGAGCTGATCTGCGCGCTCACCGAGCTCCACGCGCTCGTCGGGTTCCGGGATCCGGTCCGGACCGTCGAGCTGCTCGCTGCCTTGGACACTCCTGCGCTGGAGCCCTATCGCGCACTGCTCGCGGCCGCCCCGGACTCCGGTGGACTGCGCACTCTGTTCACCACCTGGATCACCCTGCCCCAACCGGCAGTGAAAGCCCTGCTCCCGCTCACCATGCAGGCGTGCGAGGCGTTGCTGCGCCAGGGCTGTGGGGGTGATGATTTCCGGGCGGTGGCCGCCGAGGTGCTCACGCTTGCCGAGGCGCATCCCGGAGACGTGGGGGTGCTCGCGGCCCTCCTGCTCAACCACGTCGTACTCGGGCCCGGAGAGGCGTTGTACCTACCTGCGGGCAATCTGCACACATACCTGCGGGGCACTGGGGTAGAGATCATGGCCAATTCGGACAACGTCCTGCGGGGCGGTCTGACCGCCAAGCACGTCGACGTTCCCGAGCTCCTTCGGGTCCTGGACTTCTCCTATGGCGAACTTCCGGTGCAGCGGGGGGAGCCCGCCGGGCCGCAGGAGATCGCGTACTGCACCCCTGCCGAGGAGTTCCGGCTGACCCGGTTGGAATGGAAGCAGGACGAGCCGACCCCGGTACTGCTGAACAGCCACTGGCCGCAGATCTTGTTGTGTACCCGGGGATCGGCGGAGCTGCGCCCGCGCAGCGGTCGCGGTATGACCGTGCGACGCGGCAGCTCGGTGTGGCTGGCCGCGGCGGATCCGGAGGTGATGGTCTACCCGCAATCCGAGCCCTTGCAGCTCTTCCGGGCGATGCCTGGACTCGCCGCCGCCTCCCAGGGTGAGCCGACCGACTTGTAGGCTCCCAGGCCGGATGTGAATCAGGTGGGTGCGAAGGAGTTGGTGTGGCGGCAAACGCAGGCACCAAGGCGATCATTGCGGCCTTGCTGGCCAACGCGGGCATCGCGGTGGCCAAGTTCATCGGCTACGCGATCACCGGTTCCTCGTCGATGCTCGCCGAGGGAGTGCACTCGGTGGCCGACACTTCCAACCAGGCTCTGTTGCTGCTCGGTCAGAAGCGCGCCCGGCGACAGGCCACCGAGCAGCACCCGTTCGGTTACGGGCGGGACCGCTACTTCTACTCCTTCGTGGTGGCGCTGCTGCTGTTCAGCCTTGGCTCGGTGTTCGCGCTCTACGAGGGTATTCACAAGCTGGAAAGCTCTGCGGATCTCACCTCACCACTCGTCGCGATCGTGATCCTTTCAGTGGCCATCGTGCTGGAGACGCTGAGCTTTCGGACCGCGATCAGGGAGTCCCGGCCGTTGAAGGGCGACGGCAGCTGGTGGCAGTTCATCCGGCAGGCCAAGACCCCGGAGCTGCCGGTGGTGCTGCTGGAGGACGCAGGCGCACTGCTGGGTTTGATTCTCGCGCTGGGTGGGGTCGGGGCGACGGTGCTCACCGGAGATCCGGTGTGGGACGCCATCGGCACGATATGTATCGGAGTGCTGCTCGGTGTGATCGCGGTGGTTCTCATCGTGGAGACCAAGAGCCTGCTGATCGGGGAGGGATCCGGCCCAAACGAGCTGCGAACCATCCGCGCGGCGATGGTCGACGGCGGGGTGGACCGGGTGATCCACATCAAGACGCAGTACATCGGACCGGACGAGCTGCTGGTCGCCGCGAAAATCGCGGTGTCGGCGACCTTGGCCACGGAGGAGGTCGCCAGGGTCATCAACGAGGCGGAGTCCCGGATCCGCGCTGCGGTCCCCGCCGCCCGCATCATCTACCTGGAGCCCGATCTTGACCGCACTCCCGCGGTCGCCGGCTGAACCCCTGCTGAGCTCACTCGATGAGCTCCTAGGTACGTTGCGACTGGATCTGGTGGCCGTCCATCGGTCGCGTCCGGAGCGGTTGTGACAGGGGGAGTTGAGCGCGTGTTTGAGTCGTTGTTGATCGCCAACCGGGGTGAGATCGCCCGCCGGGTGATTCGTACCGCCCGTGAGCTGGGGGTTCGCACCGTTGCGGTGTATTCCTCGGTGGACGAGCGACTGCCGTTCGTCACCGAGGCCGATGAGGCGGTCGCACTGGAGGGACCGCCGGGGAACGCCTACCGTGACGCGCCCCAGTTACTGGCGGTGGCCCGGCGTACCGGTGCGGTCGCGGTACATCCCGGCTACGGATTCCTCTCCGAAGATGCTGAATTCGCTCGGGTAGTGCGCGACGGGGGTCTGATCTGGGTCGGTCCGAGCGCGGCAGCGATTTCCGCGATGGGTGACAAGGTGACCGCCCGCAACACCATGGCGGCGGCAGGCGTGCCGGTGGCGCCCGGCTCGAACGACGCGGTGACCGACGTGGCTGCGGCAGTGGCCGAAGCGGTGCGGGTCGGCTTTCCGGTGATGCTCAAGGCGGCTGCCGGCGGCGGCGGTATGGGTATGGCGGTGGCAGCCGATGTCGACGCGGTGCGCACCGAGTACGCCCGGGTCAGCGCGTTTGCGGGGCGTCTGTTCGGCGACACCCGGCTGTTCGTCGAACGGTACTTTCCTCGGGTCCGGCACGTCGAGGTACAGGTGCTCGGGTTGGCCGACGGCCGGGTGATCGCCTTGGGTGAGCGCGACTGCTCGGTGCAGCGGCGTAACCAGAAGGTCGCCGAGGAGAGCCCCTCACCCGCCGTCGACCCGGAGCTGCGCAGCCACATGGAGAAGGCCGCGGTGCTCGCGGCGTCCACGGTGGACTACCGCAACGCGGGCACGGTGGAGTTTCTGCTCGATGAGGACACCGGGGAGTTCTTCTTCTTGGAGATGAACACCCGGCTGCAGGTTGAGCACCCGGTGACCGAGCTGCGCTACGGCGTCGATCTGGTGGCCGCTCAGCTGCGGATCGCGGAGGGGGCCGATCCCGGCTTCGAGATAGCCGGCCATGCGGCGCTGACTCCGTCCGGGCACGCGATCGAGCTGCGGATCAATGCTGAGGATCCCCGGCGATTCCTGCCGGGTCCTGGGTCGATCACCGAGTGGGTGGAACCGACCGGCGAAGGAGTACGGGTAGACGCCGGATATGCGGCGGGCGTTACGGTCACCCCGAACTACGACTCGCTGATGGCCAAGCTGATCGTGCACGGAGCGGACCGGGCGCAGGCGCTGGAGCGTGCCAGGGCGGCTGTCGCCGACTTCACCGTGACCGGGCCGAAGTGCAACCTGCCCTTCCACGCGGAGCTGCTGGCGCACCCCGAGTTCGTCTCGGGGCGCTATGACACCGGTCTCGTCGCCCGAATGCGTTCCTAGCCGATGCCCGCCGATCCCCACCGGCCAGGGTCGACGGTCCCTAGCCTGGACCGGCTCGCTGTGGTCACCATGGTGGACAGGAACTGGCGCTACCTCAGCTGACCGGGATGAGGAGATGACCGGTCGAGGGGGTCATGTGTTGCCGTTGTCTGCTGGCGGTCGGCCTGCTGAGCGGCCGGGCAGTGCTGTTCAGGTCTACACTGAGTCAGCCGAGATGACCGAGGTCAGAGCAGGGACGACCGGGTCCGAGGCGCTCAGGGGTGGAGTAGTCAGAACTGGGGCGGGGGCGCTGCGGGTGGGGCCGGATCATGCTGGCCGGGTCGGGTTCGTGCCGCTCGTGCAGATTCGGAATCCGCTTCCGCTCTGGATGATCCTGGTGCTCGGGGCGGGTGCCACGACCGTGCTCGGCAGTGTGGTCTGGGCGGCGGGTCATCTGCAGCCTGATGAGGCGCTGCGGACCGGAGCGCTTTTCGTTCATTTGGCAGCCCTGGTCGTCGGTTTCGGTGCGGTGATCGCGGTCGACTGGATCGCGCTGCTGTGGTTGCTCGGGCGCCGGTCGCTGAACGAGCTGATGAGCGTCGCCACCGCCGCTCATGTGCCGATCTGGCTGGGCCTGGTCGGGTTGGTCCTCAGCGGGGCGCTGGCCAGGCCTGATCTGTCCGAGCCCCTGACCTGGATCAAACTGGGTCTGGTCTGGCTGGTGACCCTCAACGGCGTGCATGTCTACGCCATCGGGGAGCGCCTGCGATGGCTCGGGGATGCCGTGGTGCCCGCCAGCCTGTTACGCCGGGCCCGGAGCGCCGCGGCGCTGTCCCAGCTCGGCTGGTGGGGTGCCCTGATCATCGGATTCGCCAACGCCCACTGATCCGCTAACGTGCTCGGCCGTGGGTCGGCTGGTGGTCATCGAGGGATTGGACGGAGCGGGTAAGCGCACGCTCGCCGACGGGCTGACCGCTGCGCTCACCGCACGGGGAGCGTCGGTCGCCCGGATGGCCTTTCCGCGCTACGACACCAATGTGCACGCCGAGCTGGTGCGAGACGCGCTGTACGGCCGGCTCGGGGACCTGACCGACTCGATCCACGGGATGGCCGTGCTGTTCGCGCTGGACCGCCGGGACGCCGCAGAGGAGCTGTGCGCACTACGGGCCCGCCACGATGTGGTGTTGCTGGACCGCTACGTCGCCTCCAACGCGGCTTACGGGGCGGCCCGGCTCCACGAGGATGCGGATGGCCCCTTCGTTGGCTGGCTCCGCGCCCTGGAGGTGGACCGCTTCGGTGTCCCGGTGCCGGACACGCAGTTGCTGCTGAGGGTGCCCGCCGCCGTCGCTGGCGCCCGCGCGGACGGTCGGGCCGAGGCTGACCCCACCCGCGCCAAGGACGCGTTCGAGGCCGACGGTGGCCTTCAGGCGCGCTGCGCGGCGGTATACGACGGGCTGGCCGCGGTCGGCTGGCTGGCCCCCTGGTACAGCGTGGGCTCCATCGGAGATGAAAGTTCCACCGATCTGGCGCTTCAGTTACTCGATGGGTGAGTCCAGGAAACGTTCGTCCCCACCGGCGCGATTGCCAGATGTGTCTCGTGCTGAAACCGCGTTGCTGGCCTTCACCCGCCAGGTACTGTTGCGGCCGACCCGGATCGGCACACTGGTGCTGCTCGGCGGGATGATCGCCGGCGTGCTCGTGGGCGCCGAGGGTTGGTGGATCCTGCTCGGTATCACCCTTTTTCATGCTGCGGCGTGTGCGTTGACCGCGATGTGGGTAGCTGTGCCGGGAGCTGGAGCGCCGCGGCAGGCCGGACCCCCGACAGGCCGGGTTGGGAACCCCGCACGGAGCTGGGTCGTCAACAGAGTGCCCCATCAGCGGCGCCCCGGGCACGACGAATACGAATGAGGATGCAGGGTCCGCGCCGCGCCCGGAATGCGTGAGCGGCTCCTGGGATGCCACGTTAGTGACCATGTGGGCTCGTGTGCTCGTGGTGGATGACGACCCTGCGCTTGCCGAGATGCTGACCATCGTGCTGCGTGGCGAGGGATTCGATACCGCGGTGGTCGCTGACGGCAGCAAGGCGATGCTCGCGCTACGCGAGCTGAAACCCGATCTGGTGCTCCTGGATCTCATGCTGCCGGGGATGAACGGTATTGACGTCTGTAAGGCGATCCGTGCCGAGTCAGCTGTCCCCGTGGTGATGCTCACCGCCAAGAGCGATACCGTCGATGTGGTTTTGGGTCTGGAGTCCGGTGCCGACGACTACGTGATCAAACCGTTCAAACCCAAGGAGCTGGTGGCCAGGTTGCGGACCCGGTTGCGTCGGATCGAGGCCGAGCCGGCCGAGCTGCTCGCCATCGGCGACATCACCATTGATTTGCCCGGCCACCAGGTCCATCGCGAAGGGCAGGCGATCTCACTGACTCCTCTGGAGTTCGAGCTGCTCGTTGCCCTGGCCCGCAGACCGCGCCGGGTGTTCACCCGCGAGGTGTTGCTCGAACAGGTCTGGGGGTACCGCCATGCCGCGGACACCCGGCTGGTGAATGTGCACGTGCAGCGGCTGCGTTCCAAGGTCGAGATCGACCCGGAGCACCCGCAGGTGGTACTCACCGTGCGGGGTGTGGGGTACAAGGCCGGGTCGTCGTGAGCCTCGCGGACCGGTGAAACCTTCCGGGTACCGGTTCATCGCCCCGGCCCGCGCGCTCACCGCCGAGGCCCACGCGCTGTGGCGCCGCTCCCTGCAGGTTCGGGTGGTGGTGAGCAGCGTTGTGCTGTCCACCACCGTCGTGTTGGTGCTGGGCATGGTGCTGCAGACCCAGATCGCGGACCGGCTGCTCGACAACAAGACGCACGCCGCGCTGTTGCAGGCGGAGCACAGCCGGGCTGTGGTGGAAGCTGAGCTCGGTGTGGTCGACCCCTCCTCGGCCGCGTTGACCGGCAGGCTGGCCACCGCGCTCGACCGGCTGACCAATCCGGATCAGCTGGGTGAGAACGCCGCGATGGCCAGCGCGGGGGCATTCGAGCCGGTCTTGGTGGACGGAGGCGGCCCACTGGGAGTGGCCGGCTCCGGGCAAAAGGTCGGACCGCTGGATGATGTCCCCGCCGTGCTGCGCTCCGCGGTGGAACGTGGCTCACTCGCCCACAAGATCACCACTGTGCGGCGTGACGGGACGGCGGTCACCATGCTGGCGGTCGGCATGCCGGTCGGCAGCGCAGGCCGCACGCTTCAGCTCTACCTGCTGTTCCCGCTCGCCGCCGAGCAACGCACGCTGAGCCTGGTGCAGTCCACGCTGGTGGTCGGCGGCCTGGTGCTGCTGGGGCTCATCGCGGGCATCGCCAGCCTGTTGACCCGCCAGGTGGTGGTCCCGGTCCGGCAAGCCGCTGAGGTCGCCGAGCGATTCGCCGACGGGCACTTGGAGGAACGCATACCGGTCGTCGGCGAGGACGAAACGGCGCGACTCGGCACCTCCTTCAACGAGATGGCCGCCAGCATTCAGCGCCAGATCCGGCAGCTGGAGGACTTCGGCGCGCTGCAGCGCAGGTTCACCTCCGACGTCTCCCATGAGCTTCGCACCCCACTGACCACTGTGCGGATGGCCGCCGACATGCTGTACGAGTCCCGCCACAAACTCGATCCTGCGCTGGGTCGCTCGGCGGAACTGCTGGCCCACGAGCTGGACCGGTTCGAGATGTTGCTCGCTGATCTGCTGGAGATCTCCCGCCACGATGCCGGCGTCGCCGACCTGCACGGTGAGACGATCGATGTGCGGGGCACCGTGCGGGCGGCTGTGGCAGCGGTACGCGCGGTCGCGGATCGGGTAGGCACCGACGTCGAGCTGGACCTGCCCAACGTGGAGGTGCTCGCCGAGATCGACTCACGCCGGGTCGAGCGGATCCTGCGCAATCTGATCACCAACGCGCTGGACCACGGTGAGGGCCGTCCGGTCCAGGTGCGCGTCGCGGCGAATTCCGATGCCATCGCGGTGGCTGTTCGCGACCACGGCGTCGGGCTGCAGCCCGGTCAGCAGGACCTGGTCTTCACGCGGTTCTGGCGCGGCGACCCGTCCCGTAATCGGCGCACCGGAGGTACCGGGCTGGGCCTGTCGATCAGCCTGGAGGACGCCCGGTTGCACGGTGGCTGGCTGCAGGCATGGGGCGAGCCAGGGCGCGGGAGTGCCTTCCGACTCACCCTGCCGCGCAGCCTGGGCGCCGAGCTCACCTTCAGCCCGTTGCCGTTGGCTCCGGACGACGCCGTGGTCCCGGCCGGACCGGGGGTGGATTGATGCCCAGGTGGATCGCCCTGCTGGCATTGCTCGCCTGCTGCGCCACGCTGGCCGGCTGCGCCGCCGTCCCAGAGAGTTCCGACCTGCAGGTGGTGCGCTCACTTCCAGTGGGCCAGCAGGTGTCCGCACCGACAGGTCCGCCCCGGGGGGTGGACCCGTTCCGGCTGGTGCGCCAGTTCATCGAAGCGACGGGAAGCCCGGCCAACGGTCACGCTGCCGCTCGCGCGTATCTCACCCGGGATGCGGCGGCGAGCTGGAACGACGCTGCAGGGCTCACCGTGATCGAGGATGCCCCTGGCGCCACTCCGGAGCCCAGTCCCACCGAGGGTCTGCGTCAAGTCCGGGTGGGGGGACCCCGGGTGGGCAGACTCGAGGCGGACGGGAGTTTCACTCCGCAGCCGGGGAGGGTCACCGTCGAGCTCACCGTGGTCAAGGAGCTCGATGAGTGGCGGATCATCGACCCACCCCCCGGCGTGCTGGTGGAAAGCACCGCCTTCCAGCTCAACTACCGCCAGGTCCGGGTGGCCTTCATCGACCCGAACCGCGGCACGTTGGTGCCCGACCTGCGCTGGGTACCCGCTCACCCGGCGCCCACCCTGCCGGGGCGGGTTCTGGATCTGCTGCTCGCGGGCCCGTCCGAGGGGCTGGCCGGAGCCGTCAGTTCGGCATTGCCCGCAGACGCCCGGCTCCGGTCCAACGTCCTGGTCAGCAGCAAAGGGCGCACCGTGATCGATCTGGCCGGCCTGGGCGGACTCGGCGAGCAGGACCGACGGTTGGTCGCGGCGCAGATCGTCTACACCCTGGACGGAATGGTGCCGGCCCCCCTGATGTTGCTCGCCGACGGTCAGCCGATGGTGGCCGGCCAGCCGGACTGGAACACGGCTGACATCACCTCCTACACCTCGGCTACCGGGCCCCGGCCGGATGTGCCCGGTCAGGTGGTCATCGACGGGCTACTGCGTGGGCTGGATGGGGTGCCCGTGCCGGGACCAGCGGGCGATGGCCGGCTCACCGTGCTCAGCGCCGCCCGTTCCAGTCCGGTGGGCGACTTGCTGGCCGTTGTCGTGGCCCGTCCGGATGGGCGTCCTGAACTACGGGTCGGGCCTTCGGACGGAGTTTTGAGGGCTGTTCCGATGGACGCGACATCGATGACCCGACCCACCTGGCGGCCATCCGGCACCGAGGTATGGACCGTGATCAACGAATCCACCGTGGCCGGGGTGGCGCTCTCGGACACCGGCCCTTCGGCGCCCTATCAGGTCAACGCGACCGAGCTCGCCGAACTCGGCCCCATCACGGAGTTGCGGTTGTCTCGGGACGGCGTGCGGGTCGCCGCCGTCGTCGGTGGGCGGGTCGTGGTCGCCGCCGTGGTGACCGACATGGGGGAGGTGAGCCTGCGCCGTGCCCGGGTGCTCCGCGAAGACAACCTGCCTGCCACCGGGGGGGTGGATTGGGCCCGGTCCGAGCTGCTGGTGGTGTCCTCGGCCGAACCCGCCCCGAGAGTGTTCTCGGTATCGGTGGACGGACTGACCCGGCGCCAGGTTCCCAATACCAACCTGACCGGCCCGCTGACCGACATCATTGCGGCACCGGGCCGCGAGGTCGTGGTCGCGGACGCCACCGGGCTGTGGTCTTACTCGGACACCCAAGAGGTGTGGGAACCGCTGCTGGGCGGAATCGGGCCTGGCGCGGTGCCCCTTTACCCCGGCTGAGATGCTCGCCGCAAGCCCCCAGCCACATCGCTGTGGATAGCTGGGGGCGCTGTGCGCAGGTCGGGTTCCCGCAGGGTTCCGCGGCTGGGCCGGTGAGCTGGCCAGGTCATGCTGAGCGGATGCGGGACGGCATGCGCGCGTTGCTCGATCTGGTGCTCCCGGCCGGTTGCGGTGGCTGCGCTGCGCCGGGGCCGGCCTGGTGTTGTTCCTGCGCGACGGAGCTCGGAGCGCCGGTGCGGGTGTATCCCCCGTGCTGTGCAGCAGGCCCGCCGGTATATGCCCTGGGCGCATACCGGGGTCCGCTGCGGCTGGCGCTGCTGGCCTACAAGGAGCGAGGTCGCCGCGACCTGGCCACTCCGCTGGGCGGCGCCCTCGCCGCCGCCCTGCTCGCTCTGCTGCCCGGCCTCGATACCGGCCGTCGTGGCGGGCCCGGTGGCATCGTCATGGTGCCGGTGCCCTCGCGCTGGTCGGCCGCGAGCCGTCGCGGCGGCCAGCACGTGGCGCTGCTGGCTGATCGGGCGGCGGCGGTACTGGCGGGCGCGGGAATTGTGGCTGCGGTCGCCCCGGCATTGCGGATGGCGTCCGGGGTGCGCGATTCGGTCGGTCTCGACCGGGCCGCTCGGCAGGTCAACCTCGCGGGTCGCGTGTTGGTGCGGCGCGCCGGTCTACCGGGTGCCGGCTTGCCCGTCGTGCTCGTCGACGACGTGGTGACCACCGGAGCGACCACCGCCACCTGCGCGGTGGCGCTACTCCAGGCGGGTATCGAGATACCCGCGATCGTGGTGCTCGCCGCCTCCGGGCGTCACGCCCCGTCGTAACTTCTGCCTGGGCATACCACCCGCCGTGTTGATCCTGAGAGTGGGTGTTCCGTCCACTAGCGACCGCCCCAGTTGCGGACTACCGTCGTGGATCAGCCCGACCGTTTTCCAAGGAAGGAGGCGAAACAGCCATGCTCCTGGCGTCGGTGGTCGTGTGATCCCTCCCCCCGGCGCCGCCGAAGTCTGCTGTCCCTGTTGGACAATCCGAGGAGGTCGCCCTGGTGGATATTGTCGTGAAGGGTCGTAACGTGGAGGTGCCCGAGCACTATCGGGTGCACGTTGCCGACAAACTCGCTCGCGTCAAACGTTATGACCACAAGGCCATCCGCTATGACGTCGAGCTGTTCCACGAACGCAATCCCCGGCAGTCCAAGAGCTGCCAGCGAGTCGAGATCACCGGCCTTTGCCGCGGGCAGACCGTTCGCGCCGAGGCTTGCGGTCCGGATTTCTATGCTGCGCTGGATACCGCGGTGAGCAAGCTGCAGAACCGGCTGCGGCGCTTCGCGGATCGTCGAAAAGTGCACCACGGACGCCGCCAGCCCACCTCCGTCGCCGAGGCCACCGCGCCGCTCGCGGCCACCCTGGCCTCAGGCACCGACCTGGGGTCCAACGGCCAGCGCTTCCAGACCGGGGTACTCGACCGTGTCGAGCAGGATGTCGACTATCAGGTTCCTGCTCAGCGGATCGAGTCGCCTGACGTGGCAGGTCCGGGCCACGTGGTCCAGGAGAGGAGAAATTCCGCCGAGCCGATGACCGTGGATCAGGCGCTCTGCGAGATGGAGCTCGTTGGCCACGACTTCTACCTGTTCTCCGATGCCGCCTCCGGCAGGCCCAGCGTGGTGTACCGAAGGAGGGGCTTCCACTACGGCGTGGTGCAGCTGGCCTAGGACAGCTCTCGTCAGCCATATCGGGCTGACGGATCGCCTTGATCGCCGTCTGCGTGACCGAAACGACTTCGCTTGTCGAGTCCGGTACGCAGGCGGCGATCGGCGTGTTCGGCGGCACTCTCGTGCCATCGGCAGGCCTTGGGTCTGCGCTGATGACGGCCCCACCCCAGTGGGGCATACGATGGGTGCACACCGGCGGTCCATGGCGCCGCGCGGCACGCCACGCCTGCCCACCGCCGGGGCCGCGTCCCGATACGAGTGAGGTCTCCCACGGTGGTCCTGTCCCGACTGCTCCGCGCAGGCGAACACAAGCCGATGGTGCGCAGCTTGAAGCGCATCGCCAAGAACATCAATGATCTGGAAGACGACATCGCCGGTCTCTCCGATGCCGAGTTGCGCGCCAAGACCGATGAGTTCCGCTCTCGCCATGCCCAGTTTCGCCGCAGTCACGGCGTCTCGGACAACTGGCGGGAGGAGCTGAACCGCCAGTCTGATGAGACGCGCAAACTGAACCGCGAGACTGATGAGACGCGCAAGCGCCTGGAGCGGCAGCGGTGTCTCCGGGTGCTCGACGAGTCGCTGGGACAGTTGCGGGATGAGGCGTTCGCGGTCGTTCGTGAGGCTGCCAAGCGCACGCTCGGGCAGCGGCATTTCGACGTGCAGCTGATGGGCGGCGTGGTCTTGCACGAGGGCAACATCGCTGAGATGCGCACCGGTGAGGGCAAGACGCTGACCTCGGTGCTGCCCGCTTATCTCAACGCGATCACCGGCGACGGTGTGCACGTGGTCACGGTCAACGATTACCTTGCCAAGCGCGACGCGGATTGGATGGGCCGGGTGCATCGGTTCCTCGGCCTGGACGTCGGGGTGATCTTATCGCAGATGTCTGCCGCCGACCGGCGGAAGGCATATCACGCCGACATCACCTACGGTACGAACAATGAGTTCGGTTTCGATTATCTGCGTGATAATATGGCGTGGAATCTCAGTGACTGCGTTCATCGCTGGCATTACTTTGCGGTCGTTGACGAGGTCGACTCCATTCTCATCGATGAGGCCCGTACGCCGCTGATCATCTCCGGACCCGCAGAGCAGTCCTCCCGCTGGTACAGCGAGTTCGCGAGGCTGGCTCCGATGATGGACGGGTTCGATGCCACGAGTATGCCGGCCAGGGAGCGGCTGGACAACATAGACGTGATCAATCGAAGCCACTACGAGGTTGATCGTAAGACGCGGACGGTGGCGGTCACCGAGAAAGGTGTCACCTTCGTCGAGGATCAACTGGGAATCGAAAATCTGTATCAGGCCAGCAACACGCCGCTGGTCGGTTTCCTGAACAACGCGCTGAAGGCCAAAGAGCTCTTCGCCAAGGACAAGGACTACATTGTTCGAGGTGGCGAGGTCCTCATCGTCGACGAGTTCACCGGCCGAGTCCTGCACGGCAGACGCTATAACGAGGGAATTCACCAGGCCATCGAGGCCAAGGAGAGGGTGGAGATCAAGGCCGAGAATCAGACACTGGCCACGATCACCCTGCAGAATTACTTCCGGCTCTACGACAAGCTGTCCGGGATGACCGGTACGGCGCAGACCGAGGCCGCCGAGCTCAATCGGATCTACGGATTGCAGGTGGTGCCCATTCCCACCAACAGGCAGATGATCCGGCATGACCGAGGCGATCTCGTTTACAAGACGGAGCAGGCCAAGTTCGCCGCCGTGGTGACCGATATCGCCGAGCGGCACGGGAGGGGCCAGCCGGTGCTGGTCGGCACCGCCAGCGTCGAGCGCTCTGAACACTTGTCGAAGGCCCTGGTAGGGGCCGGTATCCCGCATTCGGTGCTCAACGCGAAGCACCACGAGAAAGAAGCAGCGATCATCGCCGAGGCGGGCCGCAGCGGTGCCGTCACCGTGGCCACCAACATGGCCGGTCGCGGCACCGACATCATGCTGGGCGGCAACCCGGAATTCCTCGCTGATAATGCGTTGCGGGCCCGCGGACTGGACCCGGTTGCGACTCCGGAGGAGTACGAGGCTGCCTGGGACTCGGCCGTGGAAGAAGCCCGTGCCGATGTCCAGGCCGAGGCCGCTGCGGTCGTGGCGGTCGGCGGGCTCTACGTACTGGGCACGGAACGGCACGATTCGAGACGAATCGACAATCAGTTGCGTGGTCGGTCCGGGCGCCAGGGTGACCCGGGCGAATCTCGATTCTACCTTTCGCTGCGCGACGAACTGATGGTGCGTTTCAACGGTCCGATGGTTGAGTCGATCATGACTCGGTTGAGGATGGAGGACGATATCCCGATCGAGGCCAAGATGGTCACCCGGGCGATCCAGTCCGCGCAGACCCAGGTCGAGCAGCAGAACTTTGATATCCGCAAGAATGTGCTCAAGTACGATGAGGTCATGGATCTGCAGCGCAAGGTGATGTATGCCGAGCGGCGCCGGGTGCTGGAAGGCGAGGATCTGGGCGAGCAGGTCGGACACATGTTGAGTGATGTGATCACCGCTTATGTTAATGGCGCCACCGAGAACGGATACGCTGAGGACTGGGACCTCGCTCAACTGTGGACGGCGCTGCGCACGTTGTATCCGGTCGGCATCGAATACGAAGCCATTTGTGACGAGGACGGCGATCTCACCCGTGATGTGCTGCTGACGGCCGTGCTCGATGACGCGCGAGATGCTTACGCTCGTCGCGAGGCCGAGCTCGAAGCCATGGCGGGCAAGGATGCGATGCGGGAACTCGAGCGGCGGGTGGTGCTCTCCGTGCTCGATGGCAAGTGGCGGGAGCACCTCTATGAAATGGACTACCTGAAAGAGGGTATCGGGCTGCGCGCGATGGCTCAACGTGATCCCTTGGTGGAGTACAAGCGCGAAGGCTTCGTGATGTTCAGCGCGTTGCTCGACGCCTTGAAAGAGGAGTCGGTGCGGTCCTTGTTCAACGTGCAGGTCCAGGTCGCCCAGTCGCCTGCTCCCGCTGCGCCTCCCCCTTCCGCTGCGCCTGTTCCCCCACAGACCCCAGCCCCCGCCGGTTCGGCACTCTCCCAACTCGATGTGCGCGTCGGCGAGGGCGTCCCCCCCGCCCCTGCGTCAGCCGCACCCGCGTCGCCGATCCTGGATGTCGGGGGTGGCTTGGCCGAGCCCCCCTCCCGCCCGTTGACCTACAGCGGCCCGACCGAGGGTGGGGGCACTGAAGTGAAAGGGCAGGAAAACCGAGGCAAGCACGCGGGCAACGGTGCTGGTGTGCCCACCGTGGTCGGTGGCCAGGAGCCTGCGCGCAACGCGCCCTGCCACTGCGGTTCCGGGAAGAAGTACAAGCGCTGTCATGGCGCACCTACCCCGACCACCCGCTTATGACTGAATTTCCCCGGCGAATTCCAGTGGGCGTGATCCGCTCCGGCGTGCCACGATAAGAAGGGTATGAAGACTTCACCGATTTTCCCGTCCCCCCGTCCTGGGTCTGTGGACCCCCCGACCGATCATCACTCGGCCGATCACTACCGGGCCGCTGTGGAGATGCCCGACCGATCCACCGCCTCCCGAGGCGAGCTGGATCTGGCGGACCGCTCCGCGCTGGGCCGCGTCTCCGGCCTGTCCACCGAACTCGTCGACGTCACCGAGGTCGAGTACCGGCAGTTGCGCCTGGAACGCGTGGTGCTTGTCGGGGTATGGACCGAGGGCTCCGCAGCCCACGCCGAGGCGTCGTTGGCCGAGTTGGCCCGGCTTGCCGAGACTGCGGGCTCCCACGTGCTCGACGGCCTCATCCAGCGCAGAGAGCGTCCTGACCCGGCCACTTACATCGGCTCCGGCAAGGTCCACGAACTGCGTGAGGTCGTGCTCAGTACCGCTGCCGACACCGTCATCTGCGACGGCGAACTGGCCCCTGGCCAGCTTCGGCAGCTGGAGGCCAAGCTCAAGGTCAAGGTCATCGACCGGACCACCCTGATTCTGGACATCTTCGCCCAGCACGCCCGATCCCGGGAGGGTAAAGCTCAGGTGGAGCTGGCTCAGCTCAATTACTTCCTGCCTCGACTGCGCGGCTGGGGCGAGTCCCTGTCCCGGCAGGCGGGTGGAGCAGGTGGCGGGGCGAGCGGCGGAGTGGGCACCAGGGGTCCTGGTGAGACCAAGTTGGAAACCGATCGGCGACGCATCCATCGCCGGATCGCCAAGCTGCGCAGGGAAATCTCCGTTATGCGGATGGTCCGGAACACCAAGCGCGGTCGCAGGCGCGCCAACGAGATACCGGGCGTGGCCATCGTCGGTTACACGAACGCAGGTAAATCCAGCCTGCTCAACGCGATCACCGGGGCCGGCGTACTGGTGCAGGATGCCTTGTTCGCAACCCTGGATCCGACCACTCGCCGAGCGGTGACTCCACAGGGAAGGGACTACACGCTCACCGATACCGTCGGTTTCGTGCGGCATCTGCCGCATCAGCTGGTGGAGGCCTTCCGCTCCACGCTGGAGGAGGTCGTCGACGCCGACCTGCTGGTGCACGTGGTGGACGGTGCCGATGCCCTGCCCGAGCGGCAGATCGAGGCGGTGCGTGAGGTGCTCGCCGAGATCGCCAAGGGCCGAGACGTCCTGATGCCACCCGAGCTGGTGGTGGTGAACAAGATCGACGATGCCGATCAGCTCGTGTTGTCGAGGTTGCGCCACCTGCTGCCGGACGCCTCGTTCGTCTCCGCGCACACCGGAGCCGGTATTACGGGCCTGGTCGAGCGGATCGCCGAGGCGTTGCCCTGTACAGATGTCGAGGTCGACGCACTACTGCCGTGGAGCCAAGGGGCGCTGGTGGCCCGCGTGCACGCCGAGGGTGAGGTACTCAACGCCGACCACACCGAGGTGGGCACCCGGCTGCGCGCGCGGGTGCGTCCGGATCTCGCCGGTGCCCTTGCCGGGTACCTTGTGCGGGTCTGACATTCGGGCTTCGTGGGCGGTCTGCTCCGCTCTTCTGCCCGTCGTCGTCACCCCGGTGTTCGTGGCCCCGTCGTCAGGCGTTCCTCCGGCGGTGGCGCAGGACCTGTGTACCCCCGTCGACTCGGAGCTGGCCGAACTGTCCGGGTTGGCCGCCGACGGTCGCCGCTGGTTCGCGGTGTCCGACGGTGGCACCAGCTTGCGGGTGATGGTATTGGACCCGGCCGACTGCTCAGTACTTGACAAGATCACCGCTGAGGTCAACCCGTACGACGTCGAGGACCTGGCGCTCGCCACCGACGGGGCGCTCTGGCTGGCCGACACCGGGGACAATGACCTGGATCGCAGCACTGTCGCGCTGCACCGGCTGACCCGGGACGGCGATGCCAGCCTCCACCGGTTGACCTATCCGGATGGACCTCACGACGTCGAGGCGTTATTACTCGATCCCACCGATGTCCCGTACCTGGTCACCAAGGAGCTGGGTGCCGCCCGTGTGTACCGGCCCATCGAGAGGCTCGCCGAGCCTGGTCCCACTGCGCTCGAGCAGGTCGCCACGCTGCGGATCCAGCGGACCGATACGTCCGGCGGACCGGTAGGCAGCGCCGGGTCGGTGCTGGTCACCGGGGGAGCGGTGAGCGTCGACGGCCGGTTGGTCGCGCTGCGTACCTACACTGATGCCTATCTGTTCCCGGCGCCTGACGGGGACATCGTCGCCGCCCTGGCCAGGACGCCGACCCGTGTCCCGCTTCCCGGCGAGCCGCAGGGGGAGGCGCTGGCCCTGACACCGGACGGCACCCTGCTGTCCGGCTCCGAGTTCGCCGACGAGCGTTCCGTGCCGATCCGTGGGGTGGCAGATGCGCCTGCCCTGGTCGGCTCCACCGGGCCGGTGCAGCGGGAGGCCGCTGACACAGCCCTGGGAACAGCCGACGCAGCACAGGACACGGCTACCGAGACCGACGACGGAGGGCTTACGCCAGGGCAGGCAGCCATTGTGGCAGGTGGAGCCATAGCCCTCCTGGCGCTGCTGGGCGCACGCAGGCGTGCTCGAACTCGCTGAAACCGCGCTCAGAGCCGGCGCAGCACTGCTACCACCCGCCCCAGCACTGTTGCCTCGTCCCCCGGGATCGGCTCGTAGGCGGCGTTGTGCGGCAGTAGCCACACATGCCCCTGGCGGCGCTTGAACGTCTTCACCGTCGCCTCGCCGTCGATCATGGCGGCGACGATGTCGCCGTTCTCGGCGGTGGGCTGCTGGCGGACCACGACCCAGTCCCCATCGGTGATCGCCGCTTCGACCATGGAGTCACCGACCACCCGCAGCAGGAACAGCGCTCCCGCACCAACGATCTGCCTAGGCAGCGGGAAGATATCCTCGACGGCTTCCTCGGCGAGCACCGGACCGCCCGCCGCGATCCGGCCGACCACGGGAACGTAGGTGGGGGCGGGCCGGGATGGTTCATCGACCGTCGGCTCCGGCAGAACGGCAGCGGTGGCATCGGGCTCGGGCGCAGGTCGGATTCCGACCGCCCTCGGCCGGTTGGGATCACGGCGCAGGTAGCCCTTGCGTTCCAGGGCGCGTAATTGGTGTGCCACCGAGGACGTGGAGGTCAGCCCGACGGCCTCGCCGATCTCGCGCACGCTGGGTGGGTAACCGAGGCGCACCACCCAGTCTCTGATCACCTCCAGGACCCGTCGCTGCCGGGGGGTGAGATCCTCACCTCCGGTGCTGTCCTCGAAGTCGGGAAAGGCGTGCACCTGCGCGGGGGCACTGTCGCCGCCCGCGGCCCGCACCCGCTTTTCCGAACCGACCGCCCCCGGTTCGCCGCTCCACTCTTGCGTCACTACTGCTCCTCCTGGCTGCACTGCATCGGACCAGACTCCGGTCCGCTCTCGACTTCGAGGCTAACCAGCACGGGTCCCCAGCTCAAACAACTGTTCGAACAACACGCCGTTGATGTGACGATTTTGTCGGGCCGGCGTGGTACACATCACCCAGCAGTTACGTCGAACGGGTGTTCGATGTTCCGTGAGGAGGGCATCATGGCTGCACCTGCGGGTCTGAGCGGGTGGCTTGCGGTGAGTGATCCGACACTGCGACGGCCCGCGCTACGTTGTCCAGCGGCGCCGCGCACGCTGCCAAGACCGTCGCCGCAGCGTCGGAGTCCGGCGCGGGTTCGGTGCGGGTCGGCGTCGAGGCGCCCGGATCGACCGGCGTACCTCGTGGTTGCCGTGGTTGCCGTGGTTGCCGTGGTTGCCACGGTGGTGACACTTGCGGTGGTTGGTGGACTTGGCCTGCTGGGTCAGGCGGCCAGTGCCCGAGTTCCGGCTGAGACGGCCGTGGTGCGGGTGGGTGCTGGGGAGACCCTGTGGGACGTGGCGCAGCGGGTTGCGCCTGAGTCCGATCCGCGCGCCGTGGTTGAGCGGATCCGACAGCTGAACGGGACGCCCGGCTCGGCTGTTCAGCCTGGGCAACAGCTGCGAGTGCCGGTGGAGCGGTAGCCGCTGGCGCAGAGTGCGGGTTGCATACCGCACCGTCACCGAGGTAGCGTCCCACATGTTGTAGTTACAGTACTGTTGTTATCCTAGTGATAGTGGTTGATGGGGAAGGGAACCGGGCATGCACTGTCCGTTTTGCCGTCATCCGGATAGCAGAGTGATCGACAGTCGTTCCAGTGAGGACGGAACGGCCATCCGCCGACGCCGCTCGTGCCCGGCGTGCAACCAGCGGTTCACCACCGTCGAGACCACCATGCTGATGATCCTGAAGCGCTCCGGTGCCACTGAGCAGTTCTGCCGCGAGAAGGTCATCGCCGGTGTGCGCCGGGCCTGCCAGGGTCGGCCGGTCAGTGAGGACGCGCTGGCGAAGTTGGGCCAACAGGTGGAAGAGGCGGTCCGTGCCCTGGGTCGGGCACAGCTACCCGCACATGAGGTGGGGCTTGCGGTTCTCGGGCCGCTTCGCGATCTCGACGAGGTGGCTTACCTACGTTTCGCCTCGGTGTACCGCGGTTTTGAGTCCCTGAGTGATTTCGAAGCCGAGATCGCGCGATTGCGCGCCGAACCCGACCGCCTCGATGAGGCGTCGGCCGGGAACCGGGCGCCCGCACTCGCATAACAGGATGCTCTCAGAATCATTCACAGTGAACCAGGGTCGAAGCTGGAGACGCTGAATTCGTTGAGGTGAGTATGTCGGAACAGCACATCCAGGGATGAGGGAGTATGACGGAGACTGTCAGTAACCCACGAGGAACCCGCCCCGAAGCAGGTATCGGGCTGCGTCTAGAGCGCATCTACACCAAACCTGGGCGGCATCCCTACGATGAGGTGACCTGGACACGACAAGATGTCGTGCTCACCAACTGGCGAGACGGCTCGGTCAACTTCGAGCAGCGAGGGGTCGAGTTCCCCGACTTCTGGTCACCGAACGCCGTGCAGATCGTGACCAGCAAGTACTTCCGCGGCGCGGTGGGTACTCCGGCCCGGGAATGGAGCCTTAAGCAGCTCATCGACCGGGTCGTGCGTACCTACACCCAGGCCGGAAAGAATAATGGATACTTCGCGACCGATGCGGACGCGGAGATATTCGAGCATGAGATGACCTACACGTTGTTGCACCAAATCTTCAGTTTTAACTCGCCGGTGTGGTTCAACGTCGGTACCGCCGCACCGCAGCAAGTGTCGGCGTGCTTTTTGCTAGCTGTCGACGATTCGATGAACTCAATTCTGAACTGGTATAAAGAAGAGGGACTCATCTTCAAAGGTGGGTCCGGCTCCGGGGTGAACCTGTCCCGCATACGCTCGTCCAAAGAACTGCTGTCCTCGGGTGGTAACGCTTCCGGGCCGGTGTCTTTCATGCGTGGCGCCGACGCCTCGGCCGGGACCATCAAGTCCGGCGGGGCCACTCGGCGTGCGGCGAAGATGGTGATCCTGGATGTCGACCATCCTGATATCGAGGAGTTCATCGAGACCAAGGTCCGTGAGGAAGCCAAGATCCGGGTGCTGCGTGACGCCGGGTACGACATGGACCTGGGTGGCAATGACATCTATTCCGTTCAGTATCAGAACGCCAACAATTCGGTCCGGGTCTCTGATGAGTTCATGCGGGCCGTCGAGGTCGGCACCGAATTCGGGCTGCATGCCCGTACGACGGGTGAAGTCATCGAAACTATTGATGCGGCCGGGTTGTTCCGTCGAATTTGTGAGGCGGCGTGGGCCTGCGCTGATCCAGGTATCCAGTACGACGACACGATCAACGACTGGCACACCTGTCCGGAATCAGGGCGTATCACCACCTCTAATCCGTGTGCCGAGTACGTTCACCTGGATAATTCCTCATGCAACCTCGCCTCGCTGAACCTGATGAAGTTCCTCCGAAACTCGCCGGACGGCACGCAGTACTTCGACGCGGCCACCTTCGCTCGGTGCGCCGAGCTGGTCATCACCGCGATGGACATCTCCATCTGTTTCGCCGACTTCCCCACCGAGGCGATCGGAGAGACCACCCGGGCGTACCGGCAACTCGGAATGGGCTATGCCAATCTTGGCGCGCTGCTCATGGCCACCGGGCACGCCTATGACTCCGAGGGCGGCCGCGCGCTGGCCGGCGCGGTCACCAGCCTGATGACCGCGGTGGCCTACAAGCGCTCCGCGGAGCTCGCCGCAGTAGTGGGCAGCTACGATGGGTACGCCCGCAACGCCGAGGGCCACACTCGCGTCATGCGCAAGCACGCTGCGGCCAACGCTGCCGCGCAGCAGATCGACGAGCTGGACACCCCCGTGTGGGAGGCGGCAGCGCGGGCGTGGCGGGACTGTCTCGCGATCGGGGAGCGCAATGGCTGGCGCAACGCACAGGCCACGCTGCTGGCCCCCACGGGAACTTCGGGACTGGCCATGGACGTGGACACCACCGGTATCGAGCCGGCTCTCGGGCTCATCACCTTCAAGAAGCTCGTCGGTGGCGGCTCGATGCAATTCGTCAACGGAACCGTACCGGCGGCCCTGCGCAAGCTGGGTTATCAGCAGGAGCAAGTGGAGGCGATCGTCGAGTACATTGCCGAGCACGGCAACGTGATCGATGCCCCAGGGTTGCGTCCCGAGCATTATGAGGTGTTCGACTGCGCGATGGGAGAGCGAGCCATCGCGCCGATGGGACACGTGCGGATGCTCGCGGCGGTGCAACCCTTCCTGTCCGGCGCGGTGAGCAAGACGATCAATATGCCGGAGATCGCCACTGTCGAAGACGTCGAGGATATCTACACCCAGGGCTGGAAGTTGGGCCTGAAAGCAGTCGCGATCTATCGCGACAACTGCAAGGTCGGTCAGCCCCTTTCGGTGTCCAAACGCGATAAAAAGACCGAAGTCGCCCCGGATCCGGTAGAATACCGGCCGGTTCGTAGACGCCTACCCAAGAGCCGAACCGGCGTCACCACGTCGTTCACGGTGGGTGGCGCCGAGGGTTACATCACCGCGAACTGCTACCCGGATGACGGCCTGGGTGAGGTTTTCCTCAAGATTTCCAAGCAGGGTTCGACCCTGGCCGGCTTGATGGATGCCTTCTCGGTGGCGATCTCGGTGGGTCTGCAGTACGGGGTACCGCTGGAGACCTATGTCTCGAAGTTCACCAACATGCGCTTCGAGCCGGCCGGGCTGACCGACGATCCAGATGTGCGGATGGCCCAGTCGATCATGGATTATATCTTCCGGCGGCTGGCTCTGGACTTCCTCCCCGCCGAGACCCGATCCGCGCTCGGTATCTACTCGGCCGCCCAGCGCGCCCGGCAGGTGGAGACCGGTTCTTACGAGATCCCGGTAGAAGACGCTACCGAGGTGGAGACAACCAGATCCGTGCCACAGAGCGCGCAGAGGACCCAACCCACTGCGGTGGCGGCCCAGTCGTCACCACATACGGTGCGTTCCCCGATGGAGTTGATCGAGACCAAACAAGGATTCCACGCCGACGCCCCGCTGTGCTTCACCTGCGGAGTCAAGATGCAGCCCGCCGGATCCTGCTACCTCTGCTCTTCCTGCGGATCGACCTCAGGGTGCAGTTGATTCTCAACCTCATGGCGTAGTTCGACCCAGCGCGACCAAGGATTGCGAGTGGGCCCGGCCTTTGGCCGGGCCCAGCGGGTTATTGGGATGAGCTGTGTTCGGCTGTGTAGTGATGGGCCAGCAGGTTGTCCCCGAAGTCTTCGCCGGGGCGGCGCCAGACTGCGTGAACGTGGTTGGCGTTGTTGCTGGTGTTGTCGTATTCGATGAGCAGGCTGGGCGCCTGGATGCGGTAGTAGTGCCCCTGACCTGGTTCGAGCGGTCCCTCCCAGGCGAAGTGCAGCGCGGCGCGGTCCAGGCGGGCTAGTTCAGCCGCTGCGAGGTCCGGAGAGAGTCGGTGGAGGTAGACTTCGACCAGCTCGTACAGCAGGCTTTGAGCGGTTCCCTGCAGCTGCTCTGTTGCTACGCCGACGGGCTCGAATCGCCCAGCCACCTGCGGGGTGGGTCCGCTGCGAATGTCTGGTGGCGCGAAGGGGGCGACGACCGCGACGTGTCGTTCGCCGGGCGTCATCGCGGTCAGCGCCGCTCGGGCCAGGTCTTCCTCAAGTCCGAGGGGACGCAGCACCGGAGTGTCGCCATAGGTGACCGAGGCTGGGTTAGCCCCGAAGAGGCACGGGGTGGGACTGATCTGGCCATCGACGACGGTCATGGTCACGGACAGGTGGTGGCCCTCATATCGCCATCCCCACGCCGGTGAGCCGGGAGTGCCGAACAGCGCGACCCAGAAGTCATTGGCATGCCGACCTCGGCGCCAGCCTTCCTCGCGATCCAGGACCTCCTCCAGCGCCATGATGGTCATGGCCTGGGCGTAGGCGTGCGGGCTCAGCACGGTGGCAAGTAGGCGGCCACATGCCTTGCGCTGGGTTCGGTCCAGATCTGCCAGGCACACGCCGGGCCGCGGCCGGGGTAGGTACGTCCAGCGATGACGCGCCTGCGCCTCGAAGGGGTAACAAGCGGACTTTCGATGCTCATCGCTCAGGCAGTCCAGCAGTGCGGCCGCAGCGCCGGCCATCGCCACCAGCGTGGACTCCTCCGGGCTCACATCAACAACCTTAAGGGATGAAACTGCGATGAATATGATCTTGGTAGCTGGTGGCGCCCTAGGCCGGGTAGTGGTGAGCCGCTCGTTTGAGGTCGTACATGTGGACGCGATCGGTCTTCGTGGCAATGCCACAGCATGCACCCAGCTTGCGGCTCAACCCTCGGCGGTGCCGCCGTCCTGCTCGGCCAGGAACTGCTCGAGCTCTGCGGCGATCTCGTCGCCGGTGGGCAACGGCCCGGCGTCGTTGGACAGCATCGGAAGCTGATCCGACGCGTCCATGACAGCGTCGAACTGCTCTTCGAGGTTGGCCACCACCGATAGGCTCGCCGGGGAACTGGCGATCTGCTCATCCACCGAGGCGAGGACTCGCAGGGCGGCGGGCCGTAGCGTCTCGACAGGCAGATCCAGCCCACTGCTGCGGGACAGATGCTCCAGCAGACCACGGGCGGATTCCGGGTATTCGATGCGCGCCAGGTAGTGCGGCACGTGCACGACGAATCCCATCGCATCGTGGCCGGCCTGCCCCAGCCTCAGCTCCATCAGTGCTCCGGCATGGCCGGGGATCTCCATGGTGCCGTGCCAGGGCTGGTAGCCGACGATCAACTCACGACGGGTGGCGTGCGCGGTGACCGTTACCGGCCGGGTGTGCGGAACCGCCATCGGGACCGCACCCAGACCTACGGTCAGGCCCACCCCGAAGCGCTCGACCAGCTCGCGGACCGCATCGGTGAACCGTTCCCACTGGAGATCCGGCTCCGGGCCGGCCAAGAGCAGGAACGTGGTACCCGCACTGTCCCGCACCTCGTGCAGCACCAACTCGGGCTGCGCATAGCTCGTCCAACGATCTCCTTCGAAGATCATCGTCGGGCGCCGGGATCGGTAGTCCAGTAGCTGGTCGACGTCGAATATGGCGAGTACTCGGTGTTCCAGGTTCGCCAGCAGGTGCGCCACTGCCACCTGCCCGGCTCGGCCGGCGTCGACGAATCCGGTCAGGGCGTGCACGAGTACTGTGCCCGTCGGGACCACAGGTTCCGCGTCGATTCGGTACAGGTCGGCGGTCACTGTGACTGCCACCTCACTTCGGCTCAGTCGGCCCTTGTCATAAGGGCCGCACGGTTGGTACAACACGACACACCACCGAATCCATCCCAGGCGGCTCATCAAGCGGCGAGGGCGGCACCGACCAGGATGAGGCGCAGGGCGCGTTCGGCGGCGTCGATGAGGTACTCGGCGCTGTGCCGGAGGGCGTGGGCCAGGTCGACGGGGGCGGGCAGGATGCCCGCGTAGGCATCGATCTATCCTGTTTGCGGCTCCCCCAGACTGGCGATTACCCGTGCGCCGCCATTCGGAGGATTCTCGACGACCATATGGCCGCCGGACGCCTCTGCGGTCCGACGCACGATATCCAGCCCGAGCCCGGTGGAACCTGCGCCGCTCGTACCCCGGCGCAGCACTGTCGATTCATCGGGGAAACCCTTGCCGTGATCGGTGATGATGAGCGAGGTGCTGCCGCACCGGTTATCCGTCCTGGTGATCAGCACGTTGAACGGCACACCTTCGCAGGTGTGCGCGAACACGTTGTCCAGCAGGGCGTCGACGGCGGCGGCCAGGTCGTCGGCCGCGACCTTCACCGGTACCGGCCCGGGCGGCAGGCTGACCCCCATCCTTCGATTCTGGTCCTCGGCGAGCACCGACCAGAACTCCGTTCGTTCGCGGACCACCGCTACCGCGTCGCAGGACGCCCCGAGGCCTTCGCGCATCGGCCGGCGGGCCTCCTGGATGACGTGGTCCAATGCTCGACTCACCGAGTCGATACCGGCGGTTATCGTGTTGCGCTCGTCGGGATCGGCCAGGTGCTCGGCTTCGAGTCGGATCGCGGCGATCGGGGTCCGGAGCCGGTGGGAGATATCGGCGACCGATTCGCGTTCAGCGGCGAGCAGCTCGCGGATGCGCCCAGCCAACCGGTTCAGCGCCTGTCCGACGTCACGCAGCTCGGGCGGTCCAGCGATGTCGGCGCGCGCCTCCAGCCGGCCGGCTTCGAGTTCCTCGGCGGTGCGCGCCAGGGCATGCACCGGTCGGAGCAGCCCGCAGGCCAGCCGGTTGGCCACGAGGATGGCAAGCACGAGTAGCCCGAGCCCGAGACCGGTGATAATCACCCAGGAGACCAGCACCTCGCGGTTGATGACACTGTTGTTGATGATTACTCGGATGACCGCGATCTGACTCGGATCTGGTCTGGCGGTCTGCGGGTCGCCGGGTTTGGCCCCGATGGCGACCGGAACCAGGATCTCCGCGCCCCGAGCGGTGTCGCTGCTGATCGCCTGGCCGGTCGCGCGGGCCCGCTGGACGTCCTCGGTCACTTCCGGGTCCGGTCCGATCGCGTCACCATCGGCGAACAGCACGGTCGTCCGATGACCTTCCGTGCCGGCATTGAGAATGTCTACGAAGGTGACCAGGTCGGCTCGTTCGCGGAACGAAACGACCGTCTCGATGGCGTGCACTTCCAAGCCGACCGCCGCGAGCGCGTCTTCGAACGCGAAGCGCTGAATCAGCACCGCCATCGGCACCAACAGGGCGGTCATGATCATCGAAGCGACCGTGGCCACCATGACGACGAGTTGGCGCCGCATGTCAGGGCGCTACCAGTTTGATTCCGACGCCGCGCACGGTGTGCAGGTACCGCGGCGTCTCGGCCGGCTCGCCCAGTTTGCGGCGTAACCAGGACAGATGTACATCCACGGTCTTGTCCGCTCCGCCGTAGGGTTGGCTCCACACCTCGGCCAGCAGTTCCCGCCGGGTCACCACCTGGCCGGGGCGGCTTGCGAGGTAGGCCAGCAGGTCGAACTCACGGGGGCGAAGATCGAGTAACCGGTCGGCCAGCCGGGCCTCCCGGGCCCCGGTGTCGATCACCAAATCACCGACGCGGAGTGGGGCCGGTGGGTCCAGGGCTCCGCTGCGCCGTAGCACGGCGCGGATCCGAGCCTCCAGCTGAGCTCCGCTGAACGGCTTGACCATGTAGTCGTCGGCGCCGACGTCGAGCGCCTGTACCACGGCCGAATCCTCGTCCCGGGCGGTCACCACGATCACCGGGACCCGGCTGACGGCGCGGATCATCCGCAACGCATTGATGCCATCGAGGTCGGGGAGCCCGAGATCGAGCAGCACGAGATCCGGCCTGGACTCAACCGCCAGCGTTACCCCGCCCATCCCGGTCCCATCCGAGCACACTGCGTAGCCACGCTCAGTCAGATCGCGACACAGCGCCGACCGAATCGCGGAATCATCCTCCACGATCAGCACCTGTGGCACGGCCAAAACGGTACTCCGCCGTCGTGCTCCTCGACCCCTTCGAATGGCGTCTGACCATGGGTTTAGCCATCCGTTAACGTTGCTTTAGCAGGACTCACGCCGACCTGGCGGCACACTGGGCCGGTGCGTCAACGCGTCCTATCACTGCTTGCCTGGGTTGCGGTGACCACGCTGGCCACCGGCATCGGCTTCCTCGCTATCAGCACTGTCGGTAACGTGCTGCGCGGCTCAGGCCCTCTTGGTGAGGATTTCAGCATCGCCGCGCATCCCCACGACGTGCCCCACGAACCGGCGCTGTCCCGACAGAGCACCCATCACCACCGGTTGGCCACGCTCACCGTGCGGTGCGTCGGACGAACCGCAACTCTGCTCGATACGCAGTTGGCCGCCGATGCGGTCCTCGTCGGTTCCGATGTGGGCCCCGACGAGGACGTCCACCTCGATCTCGACACCACGAACCTCAATGCTCAGAACACGGTCATCCGCCTTGAGGCCTACTGCAACCGCGGCGAATCCCAACTCTCCGTCGAACACCGGCGGTGAGCGGACAGCTGCTGGTGGACAAGCTCATGACGAGTGCGGGGCAGCATCGCTAGGGTCTGGCAGCCATGACTGTTCCCGCACCGTCGACGACGCCGCCCGCTCCCTGCGTGCAGGGCAGCGCCGCCCTCGAGGCGCTGCTGGCGCAGGGCGTCACCTGGGGCGACAGCGGCGCGTGGATTCCGGTGCTCCCGGAGGATTCGGTTGATCTGTGGTTCACCAGCCCGCCGTACGCCGACGCCCGCGCCTACAGCCGGATCCACCCTGATCGGTACGTGGAGTGGTTTCTGCCGTTCAGCAAGGCCATGTTGCCCGCGACCAAGGACACCGGCTGGCTCGTGGTGAACATCAAGGAACGGGTTGCGAAGAGTGGTCCGCTGCAGGGCCAGCGGCACCCGTACGTGTATCAACTGGTGCTCGCACTCCAGCATCAGGGATGGCGATGGCTGGAGACCTACATCTGGTCGAAGCCCAACGCGGTGCCCGGTCGCTTCGGGCCGAGGACCAAAGACAGCTTTGAATACGTCTACACCTTTGCGAAGGGCGCCAAGCCCTACTTCGATCTCGACGCCATTCGGGTTCCCTATCGGGCGAGCGCCGAGGAGATCGAGCGCCGCAGACTGGACACTCTCGGTCGCCGCAACACCGAGGCCGGCTTCGGGCGGGATCGGACCCGAACCTACCTTCGCGGCGGTGCCGACCCCGGCAATGTGGTCACCGTTCCGCTGACCTACAACCAGTACAAGGGCGCGGGTGGACACACGGCCGCGATGCCCGAGGCCCTGGCGGAGTTCTTCGTCCGGGCCTGTTCGCCGGTCGGCGGCGTGGTGCTCGACCCTTTCGCGGGTTCGGGAACGACCTTGGTGGTGGCGCGCCGTCACCGGCGAAGGGCAGGCGGGCTGGAGATCCACCAGAGCTTCGTCGCCTCGGCCGACGAACGCCTGCGCGCCGACGTCCCGGACGAGACCCCAGTCGTGATCCAGCCGGCCCACTGATCCGCGACGCGTGCCGGCCCCGCAGTGACCGCCGCTACCTCAGGCCCGTTGCTTCGGTACTCAGCAGACCGGCCAGTTCCGAGCGCTTGGCCGCGCCCAGCTTGGTGAAGATGCGCCCGAGGTAGTTGTCGACGGTGCGGACCGACAGGTGCAACTGCCCGGCGATGTCCTTACTTGCCAGCCCGGTTGCCGCCAAGCGGGCGATGTCCAGCTCCCGCTCGGTCAGCGGACTGGGATTCACGATCGCCTCTAGCGCCGGGGTGCGCGCCCGTTCTCCTTTGCCTGCCATCGTCTGGGAAAGCCGGCCCAGAGCCTGTGCCTGGCGGTCTCGACCTTGACGTCCGGCCACGCTCGCGCCGTGCGCGGCCGCTTCAGCCGCTGCGCCCTCGAGTAGCTCTTCGACCTCGGCGAGCACACTGTCGGCCTGGGTGTGTTCGTTGGCCAGCATGAGGGACTCGGCGAGGATCCGATGGACTTGCCGGGATCTCAGAAGGGAAGCGAGCCGCGCAGTACCTCGGCGTAGACCGGATGCGCCAGCCCCCAGTGAAGGGAAAACCTGCCAGGGCGAGGCTCCACTTCTTTCTCATAATCAAAAATAATACGTCGAAGGTACGGACACTCGACCAGATCACGATCTCGTTCCCGGGTAGCACCGTGAAGTCACGCGACTTCTCCCTCGAGGTGCAGATCAATCCGGACACCGCCAGAAAGGTGGAGTTGCCCGAAGCGGAGCTGACCGAGCTCACCAAGGCACTCACGTTGGCCGATATGCCTCCCAAGCTGCAGGTCAGCCTATGGTTCGCCCAGGACAAGGCGAATCCGGTCGTCTGTAAATGGGATCTTGCTCCGCACGACACGTCGTGCTCCTTCTTCACCCGTCCCGAGGCGGAGGAGTACGGCGAGCATCTCGTGCTTCCGGGCAAACACCACAAAGGAGAGGGCGGGCCCCAGACTTTCGGCTACAACGTGAATGTCCTCGGCCGAAACGATGAGGGGAAGCTGAGTTATTCCCAGGACGGTGGGGCGAGGAACAAGGATTGGTTCGCGTGAGGCCGTCCGGTCTACGCCATGGCGGACGGTCTCGTGCTCGAGGTGGTCGGCCACCATCCCGACAACCCGGCCCCCAAAAAACGACGCTTACAGCGCAAGAACGGCGAGGATTACGTGGTTTGGCCGTGGCAGGCGACTCCTTGCAGCGGTTTACGCA
>JBOHHE010000367.1:0-14585 GCA_050700355.1 Pseudonocardiaceae bacterium
GCGGTGTCCAACGGACTGTCCAATAACTCCAGTGCTCTGGGTGCTTCTAGCGCCTCTACGAGGTAATTCCGGCAAGCAAAATGCCAGGTAGTCCTACTCCTATCAGGTGGACTTTGAACTGAAAATCGGAAGGTCGGCGGTTCGACCCCGCCCCTGGCCACAACCTCTGACCAGGGTAAATGGCTTGCCCCCTTCTGATCACTCATCTCGCGCCGTCTCAGTTATCGTCTCAATTCACCCCGCTGAGCTGGTTTCGGCGTGGTGTGCTCGCAGCAACGGGTTCATCCAGAGAGCGGACCCCCGCAGTTCGCAATCGCAACTTGACTGCAGGTGGGCGTATACCGACATCGGTGCGGGCGCGACTACACCGATGTTGGTACGTGCGCACTGCCCCTGTGCACCTCGAACACGTCCGGTGCCACCTCCACGGAGTCCCGCGCTACCTGGACCGCCCAGTCCGCTGGCCACTGCGTGACCGAAGACCAGCGCACTCCCTCCAACTGGACGCCGACCAGATCGATGTTTCGAAGATCCGCCGTAGTGAAGTCGTGTAGGGCGTCTTCGAGTTCGGTGAGGACGCCCTGGAGTTCGGCGAGCCTTGCGTCAAGGTCGCCGATGCTGTCGAGGAGGCAGACGATGACGAAAACGCGGACCCGGATGAGGGCGAGGGCGAGGTCGCGGGCGAGGTCGTAGGCGCGGGTGTGGGCGTGGGCGAGGTCGAGGTCGAGGTCGAGGTCGAGGGCGAGGGCGCGGTCGACGTCGAGGGCGAGGGCGAGGTCGCGGTCGCGGTCGACGGCGAGGGCGAGGGCGCGGGCGAGGGCGCGGGCGGGGCCGAAGACTCTGATGACAGCACGGACGGTGATACCCGCGCGGAGCAACAGCAGTCGGGTGAGGGTGGGGATTGATCGCTCCATGTCGTCTTTGACATGGCTGGTGAGGGTGGCTGCGTCGATCATGTGAGGGTGGTCGGTTCCGGCTGGGGTCCAGAGCTCAAGTGGGATGTGCTCGTGCTCGGGTTCCAGCCAGACGCTATGGGCCGGCAATTCAGGCGTCGGTACTGTGAATACGCGTTGCACAGCGGGGTCATTGATTTCCGAGAGATTCAGCAGGCGGTAGGCGGTGTCGCTACCGATGATGCTGTTGGCCCAGTGCGCGAACTCGACGGCGTCGCTTCCGGGTACACCAGTGACCGGTTTCTCCGTGCCGGATTCGCTACGTTGGGGACGGTCGGGTGCGGGACCCTGGGTATCCAGCTGGTACAGCTGGTAGATGTTGGGCGTGATGGGACGGACGCAGACACGGCCACCGTTGCCGGTGGGGACGAGCTGGCGGAGGTGGCGAGTGAGTAGGACACCGGCCACGAGGCGGCGGCGTTCGGGGTCGGCGTCGGTGTCGAACGCGGCGGCGAGCAGATCATCGAGGTGGTCACTTAGTTCCGGCGCCAGTTCGCTGCGCTGTTCGGCGCAGTCGAAAGCGAGCAACAAAGCGGTGACGCTGGCGGAGGCCAGGCATGCCCGCACGATGGGATCGGCGTCCGACCGGGCGGCGTACAGCAGCGTCGTCTCTCGCCACCAGACGTCGTCGACGGCGTCCGTCAGAACGCTGACCAGACCTTTGCGGTCGATATGAGCGGCGGCGAGGTATTCCTGAAAGGTCAGATGGGCGAAGGAGTACAGGCCGCTCTCGCGTTCGATCAATAGCCCATTGGATGTGAGGTCGGCGAAGAAATCCTCGGCGGTCAGCTCTCGAGACATCCGGCGCAGGCCAAGGCGAAACTTGGCGAGGACATCGGCGCGGGGCAGATCTCGCACCCGCTGCTGCATCATCGCGAACGCGAGCCCGCGCAGCAGAGCTTCCTTCTTCTCCCCTTCCGGCACGACCGGGAGGTCCTTGGCCTCCTGCCGCCGCCAGAGCATGACCTGGCAGATCTGACCGTACAGTTCGACCCGGCTGCCGGGAAGCGCGCCGCAGTGGCGGTGCACGATAGCGATCATGGTGAGCAGCAGCGGATTGACCGTCAGGTCGTACAAGCCGGGCGTGGCGTCCAACCGCCGGAGCAGGTCGTCCGCCTCAGTCTCGGCCCGCAATACCAGGTCCCGCCCTGTGGCGTCGGTGCTGTGCCGCTCGACCGCGAGGTACCAGCCCTGGACGAAACGGGTCACCTGCTCGTCGGTGAAGCTGCGAACTTGCAGCACAGCCGCGCCGTCGATGCGCGCCGTCCGGTAGCCCTGGGGCCGTGACGTGATCACGTAGTCGTTCTTCGGATACTGCCTGATCTGGCGGTCTACCCAGCTGGCGACGCTCTTGCGGTCCTCTGGCCGGGCCACCTCGTCCAGCCCGTCGAGCAGCACGACGCAACCACCATCGTGTAACCGCTGCTCGAACCAGCCGTCGGGCTCGGTGGGACCGTGACGTCCGAGGGTGCCATGCACCAGTTCCGGGAGCGCGGCATCCGGCGTCGAGGTGATCGCGGTGATGTGGTCCCGCAGGTACAGCAGTATCGGCACCGAGCGCCGACGACCCCGGCGGGCGTGGCAGAGCTGCCGGGCGGTGTGGCGCAACAGGGTGGTCTTCCCGCTACCGGGAGCACCGATGACCGCCAGGACCACCGGTTGTGGCCGGTCGAGAAAATCTCCGAGCGAATGACGATCGGTCACTTCCGCGGGCAGGTTGGCCAACAGGCCACCGGACGCCTGATTGGGCTCCCGGAACGCGAGACTCACATCGACGAAGACCTCGTCCAGTTCAGGGGTATAGAAACCGACCGTCGCCAGACCCTTGAGATCGATGACACGCAGACTGCCCAGCATGAAGTCTCGATAGCGCTTGCCGAATCGGGTGATCCGCTGCACCAACACCCGGTCGAGGCGGTCGACAATCCGCGGCCGCCAGCGTTCCCGCAGCTCCGCGGCAATCTTTCCGGCGAACAGCACCATGGCGATCAGAATCTCATACCCACCGAGCAGAACCACCGCGAACACCGGACGGTCCAACACGGCATCCCGCCACACCCCCGCCACCGCGGCCGGCATGCCTACCGCCACCACCACGGCGACGCGCTTCGCCACAGTGCCCATACCCGCCATCGGCCACGGCCCTTCAGCCTCCCCGACCTCTGCATGTACCGATCACAGTACGGCCGCCGAGCTCGCTGCGGACCGGCGACGTCAACCCAGCGCCACAATAAAGCGAGCAAGCATGTGTGCCATACCTTTCAGGTCAGCAAGCCGACCGGCGAAGATGCGCCGGGGCGCCGTCCGGTGCGGGCAGCCCCGAAAACAACCGAGTGCACGGTAAGTTCCTTATCGTAACGAGACTCACCAGCCTATCAGTACTCCTCACCTGAAAAATCCATCGACGCGAGGTCGAAACATTAAAGATATCGCACCTGCGAGCAGCACCAACAGCCCTACGCCGATGAGAAGTCGAACCGAAAAATAGACTCCGATTGAGGCTACGCTTGCCAAGTATGAGACAGTGATCGCCAGAATCAGTAGTACGATGCCAGTACCGATCACCGCCAGGGCGACTCGTGCCCGATTTGAGCCGGACCGCATCCTGATCGCAATCACCAACATTCCGACAACGAGACCCGACTGCAGAAGGAAAGCGATGATCATTCCAGCCAGGCGGGCGGCGTCCGCCTTACGCTGGGCGGGATGTTCTCGCCATTCCAAGGGTATTTGAAGTCGATCAGAGGATGGTTCTGGTGCACTCCATGTCACGATTAAAAGTACTATCAAAATGACACTGAAACAGACCCATAGAACGAAGGCGATACGTACGTTCACCGGGGGGCGCAATTTAGAGGAAATGGCGCCGCGATGAGGCCTGGGGCTCGACTGTGAGGCCGATTCTTGTTGCTGGCTATCCTCGTTCATGTTCCTACCCAGCTCCTCGGTTTGGTCACCCTAAATGGTACTGGGCCCCCGCTGACTCGAAGACTCCACGTCGCCAAGACCCACAGCGAAGCAGCCCTGGCCGCGCACGAGTCAGCGTTTCTGGCTGCTCAAGGAGATGCGGTCCACAGGGCGGCTGCCGGCAGGGCACGGAGCCGGTCGCCGAACGCTCGGGACGCGGTCCCCAGATGGAGCACGAAGCCGGCCACGAACCGTGCTCCGAGACGATCTCGCAGGTGCACCAGGCCGCGGAAGTCGCTGCTGCGTACCGTCTCGCCGGCCTTGACCTCGACAGCGACTATCTGACCCTGGGAATCCTCGAGCACGGCATCGACCTCAATGCCCTCCCGAGTGCGGTAGTGGTAGAGACGGGCGTCGGGGATGTTCCAATCGAGTTGGCGACCCAGCTCGCCCAGTACCCAGGTCTCGATCAGCGGCCCGGCGGCGGGGTCGGGCGTCGCCAGCCGCTGCGCAGACATCCCGAGCAGGTAGGCGCAGAGGCCACTGTCGGTGAGAGTGCTCAGGTACGCGCCGAAGAACTGCCCGCGACGCCGAGGATCCGCCCTTCGCACCGCCTCGGGGAACCCGCCGCGCACGATCCGTTCGGCGTAATCGTCCCGCGATATGGTCGACTCGACATCCAGATCGGCACCGTGCCGGAACGCTGCGGTGAGGAACTCATCCCCCGTGCCCGCCATCTCCCCCTGGGAGAGCGGCCAGAGTTCCACGGCTTGCATCCGCCCCACCAGCGCGTCCGGTAGCTCGGCGAGCGCGAGAACCCGAGCCGAGCCGGTGAGCAGGAAGCGCCCTGGCCGGGTATCACGATCGACGGACGCCTTGATCGCCAGAAACAGCTCGGGCGCCCGCTGGACCTCGTCAATGCACAAAAGGCCGTCGTGCCGGACGAACGCGACCGGGTCGGCCTGTGCGACGGCCAGCTCGAGTGGGTCATCAAGCGTCCGCAGCATGGCGCCCGGCTGCGCCCCGACCACCAGGTCGGCCAGTGTGCTCTTGCCGACCTAGCGTGCACCGTTGATGGTCACGACCCTCGTGTCGGCCAGCGCCGCACGTATCTCGTCAAGAGCAGGACGGGGTGTGATCGAGGACTCGGTGCCCAGTTCCAGCACAGCGATAGTATGGCAGATCGGCCATGTAGTGGCCGATCTGCCATAGCTTACTTGGCCGATCAGCCGCACACCCTGTGGCGTACCAGCGCATCAGCCGTCCACCTGGCCGGCTACAAGGCAGGCACGGTGCGGTCGCGGCGTGCGGGGAGCAGTCGTGATGCCGGGCACACCAGCTGCCGGGCACACCAGGTGGCGCTCACGGCAGGCGGCGCTGAGCACGCGGCTTGAGCAGGATCTGGGGCAGCAGGCCGAATTGCTCCGCCCGCTCCGGGAACCGACTGATCAGCGCCTCGATCTCGGCGGTCGCCCGCCGCCGATCGGCCGGGTCGGCGCGCTCGGCCAGCTCCTCCAGTTTGGTGAAGTCAGTCACCGCCTCACCCATCAGCAATGCGGCCACGAAGAGATGGACGGCGGCGGTGAACCGCTCTCCGAAGACCTGCCCCTCCAGCGCGGCGAGCTCGGAAATGGGGTCCGGATCCACCTCGGCGAGCGCCCGCCGCATCCGGTCGGCCGCTGCCTGACGGTCGGTCACGCAGGCGTAGGCGGCCTGGATGCCATCCCGCCGGGCGAGGCGGAGCAACGCGAGATGCACGTAGGTGCCCAGGGGATCCCCAAGGTGGATCAGAGCGACTTCGGCCTCGACGGTGAGCAGCTCAGGTGCGTGCTCCTCGGCGAAGGATTGCGAGTCATGCCAGTCCTCCACACTGACCCAGTCGTTCATGAGGTCTCTGAGCAGGAGGGGCCGGTAGGCAGCTTCAAGACTGCCGTTACGCACACCGTCGAGCAGATGCCGATGTAGTTCGACCCGCGCCGCTGCGACCGGCATCAATTCGTCCAGCACCACAGTGGCTGAGTGGTCCAGCAGCTCCTCGGCATGCGCTGCGAGGAAGTCTCTCGACTCGGCCCAGCTGGGCGCGGTGATCCACTCGGTGACGAGACCGATCTGGGCGGCGGTGATGGCCAGCCAGTCCGGCGGCTCGCTCCCGGCAACCGAGCGCCAAGTGTGGTGCACCGCAGCTGAGTCGCGTAAGCATTGCGCGCGCAGGACAGTACGTGCCGCCAAGGCGACAGAATCCGGCGTCTGGCCGTCAGCCAACGTCAGCAGGGTGACGAGCTCGCGTAACCCGGTGGACGCGTCACCGTGGTTGAGATGGAAGCCGGCCCGCTCAATGATCAATGTGTCACTCAGTGCCATCGATCCGGCGAAGATCTTGACGCAGTTGGTGTAGACATCGATAGCGGCCGGGATCTGGTCGAGCGCCGCAAGCTGGGAGGTGAGGTTCTTCAGCGCCATGACCAGGGGAGCGAAGTAGATCTCCGAGGACTTCTCGGCCAAGCGGCAGTAGATCTCGGCGGCGTGCTGGGCGGGGATCAGGGCGGTGTCGTGCTGTTTGCGCTCGGCATGCTGGGCGGCCAGGCTGCTCAGCGCGGCCGCAAGGCCGGGCAGGTAGGCGTCGGAATTGACCTCCACCAGCGTCCGGTAGGTCTGGACCGCGTGCTGGGTGGTGACCAGCGCAGCGCTGTGACCGCCCGTGGCCAGCATGTGGGCGGTGAAGTCGTCCAAGGCCGTGGCCAGGCCGGGCAGGTAGAGCTCGAGGTTGGCCTCGGCCAGCGTGTGCAGCGCCGCGATACCAGCGGGACCGGCGTGGGTGGCGTGCCTGGGCAGGTAACGTCGCAGATAGGGGCTGCACAGCTCCGCCGCGCCATGGTGGTGGGTCTGCGTCCTGGCAAGCCCGACGAGAGCTTCAGCCAGCGCCTCGGCCGCCACGCGACCGGCGACCCTCGGCGAGCACTCAAGAAGGTGCTCGACGAACTCGCGGTGGACGAGCCGGTAGACCGCCGCACCGTCCTGTTCGTCCTGGATGATGTAACACCCGTAATGCTCGAGCACCCAATCCAGGTCGGTGGGGCGATACCCGGTACCGGTCGGGCTCTGGGCGCCGGCCGCGGCCTCCCACACCTCTCGCGGCATTCCCCGGCCCATCCCCCAGGCGAGTGCGCGGAGCAGATCTCTGGCGGCGCTTGGAAGCCGCACCCTGTCGCGCACCCGCGTCCTGTTCGCCAGGTCGTGCTCCAGCGCCTCGAGGGTCGTCGCGGGAAGCCCCCGTGACCAGCGCTGCGCATGAACGTCAATGACTCCTCGCGTGATCTGGGAGACCACGGTGTGGGCGTAAAGGAAGCCGCCCGGCTGGGCGGTCGCCCGCCGGGCGAGGACCGGCGCTACCCGCCGCACGAGATCAACCTGCCCAGCGCAACGTAACCGATGCGTCACATACCGTCGGATGTCTTGCAGGGTGTCCGGCTCGGTGTCCAGGTCGACGATCAACGCATGCCCCCCGAACAGCTCGTTCAACCGGGCGGTGGTCTCCTCCCTGGTCAGCGGCTGGTTCCAGCCGAACTCCGGGAACCGGGTCGCGATCAGCACGCTCGCCAGCACACTGAGCGGGACCAGTAGATCCGTCATGATCTTGGTGGCCTGCTCAGGGATTGCCTCGTCCAACCCGTCGAACACCAGGATCGGTGGATAGGGCAGCTTCGCCACTGAATCGATCAGCTGCCAGCAGTTCTCCGGAGTGGGTAGCTGGAGACGAGCGGCCACAGCGGTGGCGACGTCGTGGGCTCCCATGCCACGCAGGTGCACCGCCACGTCAATAGCGCCCACGCCGGGATCGGGGTACCCCCGAGGCAGGCGGGTGTGTTCGAGCAGCGCTCGTCGCCGCGCGGGCTCGGACATCGCGACGACGTGCTGCACCACCGCGGACTTGCCACTGCCTGCCGATCCAGTGACGAGGAAAGCGCCGGGCAGCTCCGCGTGGATCCAGGTCAGAATCTGCTGTAGAACGGCGCGACGGCCGGTGAACAGTGCTGGTGTCTCGTCCAGGGTGCTCTCATGCACCGCAGGATCCTAACCTTGCTCCTTCACCTGCTGCTCTTCCCATCGGAGTACCCCTCTGCTGATCCATGACTGCGCCCCCTAATGTTCGGTCATCCATACCCAGCTGATCGCAGCAGGGGAAGGCCGCAGCAGGGGAAGGCGTAGGGTCATTTGCTGCCGGTCAGTCGGCGCCGGCTGAAAGCCCCGCGGTGGCAGGCAGGCCGAGGACGAGATCGTGGCGGGTGGTTTCGGGCCTGATGGTGAGGCGCTCGGCAACCGGCTGGTGCGGTGGGGCAACGCAGACCAGCACGTAGCTACCAGCAGCGGGAGTTTTCAGCCGATAACTGCCGTCGGCTGCGCTGCGGACGTGATCAGTCTGATTTCCGTTGGTGTCGATCAGGGTGAGGGCGGCCCCAGGCAGTGGGGAGCCATCTGGTGTTCGGACGTGGCCGAGCATCGCACAAGCTTGCGTTTCGACATCGACCGCAGGCAGGCCGCCAAGAGTGGGCGGAAAGACCAGGCTGGGCCCTGTGGGCTCCGGCGAGGTGGTCGGTGGGACACCTTCGCGCGCGGCGGGTGGTTCGGTGGTCCGGTGGGCGTCGGTGGTCCGGTGAGCGCCGGGGCTCAGGATGGCGCCGCAGATTATGGCGCCGGCCAGGAAGATGGCCGATCCCCAGACGAATGCGGTGGTGTAACTGTGCAGCGCGGCTTCGGCGAGGACGTCCGGCGTCGGCGTCCGGCCGGTGAGGTAGTCGCTGGCCGCATTGGCCGCGATGGTGGCCAGCAGCGCGGTGCCGACGGAGCCGCCGACCTGCTGCATCGCATTGACAGTGGCTGAGGCGACGCCGGCGTCCGAGACCGCCACCCCGGTGGTGGCGGTTTGGATCGCCGGAGCCATCGTCATGCCGAGGCCGAGGCCGATGACCACCAGCTGCGGCAGGACACCTCCCGCGTAAGTACTGGTGACCTCAAGGTAGGACAGCCAGAACAGACCGCAGGAGGCGATGGTCATGCCGATCGCGACCAGTGGTTTGGCACCGAAACGGGGCAGCAGAACAGCCGTGGAGCTGATCGCCGAAGCCATGATGCCAGCGACCATCGGCAGGAAGGCCGCGCCGGCGCGAATGGGTGAGAAGCCCAGATTCTGCTGTAGGTAGAAGGTCAGGAACAGGAAGATCCCGAACATGCCGACACCGAGCAGCAGCACCGCCAGATAGGATCCGCCCCGGTTGCGGTCCAGGATCACCCGCATCGGCAACAACGGGTGCGCTACCCGGTTCTGCAGCACGACGAAACCGACGAGCAGTACCGTGCCGCCGGCCAGATAACCCCATACCTGCGGGGAGCCCCAGGAATGGCTTTCGGCGTTGGCGAAGCCGAAGACGATGCAGAACAAGCCGGCCGACCCGGTTACGGTGCCCGGCACATCGAGGGTGGGTCGTACGCCGCTGCGCCGATGATGCATCAGGATGGCCGCGCCGATGAATGCGACACCGGCGAAGATGAGGTTGACGTACATGCACCAACGCCAGCTGAGGTACTCGGTGAGCACTCCGCCGAGTAACAGGCCGATGGCCGCTCCGGTGCCCGCGATCGCGCCGAAGATACCGAATGCCCGGCCCCGTTCCTTGCTGTCGGTGAACGTGGTGGTCAGCAACGCCAGGGCGGCCGGTGCGAGCAGCGCACCGAAGACCCCCTGCGCCGTCCGGGCGGCCACCAGGACCTCGAAGGTGTCGGCGGCGCCACCAAGGGCGGAGGCTGCCGCGAACCCGGCCAGACCGATCATGAAGGCGATCTTGCGTCCGAACAGGTCCGACAACTTTCCGCCGAGCAGCAGCAAGCTGCCGAACGACAAGGCGTAGGAGGTCACGATCCACTGCCGGTTCGCATCGACGAAGCCGAGGTCCTGCTGCGCCGAAGGCAGCGCTATGTTCACGATCGTCGCGTCGAGGATCACCATGACTTGGGCAATGCCGATGACGCCGAGGATCAGCCACCGGCGCGCGTGGTCCGGCCCCGGCTGGTCCGGGGGCAGACCCAGCGCTGGTGATGAGGGAGGCAGGCTCCGCGTGCCCGACGCGTCGCTTGTCGCAGTACTCATCAAGACCCCTCAGGATAGGCGGCAGGAGGTGCTCCGCTTCCATTGCGCAACCGGTTCGGCATCGACCAAGGTTAACAACCAGTAGCTCGGTGCTGTGATCGTTGCACCACAGTCTGCGATGTGGTGAGGAACAGCACACCAGAGTCTCGCCGCCCCTGTCGTCGAGCGGGCAGGAGATTCGGACCGCAACGGACGCGTTGCTAGCCTGAGAGCCCTTGCCGGACCAGTGCTGGAGACTCTGAACCCATGCTCGACCGAGCGGTCATCGACTCGTTGTTCCCTGCCGGCCTGCCCGAACCCGAGCACTGGGAACAACGCTATCCGCCACGGCAGCTGCCCGACGGCACCGAAGTGACCCGTTTCGCGCCGTCCCCGACCGGATTCCTGCACATCGGCGCCGTTTACACGGCCACCATCGACCACGACATCGCGCTGCGCACGGGCGGGCGATACCTGGTCCGCATCGAGGACACCGACCAGTCCCGCGAGGTGGAAGGGGCGCTGGAGCAGTTCGATCGCGCCTTCGACTACTTCGGGATCCAGCCCACCGAATCCGAAGCCGACGGGGGCTACGGGCCGTACCGACAGTCCGCCCGTGAGGCCAGTTACCTGACGTTCGTGCATCAGCTGCTGTACCGCGACGCGGCGTACCTGTGCTTTGCCACCAAGGACGAGCTCGCCGAGATCACCACGCGGCAGCGGGCCGCGAAAGTCCCGCCCGGCTACTACGGCCGCTGGGCGATCTGGCGCGATGCCGAGCCGGCCGCCGTGCAGGCCGAGCTGGCCAAGGGCACTCCGTACGTGGTGCGGTTCCGCGCGCCGGACGACGTGGCAGACCAGCGGGTGCGGTTCGTCGACGCGATCCGCGGCGAGTTGGAGCACGAGGCCAACCGCAACGACGTCGTCATCCTGAAGTCTTCCGACCAGTCGCCGCGGCTGCCGACCTACCATTTCGCGCACGCCGTCGACGACCACCTGATGCGGATCACCCTGGTCATCCGGGGCGAGGAGTGGATCTCCTCGGTGCCGCTGCACCTGCAATTGTTCGGCGCACTCGGCTTCGATCCACCCCGCTACGCGCATATCGCACCGTTGATGAAACAGATCCCGGGTGGTAAACGGAAGTTGTCCAAACGTCACGATCCCGAGGCCGCCGTCGACTTCTACATCCAAGCGGGCTACCCAGCCGCAGCGTTGCTGTACTACCTGCGCGGCCTGGCCAACGGCCGACTCGCCGAGATGCCCTTGGCCGATGCCCTGAACGCGCCGATCCACTTGGCGGAATGTGGCGTCGCCGGCCCCCTGGTGGACCTGGTGAAACTGGAGGACATCTCCGCCGATCACATCGCCACGCTCCCCGGTGACGACATTCTCGACGCGGTCCGCACTTGGGCTGCCACCTTCGACCCTGATCTGCTCGCAGTCCTCGACGCCCAGCCTGACCTGGCCCGACGGGCGTTGGCGGTGGAACGCGACGGGGTTCCCAATCCCCGCAAGGACCTGCGAAAATGGTCCGACTTCCGGCCCGCTTACGGATTCTTCTTTCCCGAGCTGTTCGAACTCGTGGAACGGACTGACGACGAGCGCTTCGGCGGGCTGGACCCGCACTTGGTGCGCGCCTTCAGGACGGATTTCGCCGAGAATTACCAGCCGCTCGACGACCCGAAGGAGTGGTTCGACCAAATCCGCCGGCTCGCGACCAAACACGGCTTCGCATCCAGCCCCAAGGACTACAAAAAGAATCCTGACGCCTACCCCGGATCGATCCGGGAGGCCGCCCAACTGATCCGGGTCAGCCTTACCGGCTCGACCCGAAGCCCTGACCTGCACGCCGTCGCGACCACACTCGGACCCGACGAGATCCAACGACGCCTCCGGACGCTGTCCTAGCCCTACGTTTCGGTGGACCGCAGCCAAGGGGGGGAGGCACCAGATTGGCGCCTCCCCCCCTTGGCTGCCGGTCTCAGGTCAGGCTGACCTTGGCGCCTGCGTCCTTCAGCTTCGCCATGGCTGCCTCGGCCTGGTCCTTCGGCACACCCTCCAGCAGCGGCTTCGGGGCACTCTCGACCAGGTCCTTGGCCTCCTTGAGGCCCAGCCCGGAGACGATCTCCCGAACCACCTTGATGACCTGGATCTTCTTCTCGCCGGCAGCCTCGAGGACGACGTTGAACTCGTCCTTCTCCTCGACGGCCGGAGCCTCAGCGGCGCCACCCGGGCCCGCCACCATCGCGACCGGTGCCGCAGCGGTGACCTCGAAGGTCTCCTCGAACTTCTTCACGAAGTCGGTGACCTCAAGCAGGGTCATGTCCTTGAACGCATCGAGCAGCTCGTCGGTGCTCAGCTTCGCCATGATGGCGTCTCCTTATCGTTGTCCTGGTATGCGGTGGGCGGCTTTCGCCGACCGAGGGGTCGCCTCAGTCCTGCGCTGCTTCGTCCTGCGCTGCGCCGGTTGCGGATCTCTTGTCCTGCAACGCTGCGGCCAACCGGGCGACCTGCGAAGCCGGTGCGGCGAACAGTCCGGCGGCCTTCGAGAGGTTGCCCTTCATCGCGCCTGCCAGCTTGGCCAGCAGCACCTCGCGAGACTCAAGGTCGGCGATCTGGGTGACCTCGGCGACGGTCAGCGGGCGACCGTCCATGTAGCCGCCCTTGATGACCAGCGCACGGTTGTCCTTGGCGAAATCCCGGAGCGTCTTGGCTGCGTTCACCGGCTCACCTTGAACGAACGCAATCGCGGTCGGACCGATGAACAGTTCGTCCAGGCCCTGCACGCCCGCATCACGGGCGGCTCGCGCGATCAGGGTGTTCTTGGCGATCCGGTAGGTGGCACCGGCTCCAAGGGTGCGACGCAGCGTGGTCAGCTGCGTCATGGAAAGGCCTCGGTACTCGGTGACGACTGCAGCGGCGGCTCCGCGGAACTGGTCCGCGATCTCGGCGACGGCATCGACCTTGTCCGGTCGGACCATCAGGGTGCCTCCTCCTGTGATGGGCATGGATAGTGATGCACAGGCCCGGAGACGACGAACGCCCCTGCGCAGGTGGGCGCGGGGCGGCTAGCGCAGCGCCCGATGACGCCACGAAACGACCTCGTCCTCCTACGCGGGCCGCCCGCAGTTACGGGCACTTCGTCCGCGCCGACAGGCGACACGGAAACCAGCGGTCTTCGGTGGAACCGACCCAAGCTATCACAGCACTGTCACCAGATACGAAGAACGCCTATCCGTCGCTCCGAGCTGCTGTACCCACGAGGATGTGCTGGTCGGGGTGGTCAAGCCAGTAACGATGGGTGCCGTTGGTGCCGGCGGTAAGCCCGTAACGACCGCAGCCGGGTCGGCCGAGGCGGTGCCACTCGGCGACCGCCCGTTCGACGGCGGGCCAGATGCGCCGGGGGCCGCCTTCGGTAACGGTGTGGATAGGGTTGCCGGTGGCGATCTCCGCCCAGCAGTTGTCGGTGGTGAACAAGAACCAGGTGTCGCCGTTCTCGCCGCAACGGCGCGAAGGGGGCTGGAGCGCGGGTTCGAGGATGCCGAGCAGATTTCGTCGAGCTCGACACTCACGTTGTGGCCGGTCAGGCGGCCTGACCAGTGGTGCCCGTTGTGGGTGGCGGCGAGCTGGACGTCAAGAGGGAAGACACCGAGATCGAACCGGGCTGTCGGCACGCCTCGGCGGTGAATCTCGGCGATCACCACGTCGGCGGTTACGTCCTCGAGCGCGGTGAGCACGAGGACAGTGGACCGGCTGCTCACCGGCTCAGGTGTCGGTCTGCGGGATGGTAACGGTGTCGGGGATCACGACGCCGTCCTTGGATTCCTGGGTGGTTTCCGTCTTGTCCCACTTGGTAGCGGTGGTGTCGTGCTTGCCGCACTACAGCGGCACCACCGCGAGCAAGGCGGAGTAGGGCCGCACAGTGCCTGGAGCATGATGCAGCGGGCGCTGCCCACCGTTGCGAGTGTCACTTAACGGGAGTAGGGCGGATGGTGGGACGAGCGGATCGAACACAATCATCACAGGTCTCCTTATTCGTGTGGACGGGCGTCCCGATAATCGGGACGTGGGAGCGCTTATTAGCGGTGGAGTACAGCCAGCGGACTATCGTCGGCTCGGTCACCGAATTGCACTTTCGTGTGTGCCCCTGACCGGCCGCGATCGAGATAGCGACCGGTCAGGGGGAACCGAGCAGCCTCCGGATGACTGCTCGGAGTCTATCCGTGGATCACGCTGGACGTTCAGTTCCTGGTAGTGGACGTGCCCTTGGGGCGTGAGCACCACTCGACACGGTCCACCCGGGAAATTCGGGGCGCGCAGTTCAGTCAGATCGGCCTCGGCCAGCCGGTCGAAGGCATCAAGAAGGTAGCCCGGCACCTCCTGGCCGTAGTCAAGATGCTCTGTACCGTGGACCGCCACACCGCCCCTGTGCACCCGGCGCAGGGCGAGCCAGTCGACTAGTTCAGTACCGGTCAAGAGCCTGTCACGTTTTCCGTGTAAGCCACGGAATGGCTAATACAATTAGTCTATCACAGGGGGAGTCGTCCTGGGAAGAGGACAGCCAGAGTATTCAAGGCTTTTTTCCACCCATACGCGCCCGT
>JBOHHE010000368.1:0-31275 GCA_050700355.1 Pseudonocardiaceae bacterium
CCGTCGAGATCACCGAAACTCACGGCCAGCCTCACTCCCTCGAAATCATGTGAGGCAAGCTCTCGCGCTTGGCCGTAGCTGTCAGCGAAACAGATCCTCGACGGTGTCGGCGGTGGCCGCGCGGCGCACCCAGACATCGAGCTGGTCGAGATCACGGCACTTCCCGATCCGGGCGCGGGCGCTCCTGGGCACCTCGATACCCCGGGCCTCCAGGAACGCGAGCACAGCACTCGCCTCCCCCTCCGCCTTGCCCTCAGCTTTGCCTTCCGCTTTGCCTTCCGCTTTGCCTTCCGCTTTGCCTTGGGTGACGAACTTCTGCGCGTACTCGCTCAGGTACTCGTAGGTGTGCGTCGACATCAGCGCCTCCAGATGACGTCGCGCCGCGGCAGGCAGCGCAGCAAGAACCAATTCAGCGTACAAGACCGCATGCTCAACCTCGACCGACGCCAGCGCGCCGACCAGGACCTTCAACACCCCACCGCCCTCGGGTGTGCCCCCGTGGGCCATCGCCGAGAGCACCACCACCTCCGGTGCCCCACCGTCCTGGGTGATCACCGGAATCCGCTCCGGACCCACCACCGACGGCACCAACACCGCACCGGGATTGCCCAACTCGATCGGCGCCGCCGCCCACGCCGCGACCCCGGCATCCACACACACCACCAGCAACACCGTCGGGCACCGCAACCGGGCCCGTACCAGGGCCACATACACCGGCCAGCTCCACCACTTGCCCCGATCCCGACCCAGCTGCACCTCCACCACCACCGCCCACACCGGCCCACCCCCACCGGTGAGCACCACCACCGCATCCGCCTGGTACTGCGCCGGAGCCAGATCGACACACTGCGCCGCCTCCACCCGCGCCCCCTCATGAGCAGGCAGATCCATCCCCAGCACGCCCGCCAACAGATCAGCGACCAGCGACGGCCGATGACGAAACAACTCCACCAAAGCCTCATGCAGATACGACGGCACGACGGCGACCCTAACGACGACCACCGACAGAAACGGCCACATCCCCAGACCAAGTTGTTCCCGCCCTTGACGAACACGTACAGCCGGTTGTCGAAGGTGGCTGCGGCCGGGCCGTGGGTGGTCGCGCCATCCCCTGCACCTCGAACCAACCCGTCCAGCGGAGGGCTGGTCCGCGAAGATCCCGCCAAATACCAGTCTCGATCATCGACCGCATCACGCCGACCTGCTGGTTGGCAACGTCCGCACACCAGCGGCCTGCGGTGGCTGCTGCCGGCGAGATCGCGGATCGGGTCGCAAGCTGGAACCTGCGTAAGGCGAGACTCTTCACCCCCCGCAATGTCTCCATCGCCGTTGACCGCCTCCAGAAGAACGACCTGCTTCCAGCTGAGGTAGCAGACCGACTTGCAGATTGCAGGGCACCGTCGCCGCTCGTGAGTGGTATTCGGTGCTATGGCGCTGTTACTCACTCACGACCTTGATCGCCGAGTGACAGGAGGTTGATCGGCCGGATTCACCCCTGGGTGGCTGTACCTGCGGTGGTGAGCAGGCCCGCAGTGTCGCTGGCGGCGATGGCGTCGAGCAGGCGCAGTGTCCTGGCGACGATGCCGGGGGCGGTGGTGATCGTGCGGGCGGCTCGGAATGCGGTGATGGCGTCGGGTAGCTGGTCTGGCTGACCGGTGAGGGCGAGCCCACACAAGGCGAGCGCCTTGCGATCGAGAGCGTAATAGTTCTCCGAGGTGTGCTGGAGTTGTTCATCAGCGTGTTCGACAGCTGTGGTGAAGGACTGCCGAGCTTCGGAATGCGCGCCCAGCTGGAGCTGAGCGATACCGATGAGCAGGTGCGCCTGCGCTCTCAGCGGCGGATAGTCGTGCGCGGCGGCGTCCTCGGCGGCTGTCCGGCATGCATCGAGGTCGCCCGCCAGCAGGTGGGACTGGGCGAGGAAAAGCCTGGCCTCGCACTGCACCAGGGCATAGCCGATCTCATCAGCGACTTCGATGGCCTCCCGACATTGCTCGAAGGAAACTCGCCACGCCCCCTGGTCCGCGAAACATTCCCCTAATCCGGACAGTTGGTTGGCTTCGCCTTGCCGGTCGCGGATGTTGTGGGCGATGGTCAGGGCTTGCTGGTGGTGGTCGATGGCGGTGGTGATCTGTCCCAGGTGGCCGTAGCAGGTACCGAGGTTGCCCAGGAGGACGGCTTCGCCTTGCCGGTTGCCGGTGTCGCGGTCGATGGTCAGGGCCTGCTGGTAGTGGTCGATGGCGGTGGTGATCTGTCCCAGGTCGGCGTAACAGAGGCCGAGATCGTTCAGGTGAATGCTGATGGTCCAGGGGTCGGTGAGGTGGCCGTGCAGACGCTGGTGCAGGGTAATGGTGAGCCGGTAGTGGCCCCATAGCATGAGGTGGTCGAACCCGATGTCGTAGAGCACCCCGGCGGCGGTGTCGTAGTCCTGGGCTTGGCAGCGTAGGTCGAACTCGGCGAGCTGGGGGGCGAGGTCGTCGAGTGACTTCCAGGTCTCGCGGGAGGTGCGGGCCTGCTCGAAATAGTCGGCGCCGCGATGCCGGAGCGCGTGTTGAGTGAACGGCAGGGGGCCGGCATCCCAATCGGCGGGCGTTCCGGGTGCAATGCGCTGCACTGCGTAATCTCGATCGACCTGGTGCAGGTAGTAGCGGCCGGCGTCACGGCGGGCGAACTGCATGTTCACCAGGCAGGTGAGTACCGGAGCGGCATCGACAGCGGGCTGGTAATGCTGGAGCAGGTAGTCCACGGCTACCGGGGGTACCGGCACTGGGTAGACAGCGAGAGCCTGCATCACCTGCTGGGCGAGCGGGTCGAGCCGGGTGAACGCCTCACCGACCAAGGCGTGCACCACGTTGTCCGGGAGCCGTTCGGTGTCGGCCAGCAGCTCGGGCAGGGTGGTGTCGCGGTCGGCGGCCAGGATCGCGGCGAGTGCCTCCAGCGCGCGGGGATAGCCGCGGGTCCGGTCCCGGGCCCGGGTGAGCAGTGCGTCGGGTGCGGTCTGGAGCCCGAGGCTGCCGTCGGGATCCATGGCGCGCAGGATGCGCTCCGCGTACGGGGAGCCCAGCCCCTCGTCCAGGTTCAGTCGGCGTTGTCGGGCCGGTTGGGTGAGCAGCAGCTCGCGGGCGGCGACCCTGGTGGTGAGGGCCAGTGTGACGCCGTGCTCGGGGGCGGTCAGCAGGGTGCGCAGCGCCTCGTCGAGTGCCGGATCGGTGATGGTGCCGGTACCGGCATCGATGACGTCCTCGACGTTGTCCAGCAGCACCACCGACCGCCCCTGCGGAAACTCCTCCAGCAGCGCCAGCATCAGCTCCGCCGGAGTATGGCGCGGGTCCCGGGCGCGCTGGCGCAGCCGTTCGGCGACCTCGTGGGGGAGCAACCGGCACAGGTCGGCGTACAGGTTCGGGAAGTTCACCGGGTGCGCACCCACCGGGCTGAGGTAGACGATCCCGTCTACGTCGAACTCGCCGAGATCGTCGGGCAGCCGGCCGGTTTCGAGTGCCTTGAGCAGCCGGCACACCAGTGCCGTCTTGCCGACCCCGCCCCGGCCCACCACTGTGATCATGCGCAACCCAGGAGTACGCAGGTAATCCACGACCAGCTTGGTCTCTGCCTGTCGGCCCTGGAAGTAGGTCGGCGCGGTCATTGGCGGCGGATTGACGAACCGGGCCCGAGGTGCGGCGGTCACCGGCCGTTCGGGCTGGCGTTCCCGCTCCAGACCCGCCGCGATACGCCGTGTCGTCTGCTGCTCGGTGCCCAGGGGATTCGCGATGAATTGCCGTTGCGCGTCGAGCTGCCGGGTCAGGTCCTCGATGTCCCGCTCGATCACCGGCCGCCGCTCGGGGTCGGCGCGGGGGAGTTCCCGCTGGGCGTCGCTCAGGCGAGTGCGGAGTTCCTGCAACACTCCGGGAGGGGTGCTGGTCCACGCTAGATGATCCCGGAGCCGCGCCAGCCCGGCATCGATGTCGCTGAAGTCGATGAACTGCCGTGAGCCGAGCCGGAACGGCAGCTCCGCGTCGGCGTGCAGCCGCAGCGGGATCACCGGCTTCTTGTATTTCAGCGCCCGCACCCACTCGTCTTTGCACACCGACCCCGGGCTGACGCTGTCTTCGGTCAGCACGAACAGCAGCCCTCGGCAGGTACGCAGGGCCTCGACGATCTGCTCGTCCCAATCCGGCCCGGCATGCAGCTCGCGGCGATCCAGCCACACCGGATACGACGGTGGACCCGCCGCCAGCTTGTCCGCCAGACTCAGCGCGAACCCCACGCCGTCCACGGTGGAGTAGCTCAGGAAGAAATGCTCACCCACCTCAAGATCCTCACTACTGGTGGTTGTAGGTGACCCTATCTCCGTGTTGATCACGGCGTCATGATTGCGGCACGTATAGGTGTCGCCAAGTTACGTCACGCCACGTGCGGTAGGTGGCCGGCGTGGCGTGTCCCGCAGCGGCAGCGCCGGCCTACACGTCGGCGGACGGCCCAGCGCGAGAGGGCCAGAGGTCGGCGCTGACGTTGGGTCACGACGGTGTATCGCGATATATCGGTTCGATCTAGGGGAAATCCCTGGTACGTCGCTCGGGTGTTGTTCTCGGGAGTTTCCCCGGTACCGGCACCTGAGCCCTACCTGCCACGCTGCTGATGAGATCTCGCTTCTGTTCTGATCAGACCGAAACAAGTGCTCGTGACCGAGTTATGTGAGTACGCCGGCAGCGAGCGCCCCGTGAGTCTGATTAATCGCTATTTGCACTGGCTGAGGGTGGTAATCCTGAGCAGTGCATGACTAAGGTGGAGATTCCCCGATGGCTTTCCGGTGCTGCGTTGGCCTGGGGTTGCTTGACGACGAAATGGACACTTGTGTTGGCGGTCGAGACAAGGCCGGCGACGGGTGATCGGAGATGCCAGGCGCCCCCCACCAGCGGCCACGAACCCTGAGTCGGAGAAAATCGGATTGTCGGTGTGGTCTGAGTACTTTTAGGAGGGCAGGCCAAGATCGACATGAAGCATTGTCAACATCCGATTGGCAGCGCCGTGGACAGTGTCGTCGGTCGAGGGCACGAACAGCCCTTTTAACCCTAGAATTCCGGATCTCAGCGGTGGGCCTCGACACCCGCGGCTGTGGTGTGACGATGGTCGCAACAGGGACTCAGGGGGACGGATCCGCCCATGATCGGCGGCTTGGTGGTGATCCGCTCGAAAGCCATGATCAAACGGTATAACAAGGCCGTCCAGAGTACGGCGCCGGCACTCTATTGTGCTGAGTGGCCGAGCGTAAACTGTCCATTTTACCAATGATGCTGCCTCTCATGGTGCATGCAAAACAAGCTCTGAAAGACCTAAGCGGAATCTGCCATTCAGCTGCCGACGTCGGAGAGTGTGAACTGTAGCGGTACAGGTGTCGGTAAAGGACCGCCGGGTTCCTCGATGATTAAGGCGAGACAACTCGATGGGAGCGTCCGAAAAGCTTGTTGGACCGAGGGTGATTCAAATATTGAAATTCTCTCATTGGAGTGACCTTCTAGAGATCAGCTCGCGTAGTTCTGTCGGAGTAACTGCAGTAACTGCTGAGGGAGGAATCTTGAACCTGGCCACGTTATCCCTGGGTGATTACACGAGTCATCAGCTGCGTAATCTCTGTAAATCATGTGGTACCGATGACTCGGTCGAGACATTGATCACGCTGCTTCGAGAACTACTCGGTCCTGTAGGGGATCGGGCGTTGTCGGCACCGGCTTTGTGGCCGTCTTACGTCTCGGACGACATGACTCCAGTGGAATTCTCGATCACATTTGACGAGAATGGGAACCACATGATCCGGACACTTGTTGAGGCGATCGCGGAGGAGCCCAGCAACCGGTCCAATGCGCGCGTCGCGTTGCAGACCATCAATTCTCTCGCAGATCGATACCAGCTCTTCCTCGATCGATTTCACGTAGTGCATGATCTGTTCCTCCCCGAGCAACCACAGGGGCAGTTCGCCCTGTGGTGTAGTTTGATAGCCAGACCGAACTCCCGGCCCGGCTTCAAAGTTTATTTCAACCCTGATGCGCAGGGACCAGCGCGGGCTCCGCAACTTGTCGCTGAAGCGTTCAGACGCCTCGGCTTCGACAGAGCATACGAGATTGCTACCGAGCATGCGGTTCAGCGCGGAGGCCTGGACCGATTTGCCTACTTCGCCGTCGATCTGGACAATGACCCACGTTCGCGTGTGAAACTCTATATCTCGCACTGTGGAGCTGAAACGAAGGATCTGGAACGTGCCGCCAGTGCGGCGCACGGCGTCGACCTGACACGCATCCGTGACTTCTGCTCCCTGATAGGCGGCGGGAGCGGGCCGTTCATCGGCCGTCCGCTGCTGTCCGCTTATACATTTGTCGAGGGGGACTTCGATCGCCCGAGCGTTTACAGCCTGTATCTGCCGATTCGGGACTATGTTGGTGACGATGAAGCGGCGAGAGCCCGTGTGGTCACTCTCATGAAACAACACAGCCTAAATCCAGCAGTACTGGATTATGCTCTCACCGCGATTTCGAGAAGATCACTGAGCGATGGGGTGGGGCTGATTCCCTACGTGTCGATGAGTCTAGGAAAGATCCGGCAAGGAACCACTGTCTACTTGTCTTCGGAAGCTTACGGCGTCACACCGCCACGGAAGGTAGGTGTGCACTGACTTCGACGCAGCCGCTCAGCCGTCAACTACCGACACGTCAGGGAATATCTCATGTCAATTTTTCCGCCCTACCGTGCGCACGTCGTCGCCAAGATCCCGATCACTACTCGACCGGAACGTGAACGGGCATTAGAACAGGCTGGATACAACGTTTTCAATCTGCGTGCGAACATGGTCACGATCGATTTACTGACGGACTCGGGTACCGGAGCGGTCTCCTCGGCCCAAGAGGCAGCCGCAGCAGCGGGTGATCGCTCTTATGCCGGATCCGAATCCTTCTATCGTTTCCGGGAAGCTGTCAGCGACCTGACCCAGTACCCATACATCCTTCCCGTTCATCAAGGTCGGGCGGCTGAGCGGATACTTTTCTCCACACTCCTCCGGCCCGGCCAGATCAGCCTCAGTAACACACACTTCGACACGACGCGGGCCAATGTCGAGCTCGTTGGTGCCGAAGCGCGTGATCTGCCCTGCGCTGAATTCAAAGACCTTGACAGTATGGAACCCTTCAAGGGAAACATCGATCTGGCGGCGCTGGAGGACATCCTGACCGGTCGGGATACCGAGCGGGTCGCGTTGGTGATCATGACGATCACCAACAATGGCGGTGGAGGTCAGCCGGTCTCGATGGCCAACCTCAAAGCCGTCAGTAGGATTTGCCGGCAGCACGCTGTCCCGTTGTTCCTCGACGCGGCACGCTTCGCGGAGAACGCCTGGCTCGTGATCCAGCGTGAGAGCGGGTACGAGCAGTGCACCCCGCGGGAGGTAGCCGGAATGGCATTCCAGCTCGCCGACGGTTGCTTAGCCAGTCTCAAAAAGGATGGGATCTCTCCCATGGGGGCATTCCTCGGGCTGCGCAACGCGGACCTGGCGCGACGTTGCGAGGTCAACCTCATCGCGACCGAGGGCTTTCGAACTTATGGTGGGTTGGCCTCGCATGATCTGGAAAGGATCGCTCAGGGGCTTGGTGAGGTGCTCGATCCTGACTATTTGCAGTCTCGAGCAGCAGAGGCCGAGCACCTTGCCAAATTGGCTGGCGACGCCGGTGTCGACGTGGTGCAGCCTCCTGGGATCCACGCGATCTATCTCAATGCCGGAAGGCTTCTCCAACACATTCCTGCCCGTTATTTTCCGGGTCAGGCACTTGCTTGCGAATTGTATTTGAGGGGCGGAATCCGGTGTGTAGAACTGGGCTCGTTGTATCTCGGTGAGTTGGATGGTTCCCACGACCTGGTTACCCCAGCCTCGTATGAGCTGGTCAGGCTCGCGCTGCCCCGCCGGGTCTATACTCGAAGTCACCTGGATTACGTCGGCGAGGTGCTCAATTCCATCGCCGAACACCCTGAACGCGTACCCGGATATCGTATTCTGGATGCGCCGTCCATATTACGGCATTTTAATGTACGCATGGAGCCGTTCCCGATCGCTGAGGCTCCACTATGATGAAGGTAGGCATGCTCAGTGATGCCGAGGATTGATCACGGACGCAGCCACCTGATTCCGGTGACGCCCTGTAATCGGCGTCATCCACAGTCAGGGGCGACGGCCCTTCAGTAGTCCGAGGCGCCTGTGCAGGTGCTTGACCTTCGAGGTATGGTTCCTACCGAAGATCGTTTTCTGTCGGTTCGCAGGGGAGCATGAAGAAGTGGTCTCCGTAGCCCCCTTTGATAGTTACCCGTCGCCGGACGCTCCCGTCCTGCTCGTCGATGATGACGTTGAGCGGGTGCACGCGGTGATTGTCAAGTACTTTGGGCCGCTGGTTCTTCGTGTGATCGAGAATTACCCGATCAGTGGGAAATTCCAGACCTGCCACCACGGGGAGGTCTCGCTGCACGTGGTCGGGTACGGAGCCGATGCGGAGATCGGACTGGACGAGCTGGGGGACTCCTACGTCGTCAACGTCCCGCTCAGCGGTAACGGCCTGGTCGTCGTGGATCGCCAGGAAGTGCTCTCGGCACCCAGCGTCGTGAGTCCCGGGCAACGGATTCGGATGCGCAAGTGCGCCGACGGCACCACGTTGATCGTCCGTATTTCGCGTGACACCCTGGACAAGGCTGTGCGAGACGTGCTGGGTGAGGAGCTGCCCACGCCGGTGCGTTTCGTCGCTCCGATCGATCCCCGTAACGACGAGGCTTTGCAGTGGATGGCGTTGGCGCGAGCCGTGGTCGGTGCGGGCGACGGTGGTCTGCTGTCTCGTTCACCCCTGGCGGCCGACCATTTCGAGCAACTTCTCGTACACGGGTTGCTGGGATTCCAGCCCCATAGCCGGTCGGAGGCCCTCGCCGGCTCGGTCGGCCCCGCGACCCCGACGTCGTTACGTCGTGCGATGACATTCTGTGACGAGCACGCCAGTCAGCCGATCTCGGTAAGTGATGTCGCAGCGGCTGCGCGGGTCAGCGTCCGCACTCTGCAGGACAACTTCCGCACCTACGCCCAGACCACACCGCTGGGCTATCTGCGACGCGTCCGGCTGGACCGGGCACACCAGGATCTGCTCGCCGCGGCCGCAAGCGGCGAGCAGACAACCGTCACAGACATTGCGCTGCGATGGGGGTTCGTCCACTTGAGCAGATTCGCTCAGCTCTACCGGGACACCTACGGACACGTGCCCTCCAGGGTGCTATCCACTCAACGCGAAACTCACCGGACGCTCTCTGGATAGGCGTGGTGTTGCGCCCGTCGTAGCGTGCTCGGCGGGAGGCGACTAGGGGGGTGTCGCCTCCCATCAAGACCAAGGTCGGCGTGGGGACTGCATAAAGATGATCAAGCGAGATCGGTGTGGAGAGGAATTGTCGCTGTCGCTGTCGCCCGAAGGTGTCCACTTCTTGCGCGAACAGTGGTCACGGTTGCTGGAACTGGTGCGCAGGCAGCTCAGGGACTGCAGTACTGACCCGTTGGCCGAGCTGACCGGTATGCCGGTGCCCACCGGCCCGATCGACTGGCGACTGTCCTGCCTCGTGGACTACTGGTGCGGCACCGAAGAATGCGGCCCGGTCCGGCAGGTTCGGGAAGGCTGGCTACTGCACGGTCTCGAGCATGCGCTCAGCCGGGTACTCGGCATGCTGCCCCGGTACGGCGGGGTGGTGACGCTACCCGGTCGGGGCCATCCGGCCACCGTCGAGTGGGGATCGATGCTGGAGACGTTGCACGTGATGATGAACATCCCGGACATTTCCGACCGGGTGCGGAAACCGAGCCATCCCGAGGCCACCAACTGAGGCCTGAAAGCGCTCAGCCGCGTAGGACGACGGCGATGATGCCGGCCAAGTGCTCCAGGTGAGCGACCTCCGCCGCGCGGAACATGGGCCCGCCAGGCCGGCCTACCAGCAGGGTTTGCTCCGGGCTGCCCAGTGGGCTCGCCGCAAGTTCGGTGCCCAGCTCCCGCCACGGTGCCGGGACCCAGCGCTCCTCACCGTCCAGAATCGTCGCTCGGCGCAGCGGCCACCACGGTAGATGCACCGCCTCGGTCTCCGGTGCCGCCGGAGATGCGCTGATCCGATGCGGTTCACCACCTGTTGTGGTGAGCACCATCGCCCACCCCGCTCGAATGATTTTGGACACGCCATCGGTGAAGATCTGTAAGCCGGTGTCGGGGTGGGCGGCGACGTCCTCCACCAGTTCCAACTCACGGCGGGTGTCCAGAACGCCTGCCCAGGGGCGGACGGCGTCGACCTCGACTCCCTCGATCGATTCCGCAGCGGTGATCAGCACATCGGGTTGCCCACCAGTGGGGAGCTCGACGACGAGATCGTCGATGGCAATGCCGGATCCCCGCTCAACGACGTCAACGCTGAGAATGTCGCCTCCCACATTGCCCAGTGCGGTGGCCAGCGCGCCGAGCGCGCCTGGGCGGTCCGGGAGCTGGACCCGGATCAAGAAGGACATCCGCCGCCGTGCCTCGTCATGAGGGGACCTCTCCGTTCAGGGCGCGGCCTCGGACCACCCGGGCGCCGCCGGGCGCCGATTGTGGCAGAGGCGGCGATGTCGTGCAGACCAGCCTGCGCCGAGTCGTGCAGACCAGCCTGCGCCGATGCCATGCGGCCCGCGCGGGCGGGGTGCCAGTTACGTCCTAGACTCGGCTGTCAACCGTCACAACCGCAAGCATGGAGTCGTCTAGTGCCCACCATCTCCCGGAACGAGGTCGCGCACCTCGCCCGGCTCTCCCGGCTGGCCGTCACCGAGGAGGAGTTGGACCTGTTCGCGGGTCAGCTCGACGTGATCCTCACCTCGGTCGCCAGAGTCACGGAGGTGGCCGCCGCGGATATCCCGCCCACCTCGCATGCCGTCGGGCTCACCAACGTGTTCCGGGCGGACCTCTCGCGCCCGGGGCTGTCCCAGCGCGAAGCGCTTTCCGGTGCGCCTGCTTCGGAGAATGGCCGGTTCCGGGTGCCTCGGATCCTGGACAAGTCGTGACCCATCTCACCCGGCTTACCGCCGCCGAGCTGGCCCGCGGGATTCAGCAGAGGGAGATCAGCGCGGTTGAGGTGACCCAGGCACATCTGGACCGGATCGTCGCGGTCGAGCCCGCGGTGCGCGCCTTTCTGCACCTCGACGCCGAGGGCGCGCTCGCCGCCGCCGCCGCGGTGGATGCCGGAGTGCGGCGGGGTGACCCGCCTGCCTCGCCGCTGGCCGGGGTGCCGCTGGCCCTGAAGGACGTGTTCACCACCGCCGATATGCCGACGACCTGCGGCTCGCGGATTCTCGAAGGTTGGTGCCCGCCCTACGACGCCACCGTCACCCGCAAGCTGCGGGCGGCGGGTGTGGTGATTCTGGGCAAGACCAATATGGACGAGTTCGCCATGGGGTCCTCGACGGAGAACTCCGCGTACGGCCCCACTCGCAACCCGTGGGATCTCGATCGCATCCCGGGTGGATCCGGCGGTGGTTCGGCGGCATCGGTGGCCGCCTTCGAGGTACCGCTGGCGATCGGTACCGACACCGGCGGCTCGATTCGCCAGCCCAGCGCGATGACCGGCACGGTCGGGGTCAAGCCCACCTACGGTGGCGTCTCCCGATATGGCCTGGTGGCGTTCTCCTCCAGCCTGGATCAGGGCGGACCGGTGGCTCGCACCGTGCTCGACGCCGCGTTGCTGCACGAGGTCATCGGAGGGCACGACCCGCTGGACTCCACCTCGATCGACGCGCCGGTACCACCGGTCGTGGCAGCAGCCCGAGCGGGCGCCACCGGTGACCTGGCTGGGGTGCGGATCGGAGTGGTCACCCAGTTCCGGGGTGAGGGCTACCAGCCTGGGGTGCTGAGCGCCTTCGAGGCCGCGGTGAATCGGCTGCGCGATCTGGGTGCGCAGCTTGTCGAGGTGTCCTGTCCGTTCTTCGACCACGCGTTGCCCGCCTATTACCTCATCGCGCCCAGCGAGTGCTCCTCCAACCTGGCCCGTTTCGACGGCATGCGGTACGGGTGCCGCGTCGGCGATGACGGCATTTCCAGCGCCGAGCAGGTGATGTCGCTGACCCGCGAGGCCGGATTCGGGCCGGAGGTCAAACGCCGTATCATGCTCGGCACCTATGCGTTGTCCGCCGGATATTATGATGCTTACTACGGCCAGGCGCAGAAGGTCCGAACATTGATCATTCGGGACTTCGCCTCAGCTTTCGAACAAGTGGATGTCCTGATTTCGCCGACCTCCCCCACCACGGCATTTCTTCTCGGGGAACGGGTGGAAGATCCCATGGCGATGTATTTGTCGGATCTGTGCACGATCCCGTCTAATCTGGCGGGTAACGCCGCATTGTCCGTCCCGGCCGGGCTCTCCGATGATGATGATCTGCCCGTGGGCCTGCAGGTGATGGCACCCGCGCTGGCCGACGACCGCGCCTACCGGGTGGCGGCTGCCTACGAGACCGCCCGGGACGCCGCCGATGGCGGGCCACTGGTGCACCGAGTGCCCGAGTTGATGACGAATACCGAGGACCGCTTGCCGGGTCCGAGCATCGAGAGAGTCGCACGATGAGCGCCGATCTGATGGATTATGACGAGGTGCTGGAGCGCTTCGAGCCGGTACTCGGGCTTGAGGTGCACGTCGAGCTCAGTACCGCGACGAAGATGTTCTGCGGCTGCGCGAACGCCTTCGGGGCCGAGCCGAACACCAACGTCTGCCCGACCTGTCTGGGGCTGCCCGGCTCGTTGCCCGCGCTCAACGGTGCGGCTGTGGAATCCGCCATGCGGATCGGGTTGGCGCTGAACTGCTCCATTGCCCCGTGGTGCCGTTTCGCCCGGAAGAACTATTTCTATCCGGATATGCCGAAGAATTTCCAGACCTCCCAGTATGACGAGCCGATCGCCGTGGGCGGTTCGCTGGAGGTGCTGACGGACGGCTCGACGTTCACCGTGGCCATCGAACGTGCCCATATGGAGGAGGACACCGGCAAATCGCTCCACGTCGGCGGTATGACCGGCCGTATTCACGGCGCCAGCCACTCCCTGCTGGATTACAACCGCGCGGGCGTGCCGCTGATCGAGATCGTCACCAAGCCCATCGTCGGCGCGGGTGCCCGAGCACCGGAGATCGCCCGCGCCTATGTCACCACGTTGCGCGACCTGCTGCGGGCATTGGGGGTCTCCGATGTCCGGATGGATCAGGGGTCGCTGCGCTGCGACGCCAACGTCTCGCTGATGCCACGCGGTTCCTCTACCTTCGGTACCCGCACCGAGACCAAGAACGTCAACTCACTGCGCAGTGTGGAGCGCGCCGTGCGCCACGAGATGTGCAGGCAGGCCGCGATACTGGCGGCCGGTGGCGAGATCATTCAGGAGACTCGGCACTTCGACGAGGCCACCGGTAGCACCTCGCCCGGGCGGCGCAAGGAGACCTCGGAGGACTACCGGTATTTCCCGGAGCCAGATTTGGTGCCGATCGCTCCCTCCGACGACTGGGTGGCCCGACTGCGGGCCACCCTGCCCGAGCCGCCCGCCCTTCGCCGGGCCCGGGTCCAGGCCGAATGGGCCTTGTCCGACCTGGAGCTGCGCGACCTGGTCAACGCCGGCGCGCTGGACCTCATTGCCGCCACCGTGGCGGCCGGTGCTCCACCCGCCGAGGCTCGGTCCTGGTGGGTTTCCTACCTGAGCCAGCAGGCCAACTCGCGTGGGGTAGAGCTCGCCGAACTACCCGTCACCCCGGAGCAGGTCGCGCGGGTGATTGCCCTGGTCACCGAGGGCGCACTGACCAACAAGCTGGCTCGCCAGGTCATCGATGGGGTATTGCAGGGCGAGGGTGAACCCGACGAGATCGTCGTGGCCCGGGGTCTGGCGGTGGTGTCCGACGACTCCGCGCTCGCCGCTGCCGTCGAGGAGGCCCTCGCCGCTGCGCCCGACATCGCCGACAAGATTCGCGGCGGCAAGATCCAGGCCGCCGGCGCGATCGTCGGTGCCGTCATGAAGGCCACCAGGGGTCAGGCTGACGCCGCCCGAGTACGAGAGCTAGTCCTGGCCCGCTGCGCCCCGTGAGTGGGTAACAGTGTTCCAACACTGTTACCCACTCACGACTTGTCCACATCCGCCCCTGGTGTCCACAGGCGGAGCGGATGTGGGTCGGCGCTCCGCGCTGTGGGCGGCACCGTGTGGACCATGCCGAGGCCACGCACCCGATATTCACGACCCGTACCGCGCCAGCTGTCAGAGGACGACCTGCCGCAGTGGAGACTGCTGCTGATGGAGCAGCATGGTGCAGTCGACACTGAGCAACTCGCCGCCTTTGGAATCACGCCGGACGCAATCGCGGCTCACGTCGACGCCGGTCGTTGGCGGTCGCTACTTCCCCGGGTCTACGCCACTACGACCGGGCAACCTCCGCGAGCTACCTGGCTGCATGCCGCGCTGCTGTACGCCGGCCCCCATGCGGTACTGAGTCACCGTACGGCTGCTGAGGAGTGGGGCATGTTGCGCGTCGAGGATGGCCCGGTGCATGTCACAGTGCCCTATCGCCGCTCAGCGGTATCCCAACTGCCCCATGTCGTGGTGCACCGATCCCGAGCGTTCGCCTATATCGCCGTCGCTACAAACCCGCCCCGCACCAGCCGCACGGACACCACCATCGACCTTGCCACCGCCGAATGCAGCGCACGGAAGGCCACGGCGCGCCTGGTGGGGCTCTCCACTACATGTGGGATTTCGTTGATCGAACTTGAGCGGCGGTTAACTGAACGGCCCCCGTATCGCTACCAGCGAGCACTGGCTGCGGCTCTTCGCCGGATGGCCGGTGGAGTGGCCTCGGTGCTTGAGGATCTGTATGCGCTGGATGTCGAGGCGGCGCATGGAATTCCTCCGGCGCAACGGCAGGTTCCGTTTGATGTGGATGGGCACACCTTGTGGGAGGACGCGGTGTATGACCACCTCGGGGTTCCGCTGACAGTTCGACTGGACGGGCGGGCCTATCACTCGCATCCGTCGGTCGCCTTCCGGGATCGACGCAGGGATAACGCAGCGGAACTTGCAGCACGGTCGCGGCTCGTGTTCGGCTGGCGGGACATCAGCGAGGACCCGTGCGGTGCGGCCCGAGAAGTTTTGACAGTGCTGCACCGATTCGGCTGGCACGGGCCCACGCTCCGCTGCAGGAAGTGCTCGTGAGTGGGATTGAGTGCCAGAACACTGTTGCGCACTCACGGCTAGTCGTTACCGCCGCCGGGGCCTACCAGGTTGGGTAGTACGAAGACCCGCTCATCACTGGAGATCGGCTGGCCGCCCGCTTTGTTGATGGTGCCCAGCCACACCAGCCGTCCCTCGGGGCTCAGCGCGACCGCGGATACCCGGCCGTAGCGGTCCAGCGGAATCTCCAGGGGCTGGCCGAGGAAAGTGCCGTTGGGTCCGATGTTCAGCGCGAACATGGGAGCTCCACTGGTGAAAGCGACCTGGATACGGCCCTGCACCAGGACGCATCCCGCTGCGCCAGGGCGGTCAGGCCAGGTCCAGGCCGCCGAGCTCAGTTCAGTTCCCGGTTGCACCCGATACAGCACGTCGGCATCGGGCGCCCGATCCGTCACCCACAGTTCGTGGGAGAGCGGGTCGATGCAGAGGCCCCCCGGCGCATGCAGTCCGTCAGCCAGCACCTTGGATCCGGTCGCATTGCCTGGAGCGGGGCCGCCCGAGGTGTCGATCCGAAGCACCTTTCCTGAGAGCGACAGTGGATCGGCAGCTGTGGTGGCATCGCCCGCGTCTCCGGTCGCCACCACCAGCATTCCGTCGGAGTCGATGGTGAGCGCGCCCGCGTTGCCGGTCGGCCCCTTCGGGATCCCGGTCAGCACTGGTTTGGGCACATCTCCCGGCGCGATCCGGACGACTCGATTGTCGACTGGAGTGGTGATATAGGCATACATCAACTCGTCTTCGGAGTAGCTGGGCGAGAGCGCGAGCCCGGTGAGCCCGCCGTCGCCGGTGGCATCCACCGCGAGAGTGGCCACTTCCTGGGTCGGTCGCTGCCGCGCAACTCGCAAGATCCGGCCGGTGGTGCGTTCCGCGGCCAAGCCCACCAGGGCAGCTCCATCGAGCACGACCAACGCGGAGATGGGCTCGAGGCAGGTCGCGACGACCTGTGGGTCGGGGTCGGTGCAGCCCTGGGGTGGTCCGGGTGGGGCATCAGGCGGATCCTGGTCGGATGGTCCCGGACTCTCCGGTCGTGGACCCGCTTGCGGCCCGATCTCCAGTTTGGGCCTGAACGGTCCAGATTCCCGGTCCGGGAAGTCGGGCGTCACCGTGCATGCCGTCAGCACCACGGTCAGCAGCCCCGCCACCAGCCAGCGGCGCTCGCGGCGGCCTGCGCCGGAGGGGATCCGCACGGAAGGTTGCACGATCGGTGAGGCTAGGTGGAGACCCGTGAGCCGCGGGTGAGCGGGCATAGTGTTCTCGAGTGTGACCGATCCGCGGCCAGCTTGAAGGAGACCCCCGTGACGAAGGACCCTGAACCCTCCCACGAACCAGCGGACGAACCCGAGCCGGACAATACCGACCCGCCCGCCCCCAATCGTCGCGAGCGCCGAGGCGGCAAGTCCGGGGCGCGGTCCCAGCGAAGCGGGAAGCCCACCGTTGGACCCATGAACGGAGCTCTGCCGAATCCGAGGCAATATTCGACGCGGCGGCGCGGCGGCTGACCGGATCGCTCAGGCCGTTCGGGGCGCGAGTGGGTCGGGCAGCCGTCCCTGGCTCACCGAGGACAGCGTCGGAAGATCCCGAGCGCGTACCGAGGGCAGTCGGATCTCCTTACCGCCTCGCAGGACCGCCCATACCCGGGACCGTTCGTCTATTCGGAGACCTTCCAGATCAGACCAGGTGACGCTGCGGGCACCCCGCACCTGATGCGTGACGATCGTCTCCGGACCCGCCACCGTGCGGGTCCGGAGCAACCAGACAGCGATCGCCAGAGGGCCGAGGTATAGCACCTGTAATCCCGGTATGCCGAAGGCGACTGGGGTCAGGCACACAGCCAGCCCCCACACGGCGATTAAACTGGTCAATGGCGGCCGGAAGGTCACGGTCGACGAGCCGGTCACAGCAGCGTTATCTCCGGTCACAGCATCATCGTCGCAGGATGCGCAGAGTAATGGGAGTACCAGCGGAGATCTGCTCAGGTTAGCCATTCCTCAGTTACCATCCACTATCGTGGGTCGACAGTATGCATACCGTGATGTGGAGGTGATCTTCGGTGCAGCGGTGGCGCGGTGTGGCTCCGATAGTGGCGGCACTGCTGGTGGGACTCGCGGGGTGTGGTGGGGGAGACGGCATCGATGACAGTGACCTGGTCATCTACTCCGGCAGACAGGAGGCGCTCGTCGGTCCGTTGATCGAGCGGTTCGAACAGCAGACCGGCATCGCTACCTCGGTGCGCTACGGCAACACCGCCCAGCTGGCCGCGCAGCTGCTGGAGGAGGGCGACTCAACCCCCGCCGACGTGTATTTCTCCCAGGATGGGGGAGCATTGGGCGCGCTGGACCAGGCGGGCAGGCTCGAGATCCTGCCGCCGGACGTGCTCAATGCGGTCCCGGCACGCTACCGCGCCGACAACGGCAGCTGGGTGGGAACGTCCGGACGAGCCCGGGTGATCGTCTACGACCCGAGGCAGGTTGCCGAATCGGACGTTCCGGACAGTGTCTTCGACCTCACCGACCCGCGCTGGCGGGGCAAGGTCGGGATCGCCCCGAGCAACGCCTCCTTTGAAACCTTCGTGACCGCGATGCGGGTGCTGAGCGGAGAGGACGCCGCCCGGCAATGGCTGACGGACATGCGCGCCAACGAGGTGCAGATCTTCGACAACAACATCCTGATCCTCAACGCCGTCAAGGACGGTGTGATACCGCTCGGTCTGATCAACCATTACTACTTCTACGAGCAGGTCGCTGAAGCGGGGGCGGCCGCGATGACCGCCCGGCTGAAGTATCTCCCCGGTGGGGATCCCGGAGCGCTGGTGAACGTTGCGGGCGCCGGGATCCTGCGTGGCTCCGACCACGCCGAGGAGAGCCGCCGATTTGTGGAGTTCTTGCTCAGTGAGCAGTCCCAGGCCTATTTCGCGCAGGAGACGAAGGAATATCCGCTGGTGGCTGGGATACCGGTGGCCACCGAGCTGCCGCCACTGGAGAGTCTGCAGGCTCCGCAGATCGACCTGTCTGACCTGAATGGTCTGGAGCAGACCCTGAAGATGATCGAGGACGCCGGCCTGACATGACCCCGGCGACCCACACCGCACGCGGAACCCCTCCGGCGGCGCTGCTGATACCCGCTGGGCTGGCCGCTGCGGTTGCCCTGCTGCCGCTGGTCTACCTGGCGGTCCGGGCGTCCGAGCGCGGCCTGGGCACCGCGATCGAAGTGCTGGTGCGGGACCGGACTGTCGCGTTGGTGCTGCGCAGCCTGGCGCTGGCCGGTTCGGTCACGGGAGTCTGCCTGGTAGTCGGGGTCAGCCTGGCGGGGCTGGTAGTCCGGACCCAGCTGCCGGGGCGGCGGGTGTGGGGGGTGCTCGTCGCGCTGCCGCTCGCGGTGCCTTCCTACGTCGCGGCGTTCGCCTGGCTGTCGATGTTCCCCCGGTTCGGTGGATTCCTCGGCTCGACACTGGTGCTGAGCCTGTGCTGCTACCCCTATGTCTATCTGCCGGTGGCCGCGGCACTGGCCCGGATCGACCCGGCGCATGAGGAGGTGTCCCGCTCACTGGGGGCGGGCTCGCTGCGGACCTTCCTGTCCGTGACGGTCCGTCAGGTTCGCCCCGCGGCCGCGGGTGGGGCGTTACTGGTGGCGCTCTATGTGCTCTCCGACTTCGGCGCGGTGGCGATGCTGCGCTACGACGTGTTCACCCGGGTGATCTATACCTCCTACCGGTCCAGCTTCGACCTCACGCCCGCCGCCGTACTCGGGTGTGTGCTGGTCATGTTGACCGTGCTGATCGTGTGGGGAGAGAACCGCACCCGGGGCCGGGCCGGGTACGCCCGGCTCGGTGGTGGGGTGGCGCGGCACCGGTCCCGCACCCGGCTCGGGATCTTTGCGCTGCCCGCCGTGCTCTGGTGCGGGCTGGTCGTCGGTCTGGCCATCGGGGTGCCGCTCGGCGTGCTGGGCTACCTGCTGACCCGCGGCTCCTCGGCTGGGCTGGACATCGCGGAGGTGGGTGCCGCGGCAGTGAGCACGCTGGGTGTCTCGGCGCTCGGTGCGGCTGTGGCCGTCGCGCTGGCCGTGCCGGTCGGGGTGATCGCGGCCCGCTACCGGGGACGGCTGGCACAGCTGCTCGAACAGGCCGCCTACGCCGGGCACGCTCTGCCCGGGATCGTCGTCGCCCTGTCCCTGGTGTTTCTCGCGGTGCGTTACGCCCAGCCGGTCTACCAGCAGCTGCCGGTCCTGGTGCTCGCCTACGCGGTGCTGTTCCTCCCCGCCGCGGTGGCTGCGGTGCGGGCGTCGGTGGCGCAGTCCCCGCCCAGGCTTGAGGAGATGGCCCGCGCGCTGGGGCGCAGTCCGACCGGGGTGCTGCGCAGCGTTACGGTGCCGCTGGCTGGTCCGGGCATTGCCGCAGGCGCCGCATTGGTGTTCCTCACCTGCATGAAGGAACTACCGGCCACGCTGCTGCTGCGCCCCACCGAGATGGACACCCTGGCCACCGAGCTGTGGGGCCGCACCGAGGTCGGCGCCTACGCCGCTGCCGCCCCCTATGCCGCCACTCTTCTGCTTCTCGCGGCCCTCCCCACCGCCTTGCTGGGCCGCCGCTGGGGCGCCACCTCCCGCGAGTCCCCTGGAGTTACACAGTGAGTGAGCTGGTGGTGCGTGGCCTGGCCAAGAGCTTCGGTGCCACCCCGGTGCTGCGGGGGATCGACCTCACCGTTCCGGAGGGCGCGCTGGCTGCCGTGCTCGGGCCCTCAGGATGCGGAAAGACCACGCTGCTGCGGGTGGTCGCCGGCTTCGAGACCGCCGACACCGGGGAAGTCGTGATCGGTGGTCAACTGGTCTGTGGGCCTGGAGTGAACGTTGCGCCGGAGCGCAGGCAGATCGGCATCGTGCCGCAAGAGGGGGCTCTGTTCCCGCACTTGTCGGTGGCAGGCAATGTCGGTTTCGGCTTGCCCCGTGGGCGGCGCGCTACCCGGGTGACCGACATGCTCGAGCTGGTCGGGCTCGGTGGCTACCAAACCCGAATGCCGCACGAACTGTCCGGCGGGCAGCAGCAGCGGGTGGCGCTGGCCCGTGCGCTGGCCCCCGGGCCGGCTCTGGTGCTGTTGGACGAGCCGTTCAGCTCGCTTGACACGGCGCTGCGGGCGGCGCTGCGCGAGGACGTCCGCCGCGCATTGCACGCCACCGGTGCCACAGCGGTCCTGGTCACCCATGATCAGCAGGAGGCTCTGTCGACGGCAGACGTCGTCGCCGTGCTGCAGACAGGCACCATTGTGCAGGCGGGTACTCCAGTCGAACTCTACGGTTCGCCTCATGATCTCAACATCGCCACCTTCCTCGGCGAAACGGTGGTGCTCGACGCCGTGCTCTGTGAAGGGGACGCCGCCGACTGTGCACTGGGCAGGCTGCCGATCCGCGTGGCCGGGCGAGCCGCCGAGGCGTGGGGAACCGTGGTGCTGCGCCCGGAGCAGTTGCTGCTGGGTCCTCCGGACAGCGGAGTGCCGGCCCGGGTCGAGGGCGTGGTGTTTTACGGGCATGACGCACTCGTGCGCCTCGCCCTGGTGGATGGCTCGGTTCCGGTGACGGCCAGGACCATCGGAGGGCACCACCTGCGGACGAACGACGAGGTGGGCCTGACCATCTCCGGTGTAGCGTCCTTCTTTCCCAGTCAGCTTTAGCTCCGGCAGGAGGGTTGCATTTATCGCTCCCCCCGTACGGGCTCTCACGCCGTCCGGTGCAAGGCGTGCCGGGCCGCGGCAAGGGCGAGCGCTACGAGAATTGCAGTCCAGATCAGGTGGCCGAGATACTCCTGGAAGCCCGGTAGCAGCAGGCGCACTGCCTGGTAGACCGGTGCGTTGCTCTGGGAGAAGCCGGTATCGAGGGTGTGGCTGACCCAGACGATCTTCCCCGCATATCCGTCGATCAGCAACGCCACATATGTGCTCATTCCGGCCAGACCGAGAACGGCGGCGGCGGTTCGTACCCTCGAGCCGCTGCGAGCGAGCCAGCAGAGCACCGCCAGCAGGGCCAGGGGCAGCACTACGACGGTCTGGCGGCCGGGCCACCACCACCCATGCATGGTAAGTGCCAGGAAAGTGGCGACCAGCCAGCCGGCCAGCAACGGCCACCCGAGGGCAGCGGTGCCGCGTGGCGGTCGGGCGGCCAGCGCCGCGAGCGCGGGGACGACGAGCAGCCAGGCGGGTTGCCAGACGGCGAGGCCGAAGTCGCGGTCGATGAGCAGGCCCACCAGCCGCCAGGTCCGGAACAGGTAGTCCGGGTCCGCCCCGACGACGGCGAACTCGCCGATGTCCTGAAAGTGGTCGCCGCTGGCGTACACCGTCCAACCACCCCACACCGCCCGGTGCACGGCGAGATAGATCGCGGCGGAGACGGCCAGCCCGGCGCCGAGAGTAACCACCTCGGTGCGCCGACCGGCCCGCCACCAGCGCCACATGGCCAGTCCAGCGAGCACCGCGGCCACCGGAGTGTACTTCACCGACAGCCAGGGCAGCGTGATCACGGCTGCGGCCAGCAGGGCGAGTTGCAGTCGTCGCGGTGGGCCGGTGAGGGCGGCGACACCTAGTAGGCAGGCCAGCGCGGCGGGCAGTTCGGGGTAGAGCTGCTGGCCGTACACCGCCAGCGGGGCCGAGCCGGCCGCGATGACCACCCCGGTGGCGGCCAGCGGCAACGGCACGGCGAAGCGGCGCACCGCGGTCCACACCGTCGCGGCGGCCAGCGCGCCTGCGAGCAGGGCCATCGTGAGCTTGGCGGCCACCCAGCCGCCGGCAGCCACCGGGGCCGCGAGCAACACCGGCAGCAGGGGATCGTGCGGGCTGACCTGACTGCCGTCCGCCAGCGCCACGGTCTCCACCGGCGGCGCGACGTCGGTGAAGTCCCGCCAGCGCTGCTCGGCGAGCTCATCGGAGATGTCCACATCGCCGTCCTGGGCCAGTGACAGCGCGGTGAACAGATATTGTGGCTCATCCACGGCGAGATGCTCGTCGGGCATCGGGGCCACCCCGATGCCCAGAGCCGCAGCGAGTACGGCGAACAGGGCGACGGCCACCATGGCCGGTAGCAGCCGGTGCGAGGCGGTGTCGAGGGTCAGTGGATCGGGTGTCGAGGTTTCGAGCTTCGGGGTTTCCGGTATCAGGGATTCGGGCATCAGGGTGAGGCGGGCTCGGGTTCGGTCCGGTCGGGCGCCGATGCGGCCGCGACCTGGCGGGCTACGAGATCGGCCAGGTCGGTGCGGGGTACCCACCCGATCGCCTGGCGCAGCGCGCTGGTGTCGGCCAGCGTGTGGGTCACCTCGGCGGGATGGGCCATGGACAGTTCGATGTGGACCTCGACGCCGATCTCGGCGCACACCGCCTCAGCGAGCTCCCGCAGCGTATGGCCCACACCGGTACCCACGTTGAGCAGTCCGCACACTTGGCGATCGGCGAGGTCGATCAGAGCACGCACCACATCCCGGACATCGGTGATGTCTCGGGAGCGCTCCGGGCTGCCCAGCAGCGTCAGTGGCCACCCACGGTGGGCGGCGTCGATCCAGCGTGCCAGGGCCATGCCGGGTCGCTGTCCCTCACCGGCGACGGTGAACGGCCGCAGCACGGTCACCAGACCGCCTACCTGCGCGCGGCCTTTGCAGAGCCGCTCGACGAGAAGCTTGCTCTGCGCATAACCACCTCGCGGACGCAACGAGTCGGATTCGGCACTGGGCCTGCCATTGCGGGTGCCGCCGTAGACCGATGATGAGGAAGCCACCAGTAGCGGAGTGGGTAGTGGAACCGCGGCCAGTACCGCTGCGGTGGCCAGTGCGTTGTCCCGGTAGCGGTGCTGTGCGGCGTCCGGCCGAGGGTCTCGGACGTCCGGGCAGCCCGCGAGGTGGAAGACCACCCGCGCCTGTCCCAAGGCGGCGCGCACGTCCGCAGCTGGGTGGAGCAGGTCCGCCGTGATCGCGATGGCGCCCGGTGGTGGCGGAAACGGGCGACGGTCGATGCCCACCGCCGGTTCCCGCCGGGCCAGCGTCGTCAGCAGGAGGTTGCCGATGAACCCCGCTGCTCCGGTGACCACAGCGACCATTTCGCTCCCAACCTTTACGGGTATGCCATAAGGCTAGGCTCACGGTACACACGAACGGGTGAAGGTAAAAGGAGAACGGAATGGCAGCGTTACGCCGGGTTCGCCTTGTGGCCGGGATCGCTGTGCTCGTCGTTGCTCTCGGTTATCTGGTTCAGGTGGTGGACGCTCGTACGCTCGGCGAGGTGGTCCGGGCCGTACTGGCCGGTCCGCTTGAGCTGACCGCCGCGCTGGTCTGCTACGTCGCCGCGTTCCTGGTGCGCTCATGGGCGTGGCGGGCCATCTTGCCGGGACTGGGATTTGGCCAGTCGTGGGCCGCGTTGCATGTCAGCCTGCTGGGCAATCATGTGCTGCCACTGCGCCTCGGGGAGGTATTGCGGGTGACCAGCGTACTGCGACGCACTCCGCTGGCGCCGCAGCCGGTGATCGCTTCCGCGGTGACGCTCCGCGCGGCGGACCTGCTTGCTGTGTTGGTATTGGCGCTGCTCGCGGTGCCCGGCCTGGGAGGTTCGATCGCGGGTGCCTGGTGGTGGGCCGCCGTGGTGGGAGTTGGCGCGCTGGTGGCGCTGGGAGTGGGCTGGTCGTGGCGGCTCGCCCAGGGTGGGGCTGCGGTGCGGCTACCGACCTTGGCTGTCGGGGTGTCGGTGCTGCTGGCCTGGGTGCTGGAGGCGGTGGTGATCCTGCAGGTCGCCACGCTGGCTGGGTACCCGATCGGGCTGGCCGAGGCGATCGCCGTCACCGCGGTGACCATCGCCGTGCAGGCGATCGCCGTCGCTCCGGGTGGGCTGGGCAGCTACGAGGCAGCCGCGACGGCCGCGCTGGTCGCACTGGGGGTGGCTGCCGGGCCCGCGTTCGCGATCGCGCTGACCACCCACGCGGTGAAGACCGGGTACGCCTTGGTGCTGGGCTGCGTCGCGTTGGTGGCCCCGGACCCGACTTTCTGGGGCAGGCTGCGGTTGCCCCGACAACTGCCGGCGCGCCCACTCCGGGCCCCGGTGCTCCCCGACTCTCCGGTGGTGGTCTTCCTGCCTGCGCACAACGAGGAGGCGACAGTTGCCGCAGTAATCGCTGAGCTGCCGCAGCAGGTGCAGGGCCACCCGGTGATCGTGCTGGTGGTCGACGACGGGTCCACCGACGCGTCGGCGGAACGGGCGGCTACCGCCGGTGCGGTGGTGCTCGCTCAGCCTCGCAACCTCGGACTCGGTGCCGCGGTGCGTCGTGGGCTCGCCGAGGCAGTGGCCTACCGGCCTGCCGCCGTGCTCTACCTGGACGCCGACGGGGAGTACCGGCCGGTCGACGCCGCCGCTGTGCTGGAGCCGGTGCTCAGCGGTGCGGCGGACTACGTGGTGGGCTCCCGCTTCGCGGGGCGCATCGAGCGGATGTTGCCGCACCGCAGGCTGGGTAACCGGGTACTCACCGCCTGGGTGCGTTGGCTTACCCGACGCCGTGACATCACCGACGGCCAGAGCGGCTATCGGGCCTTCTCCTCTGACGCGGCGGCGCACGCTGAGGTCGTGCACGACTACAATTACGCTCAGGTGCTGACTCTGGACCTGCTGGCCAAGGGATATCGTTACGTCGAAGTCCCGATCTCATATTCGTTCCGCAGCAGTGGCACCTCGTTCATCAGGCTCGGTCGCTACCTGCGCAAGGTAATCCCCGCCGTGCACCGCGAACTCAACGCCGACCGGGTAGCCCGCTGCGATACGGCAGACTTCCCAGCGTGAGAACTCCGTCGGCAACCGTGTCCTTACCGGGGCACCGCGTTGCTTCTTCGCTGGAGGGGGCGTTGGCGCGCCATACTGCATGGCATGAACGTCCGGGAAGCAATCGAAGCGCTCACGGCCGCTGCGAAGCGGACTCCGCTGGGCCTGGACAGTGAATTCAAGATCGGGCTGTGTGATGGCTCTGATCTGGAGGAGAGCTCGGAACTTGAGATCGACCACTTCGCGTTGATCTCGCAGCAGACCGGCGAGGTCCACTCGTGGTACGTGGCCGTGAAGGGGCACCCGCACCGCGACCGGGAACAGGGCCGGACAACGCGGCTACGGGGCGTTGCCAGCCAGGCCGATGACTACCTCAAGAAGTGGTCCGAGGGCGACAAGAGCTGAACGTTGAGACGGATGGGGATTGAAGTGCGCTCTCCGGTTTTGCATCCTCCATACAGATTTCGATGGGTCGGCCTGTTCGTCGTCGTACTGACGATGTACGCGGTCGTGCTGGGGGCGGTGCAGTCCCTCGCGCCGCCTCGCCCGGAGTCGGTCGCGCGCGTACCGGCGGCTCAATCGTCATCGCCGGGTGTCGAGGACGCTCCCGCTCTGCCCGTGGCGGTACCGGCTGACCTGATCAGACATACCGCCCGCCCGGACCGCGTCGTGGCACTCACCTTCGACGACGGCCCAGATCCCGAGTACACCCCGCAGGTGCTGGCGTTGCTGGTGCAGTACCGCGCCGCAGCCACCTTCTGCATGATCGGTGCGCAGGCCACGCGGCACCCGGAGCTCGTCCGGGAGGTGGCGGCGGCCGGCATGCATCTGTGCGATCACACAGCCACCCATGACATGCACCTGGTCGACCGGCCGGAGCCACAGATCGAAGCCGAGATCGTCGCTGGCCGGGCTGAACTACTGACCGCCCTGGGTTCGAAGATCGGCATCGACTACTACCGGGCTCCGGCCGGACGGTGGTCCGACCCCATGCGCCAGATCGCCGCGCGCCACGGAATGAAGCCGTTGTCCTGGTCGCTGGACCCACGTGACTGGTCTCGACCAGGCGTGGCGCGGATCGTGACCACTGTGCAGCAACAGGTACAGCCGGGGGCGGTCATCCTGCTGCACGACGGCGGCGGACAGCGTGATCAGACGGTCGCCGCATTGGCGAAGTTACTGCCCTGGCTCGTTGCCCAGGGGTACCAATTCGACGTGCCCGGTAGGTGACCGTAAAGAGGCTCGTGAGCCTAATCTTCTACTACGTGCTCGGCGAAGCGGCGGCGGGCGGCGGACCAGGCGGTGGCGTCCCAGTGACCGTCGCGCAGGGCGTCCACCGCGTCGTTGGCCATGGCGATTGCGTGGTGGGTGTTGTCGTGCACGAACAGGCCGAGCCGGCCAAAGCTGGTGACTCGGGGCAGCGCGGACGCCCAGGCGTCCAAGCCGGCCAGATGTCCGGTGTACCCGATCTCATAGACCGGGTAGACGGTGCGCAATCGCCGCGCCACCACCGTCTCGCCCCGCACCGGTGGTAGACCGGCGCGGTCCAGAGTCTCGGTGATCAATCCGGCGAGTCTTCCCTCATCAGCGGTCCACCACTGGTCACCGATCTGGCAGGGGACCTCGCAGCACAACACTGTGCGATCAGCCGGATCCTGCGCGGACTCCCGGTAACCGGCCGGCTCGGAGATCCGGCTCACCGGAGTTTCCTGGCCGGGGAGGTAGTGTGCGTCGAACGGCGTCCAGCGACGGCTCTCATGGACCAGGTAGACCAGCACCATCGAGCGGAACCGCAGCGCCGCGGCGGCATCCACCGCCCAGGCCGGTGGTGGGGGGTCGACGATCCGGGCGAGCACCGGCAGCGGAATCGTGGTGAACAGATGCCCGGCGGTGAACTCCACTCCGCTCCGGGTGCGTACGGTGACGCCGTCCTCGCCGACGCACACCCGGTCGACCTCGGTGTCCAGCCGAACCTGCGCCCCCGCATCGACGGCCGCGTCAGCCAGTGCCTCGACGATCTGGCCGAATCCCCGCCGGGGGTAGTAGAAGATCCGTCCTTGCCCGCTCCCGCCCCGGCGCAGCATTCGGTGCGCGATCTTCCAGGGGGTGTCCGCGCTGACCCGACGACGGGCCTGCTCAGCGTCGATCCGTGAGCCGGGCAGGCCCCACAGCTTCACCGCGTACGGGGCGTAGAGGGCGTCGTAGAGGGTGGGGCCCAGGCTGGCGTGCAGCGCTTCGGAGTAGCTGCCCGGTTCCCGGCGCCTGCGCAGCGGCTCGGTGAACGCGTCGGCGGCGATCCGGGCCAGCATTCCGGCAGGCAGTGCTCGCAGCAGCTGGGCCGGCCGCAGCGGAAATCCGACCCACTGCCCCGCGACCCGCAGCCTGCCGTTGCGTGGCCTGCATTGCAGGTCCGCACCCAGCAGCTCGCGCAGGTCGGCCAGCACGGCGGGGGGAGTGGCGGGGTGCAGGCGGTGGCTGCCGTGGTCTACCCGCACGCCTGCAACGTCGAAACTCGCCGCCATTCCGCCAACGGCAGGGGCTCGTTCCAACACGATCGTGGACAATCCCGCCCGCCCGGCCCGCCACGCTGCCGCGAGCCCCGCAGGGCCAGCACCAAGGACAATGAGGTCTGCGCTGGCCAACACGTCGGACACCCTAACTATTCTCAAGATACGAGAGCGCTCTGCGCGATGTTGACGGCACCCGCGTGGGCCGGTTAACGTCGGTGGGGTGTTGATCCCCATCGTCCTTGTAGTCAGCAGGCGCGTCGCCTGAAGAGCCTGAGCGGTCGACGCGCCAACCCTCGCCTGTAGCCCATGTGGGCAGCGAGGGTTTTTTTGTGCCTGGGACGAGCAGAACCACGAGCTGAGGCAGGACCATGACCATCGCGACCCCGCGAGAAGTGCCGATCCCGGCACCCCCGCCCAAACCAGCCCCACCCGCAGGTGCCCCGGTTCGTATCACCGGCGCCCAAGCTCTGGTGCGCGCCCTCGAAGAAGTCGGGTGTGAGGCGGTGTTCGGCATTCCCGGCGGCACCATCCTGCCCGCCTACGACCCGCTGCTCGACTCCACGAGAGTCCGCCACGTCCTGGTGCGCCACGAGCAGGGTGCCGGGCATGCCGCTGCCGGCTACGCGCAGGCCACCGGACGAGTCGGCGTCTGCATGGCGACCTCCGGACCCGGTGCGACGAACCTGGTCACGCCGCTGGCCGATGCACATATGGACTCGGTGCCGGTGGTGGCGATCACCGGCCAACAGACCAGGGCGCTGATCGGAACGGATGCCTTCCAGGAGGCGGACATCACCGGCATCACCTTGCCGATCACCAAGCACAACATGCTGGTGAAGGACCCGGCGGAGATTCCGAGGGCGATCGCGGAGGCGTTCCATCTGGCCAGCACCGGCCGCCCCGGACCGGTCCTGGTGGATATCCCCAAGGATGTGCTCCAGGAGTCGACCTACTTCTCCTGGCCGCCGGAGCTGCAACTGCCCGGTTACCGGCCCACCACCCGGCCGCACGGCAAGCAGATCCGGGAGGCGGCGCGGCTGATCGCCACCGCGCGTCGTCCCGTGCTCTACGTCGGGGGTGGTGTCCACAAAGCAGGGGCCACCGCGGCGCTGCGCGACCTGGCCGAGCTCATCGGCGCGCCCGTGGTGACCACCCTGATGGCCCGAGGCGCTTTTCCGGATTCGCACCCTCAGCACCTAGGTATGCCAGGCATGCACGGCACAGTGGCCGCGGTCGCCGCGATGCAGCGCTCCGACCTGCTGATCGCTCTGGGCGCTCGGTTCGATGACCGGGTCACCGGGCAGCTGTCGTCCTTCGCTCCGGAAGCGCTGGTGGTGCACGCCGACATCGATCCCGCGGAGATCTCCAAGAACCGCCACGCCGACGTGCCCATCGTCGGTGACTGCGCCGAGGTGATCGGCGAGCTGATCGTGGCGGTGCGCGCCGAGTTCTCCTCCGGCCGTCCGGACCTGGCACCCTGGTGGCTCCAGCTGAACAACTGGCGGGCGACGTTCCCGCTGGGTTATGACCGCCCCTCAGATGGGATGCTCTCGCCGCAGTACGCCATCTCGCGGATCGGTGCCCTGGTCGGCCCGGACGCGATCTACACGGCGGGGGTCGGCCAGCACCAGATGTGGGCGGCGCAGTTCATCAGCTATGAGAATCCGGGGACCTGGATCAATTCCGGCGGCCTGGGCACGATGGGTTTCGCGGTACCGGCAGCGATGGGCGCCAAGCTCGGCATGCCGGACAAGGTGGTCTGGGCCATCGACGGCGACGGGTGTTTCCAGATGACCAACCAGGAGCTCGCTACCTGCGCCATCGAGGGCATTCCGATCAAGGTCGCTGTGATCAACAATGGCCACCTGGGGATGGTCCGGCAGTGGCAGAACCTGTTCTATTCGCAGCGTTATTCGAATACTGATCTCGGGACCCACTCCCGCATCCCGGACTTCGTCAAGCTCGCCGAAGCGCTGGGCTGTGTCGGACTTCGCTGTGAGACCGAGGAGGAGGTGGACGGCGTCATCGGGCAGGCGATGGAGATCGACGACCAACCGGTCGTAATCGACTTCGTGGTGGGCAAGGACGCCCAGGTGTGGCCGATGGTCGCCGCGGGCACCGGCAATGACCAGATCATGGCCGCGCACAACATCCGCCCGCTGTTCGAGGAGGACGGGTCATGATGTCCATGCACACCCTGTCGGTGCTGGTGGAGAACAAGCCCGGGGTGCTGGCCCGGGTGGCGGGGTTGTTCAGCCGACGGGGATTCAATATCCATTCACTGGCGGTCGGCCCGACCGAGAGCCCTGACATCTCGCGGATGACCATCGTGGTCGCCGTCGACGAGCTCCCGCTGGAGCAGGTCACCAAGCAGCTCAACAAGCTGATCAATGTCATCAAGATCGTTGAGCTCGACCCGGCCATGGCGGTGCAGCGCGAGTTGCTGTTGGTGAAGGTCCGGGCCGATGCCACGGTGCGTTCGCACGTGCTCGAAACCGTCCAGCTGTTCCGGGCCAAGGTGATCGACGTGTCCCCGGAGGCGCTCACCGTGGAGGCCACCGGCACCGGGGACAAGCTCGATGCGTTGCTGCGGATGCTCGAGCCCTACGGTGTCCGGGAGATGGTGCAGTCCGGTGTCGTCGCGATCGGGCGCGGGCCACGGGCCATCGCGGCCAACCCGATCCGTTAGCCCACCAAGAACGATAATGAGGGGACCAACCCATGAGTGTTGACATCTACTACGACGACGATGCCGATCTGTCGATCATCGCAGGCCGGAAGGTCGCCGTCATCGGCTACGGCAGCCAGGGCCATGCCCATGCGCTGAGCCTGCGCGACTCCGGCGTCGACGTCCGTGTCGGCCTCCCGGAGGCATCGCAGTCGCGCGGGAAGGCGTCCGACGAGGGCCTGCCGGTGATGACGGCCTCGGCGGCGGCGGCCGAGGCCGACGTCATCATGATCCTGGCGCCGGACACCAAACAGCGCACGATCTACGCCGAGGACATCGCGCCGAACCTGGAATCGGGCGATGCGCTGTTCTTCGGGCATGGTTTCAACATCCGCTACGACCTGATCAAACCGCCGTCCGATGTGGACGTCGCGATGGTGGCGCCCAAGGGGCCTGGCCACCTCGTACGCAGGCAGTTCGCCGACGGCAAGGGCGTGCCGTGTTTGATCGCGATTGAGCAGGACCACACCGGCGGTGCCGAGGCGCTCGCGCTGTCCTACGCCAAGGGGATCGGCGGCACTCGTGCCGGCGTCATCAAGACCACCTTCACCGAGGAGACCGAGACCGATCTGTTCGGCGAGCAGACGGTGCTCTGTGGCGGCGCGACCGCGCTGGTCCAGGCCGGATTCGAGGTGCTCACCGAGGCGGGATACGCCCCCGAGGTTGCGTATTTCGAGTGCCTGCACGAGCTCAAACTGATCGTCGATCTGATGTATGAGGGCGGGATCGCCGGGATGCGCTACTCGATCTCCGATACCGCCGAGTACGGTGACCTCACCCGAGGCCCGCGGGTGATCGGGCCCGACGTCAAGGAGGAGATGCGCCGGATCCTCGCCGAGATCCAGGATGGTCGCTTCGCTACTGAGTGGGTCACCGAGGACGACAACGGCCGCCAGAACTTCGCCAAGCTCCGCGCCGAGGGCGAGCAGCACCCCATCGAACAGGTCGGCGCCCGCCTACGCGGCCTGATGTCCTGGGTGGACCGCCCCCTTAACTGAGTACTCGTGAGT
>JBOHHE010000369.1:0-3254 GCA_050700355.1 Pseudonocardiaceae bacterium
CCGCACCACTTGCGATGTTGGCCTGCTTGCGGGCCTCCGTGGCCGCCGTACGAGCTTGGTCACCTGCCGAGCCTGCCCGTGCGGCTGCGGCTACCGCCTCCTTCGCCGCCGCGATCGCGGCCGTGTCGTCGCGGACAAGCTCGGCGATGGAAGCCTTGCTGCGGGCGATCACGGAGTCGCGTTCGCCCGTGCGGGCGGTGTTCTCGGCGTGCGCCGCCTTGCCTTCCTCAGCCTCGGCCCGCGCCCGTGCCCGCGCGGCGATGCCCACCTGCACCTGAGCCTGGCTGCGAGCCCGTGCCGCGACCATCGCCTGGCTCTGCGCCCTGGCCCGGGCCGCTGCCGCTTTCTTGCGCTCGGCCTCCGCATGCGCGCGAGCCGCCGTGGCGACGCCCTGCTCGCGCTCGGCATCCAGCCGTGCGGCCCGGGTCCGTGCCGCCGCAGCCCACGCGGCCTGCTCGGCAGCGATTCGGGCGGTCTTCGTGCGCGCTGCCGCCTCCTGCGCGAGAACCGCCTGCTGGCGGGCCGCCTCGGCGATGGCAGCCGCCGTGCGGGCCTGCTCCTCCGCATGCAGTCGCCACTGGTTGGCCTTCTCGGCGTGTGCTTGCGCCTTCTGGCCGGCGTCGACAGCTGCGGCTGCGGCTGCGGTGGCGTCGATGGTGTGCTTCGCGGTCTCCGCGGCCTTGGTCGCGCCCTGGGTGGTCAGCGCCAGTGCATTCGCGACCTTGGCCCACTCGGTTCCGTACGGGTGTCCCGTCTCCACCAGGATGTTGGCGTTGACGGCGGCTGCGGCTGCGGCGGACTGCGCGGCCGTGGTGGCGTCGACCGCGTAGCCGAGCTGACGGGCTACCTCGCTCTTCACCACGTCGAACTGCTCTGGCCGGTGGCCGCCCGCGACACCCGCAGAGTAGATCTTCTCCGCCTCGCGCGCGCTGTTCGCGGCCGACACCATCGCGTTGGAGGAGCGCTGCAACGCCTTGAGCGCATCACCGTGTGCGACCAGAATCAGGCGGCGCGCATCGGCCGCCCGCGCGGCCTTCTTCGCCGTCTCGGAGAGAGCTTCGGCGGCTTTCTGAGCCTCTTCGAGGTTCTGCAGGTGTTGCTCATGTGCGTCCGCGTCGGCCTTGGCGACTGCCAGATACCCGGTGTTGAGAAACGTCTCGATGACCGCTTGGTCGTTACTGTCCAACGCGGCCTGGGCGGCCCGCTTGACTTCGGGACCGCCGATGCCGACCAGCAGCAGCACCCGCCGCTTACCGCGTTCGGCGAGCTCCTCGACCGCCAGCTGCTCCTGGCGGTCCCGGTCGGCCGCGATGTCCTTGCCGTAGAGCAGGAATGCCTCACGGTCGTCGTCCGATCCCGCCAGCACGGCGGTGACCTCGGCGTTGAAGATCGGACCACCGGTACCGGTGAGCCGTTCTACGGCCGTGCGGTTGTTCCTGGCGACGTGCTCCTTGCGGGCCTTGGCCGCCGCCTGCGCGGCAGGTTCGCCATGATCGAGAAACTCTGGAATCGCGCCTGGATCGGTGCTGGCCAGCGCTGCGGCGGCCGCATCGCGGACCTCGGGCTCCGGCGACAGCTCGGCGATGTCGACCACCAGTTCTCGCAACGAGGTTGGTGGTCCTTCCCGTTGCGCCGCTGCACTCGATGACGATGTCGACCCTGTTCCTCGAACGTTCTCCGTGCTCACTGCGCCACCCCACTGATGAAGAAGTGCCCGGCACCCGTTACTTGAGTACAGGGCCTCTCACGGATTTGAGATTGTCCTGCTAGACGCGGTAGTCCGTGATCTTGCCGGTCGCCGAGTTGTAATCGATATTGCCGTGCTGGAATGTGCTTCGCCGCCCGCCGGGGATGGCTGACTCATCACTGGTGGGATACCCGAGGTACGACTTCTCCCAGCCCAGCTGCTCCCACCGGTCACGGATCAGGCCGTATACCAGGTGCGGCCCCGTGCTTGGGCTCCAGAAGATGGAAATTCCACCGATCTTGGGATCATCAGGGGCGAAGTGATTATATCGCCCGATTCCGTCCGACGTGCTGGACGTGTCGGTGATCGGGAGCGTCGACTTACCCCCGCCGAGGCTCAAGTACTTGGTGAGGATATCGCCCGACACGAAGTGCACGTCGGTGTCCTGGCTCCAGTAGACGCGCCCTTTCTCATGGTCGCGGTACCGGACACCGTCAACGTAGACCTCAGCGCTCGTTGGGTTACCCACCGCGGCCCGGAAAGCATCGTCGTTGTACCAACGCAAGGTGCTCAGTGTGGAGATCTCTGGATCGGGGTTGACAATTCGCCACGTGGAATCATCCTCGAATGCGAGGCTGGTGTCGAACCAATTCTGGCCGCTGTTGTTGGCCGCCCACAGCTGCTGGTGAGCATGCCGTAGGAAACGGCCGGGCAGCGCCTTGGACTCCAACGAAACATCCGAGCCGCTCAAACCCGGACGCGGGCGCCACGTGGCGTCGTTTTTGAACACTGCGGTGCCATCGTTAGCGGCCAGTTGCACGCGGAAGTTGTTCTGCCCCAGGTAGCTGCCCGGGAACTGGGTTGACTCCAGCGAGAAGCAGTTCGGGTCGGCGAGACCGGCCACGACCTTCCAGTTGGCCGCGTCGAGCACAGTGGTGCCGTTGGGATCCGCCTTTCCCGGTGTGATCCAGGCGTTACCACCCGCGCTACGCACATACCAGCCCTTGACACCCGGCGTCGTGGTCTGCAGCGACTGCGCCAGCACCGCGTACTGACCATCCTGGAGGAAGGCGGCGACGTCCTCGTCACTACCAGCCAGCGCGGCAGCTGCGGCGGCGACCAGGCGGGGTTGCATCAGCCCGTTCTCTGCCCTGGTCTTGAGTTCGGTGGTGATCCGCCGGTCCTCATCGGCTTTCTTGCCCCGTGCGATGTCGATGTCACGCTTGTTGGCGTCATAAATCCCGGTGGTGATGAACGCGGCCCAGTCCGCGGGCGTGGTACTGCGCAGAGCCATCCACGCCGCGTTGGAGACCTCGCTGCCCGCAGCGGCCTTGTCCGTGACCTTCCGGATGAAGTTGTCGTCCGACAGGTTGAGCAGCGCATCATCGACGGGCAGCAAGACAACGGAGGCCGCGTTGGCCTTGGCGTTGCGCGCGGCCAAGCGAGCCTTATCCGCCTCGGTGGCCTTTTTGTCCGCGTCGATCGAGTCCTTCTGATCTTGCTGCTTTGCCGCAAGCAGACCGTTGTCGAGGAACGCCTTCTGTTGCTCGACGGAGCCATCAAACGC
>JBOHHE010000370.1:0-12017 GCA_050700355.1 Pseudonocardiaceae bacterium
CCTCGGTCTCAGAGGGAGGTCGGAAGATGGACCGCTACATGTTGACCATCATCTTGCTCGTGGTCGCCGCCACCACTGTGTTCGTGTACGTGGCCGTCGGACAGATACTGCCGCGCCGCTGGCGCAAGCAGGATGTAGAAGCGTCCGAAGACTTCGCCATCAACTCGGTGAACGTTCTCATCGGGCTCCTGTTCTCGATCCTGCTCGCCTTTGTGATCGCAGGGGTGCTGAGCGACTTCGACAGGGCCAGCAATAACGCCCAGGAAGAGGCAAACGCCCTCGGTGCGATCTACGGCCTCGGCCAGGGCATCTCAGAACCCGCCAAGTCCACCTGGAAGAGCGACACGCGAAACTACGCGAGTCTCGTCGTCGACGAGGACTGGCCACTGATGCTGAACCAACAGGCAAGTCAGAATGCCTGGGACGCGCTGAGAACCCTCCGCGACAATATCTTCACCTTCCAGCCGGCCAACGCTCTCGAACAAACCCTGCAGGACAAGGCGATCGACAAGGCTCAAGCCGTCTACGATTCCCGGCGAACACGAGTCGATCTGATCAACGCGGGCGTCCCCGACTTCATGTGGTACTTCCTCATCAGTGGCGCACTGCTGGTCGCGCTCTTTCCATTGCTGATCAAACCGCACCTGACCGCCCGGCTGCTGATCGCGATCGTACTGCAAAGCGTGGTGTTGGCCGCATCCCTCTATCTGGTCAATGAGTTCAACCATCCATTCAGCGGCAACGTCCGGGTCGGGCCCGATGCCTTCGAGATCCTGATAGAACGATTCGACGCCTCCCCCTGAAAACCACCACCTCACGCTCCGCGATCTCCCGCAAACTCCGGCACGGCAGCCAAGCTGGTTGGCAGTCGTTGAGAGCGACCCCAGCCGGGGTTGACGGTACTTGAAGGGCGCATCGCTAGGACTGTATTTGGCTTTCTAGCGCCAGCCGAAGATTCTGCGATAGACCTCTATTTGAGTATCCTCGCAGGTAGGGCAGCTCTCGGAGATCGAGCCGACACCCGCGAGGCCGCGACCGACAAGATCGAGTGCATGGAGATCGCTCAGTTGGCTGACGGTGACCGCGCGATCCGCGGCGACAGCAAGCATCCCACCGGCCCCGCACGCCGGTGCACCCCCGCTGCCTCGGTCGCCTTCACCACCAACACGCGTTTCAGCGAGGCTGACCCCCGCCCGACCCGCTCCCGGCAGCAATCCGGCATCAGGGGGTCTGACCGACGGACAGAAGAAAGTTGGAGCCGCTGCTCCGGATCCTCAGTCGGCGCAGGGTCGGCTGGACTAGGCTCTCGCGGGTGACGATGCCGGAGGAGCTCCCACACAGGGTCAGCCAGATCCGCCATGACCTCGACGACCTGTACGAGCTGATGTCGCAGGTTGAGCAAGGTCAGACCCGCATCGAAGGTGTCCTCCGTGGCCACCACAAACGGTTCGAGGAGCTGCAGCAGACCCTCACGCTGCACGACGGCCGACTGGGCCGAATCGAAGACAACCAACACCAAACCGACAACCGACTGGGCCAAATCCAGAACAACCAACAGCAGACCGACAGCCGACTAGGCCGAATCGAAGACAACCAACAGCAGACCGACAGCCGACTAGGCCGAATCGAGAACAACCAACGTCGGCAGTTCGAGCAGCTGTCGGCTCAGCTGGCCGAGATCCTCAGCGCGCTACGCGGCCCCGCAGCCGCCGACCCAGCGCCGGAATCCGAGCGCTAGGCCCCGGTTGGCGCGCGGTCGGTGATGTCGCGGAATATCCAGACGCGTGCGACCGGCGTTTCATCAATGCATTGCGGCCGGGAATGACGCTCGAAGATCCTCCCGTCCTTGAACTCGAGCACATCGACGCTGTCCTCCAGGGGTTGGGCATACAGCTCGTGCACTTTGGTCACGAAACCGTCCGGGTCCCGGAGTTGATCGAGGACGAACACCAAGGAGTTGGCGTCCTCCCGCAATGAGAGGACATGATCCGGGATGCGCCACATCTCGAGGAACCGTCGATTGAAGCAAAGTATCGTACCCCGCAGATCCACCACCAGAATCCCGTCGGAGGTGGACTCCAGGACGGCCCTCAGCAGTGAGAGGGCGCTCTGCAGCGGTGTGGTATTATGCCGCGCGGCGCCGGTATCGACGTCGATGTAGCTGCCTTGTCGCGGGCGCGAACGGCTCATGTCCAGCGCAAGCCGGAAAGTGTCCATGGTGACCCCTGTGTCGTTCCGAGACGACGAGTTCAGCGAAACATAGCGGGCCGACCCGCACCGCGCTACACCATCCGGGCGAATCCACCCACAGTGTGATCAACGCGCTTGTCGGGCGAGAAGGACCGGCGTCCGCGGAAGCAAGGGACGAGGCCGCAGCCCAGGTCAGCGGTCCGGCCGGATGGTAAGATCGCCGGCAAGAGCAGCGAGACCAGATCGGCCGAGTACAGCCACAGAGGTACAGCGGCTCGTTCCAGAGCATGATCCAGATCGGGGTGATCAGCAGCAGGCCGGCGGGGGCCGAGCGTTCCAGAGTGGCTTACGGAGGGAGTGCGAGCGCATTGCGGTTTCGGCCGATGTCCGTGTCACCAGCCCTGACGAAATCCGGCCGCAGTACCTTGGCAGCGCTGTCCGTCGTTCCTGCGCAGGACGACCCCTCCATGAGTCGACAAGGCGCGTCACACGGCTACGGCCGGTCTCACCGACGCGCCCCATCCGAGAGCTTCTCTGACTCTTGAACGACGTCAGGCGCAGCTCCGAAATGATATTTCCTTTCACGCTCTCATTTCCAGGGTGGTATCGACGCTACCATCAGCCAGCCTCAGACGTCTACGATCCAGCTGCCCTCGCCGCGCGGCACTAAGCGCACATCGCAGCCTCCGCAGGGCACTGAACTGCGTGGCCAGATGCAGCTGATAACGCCACAGCGGGTACTTGCCACGGCGTTTCCATAAATCATATGCAAATTGAATCGGCTCCTGATCGATATAATGAGGAATGCTCTCGAACCACGTACTGCTGTTCAACGCCGCACCCTGCGCATCGCGCACGGCGGCGCGGCGTTCTCGCTGATAAGAGCGGAGCGCGGTCGACAGGTCGTCGTATTTATCCACATTGTTGGCGAGCGCAATGGCATCCTGCATGGCGAGTGTCGTACCCGAGCCGATCGAGAAATGCGTGGTGTGCGCGGCGTCGCCCATGAGGACAACGTTGTCGCGATACCACACCGTGTTGGTGATGCGAGTGAAGTTGAGCCATGGCGCCCGGCTCAGGTCGCCGCCCTTGGCGGAATTGTAAGGGCTGATGAGGGCGTACCCGTCCAGCTGGCGGTGGAAGATGTACTCCAGCAGCGCGAGGCTGTCCTCGATACCGAGCCGATCGAAGCCGAGTCCTTCCCAGGTCTGCATCGAACATTCGACGATGAAGGTGGTCGTGTCCGCATTGAAACGGTAGGCGTAGCACCAGATCCAACCGGCTGCGGTCTCCTCGAAGGCGAAGATGAAAGAGTCGAACACCCGATGGGTGCCCAGCCAGATGTACTTGTTCGCGCCCACTTCGACACCGGTTCCGAAATGATTCGCGTGGCGTGTCCGCACACGACTGTTGGCGCCGTCGCAAGCAATGATCAAGTCAGTCTGCTCGAGTTCCGAGAGATCCTCGACCTCGCGTTCGAACTGGACATCGACACCGAGCGCCATCGCCCGCTTGACGAGGATATCTATGAGCAGCTTGCGACCAACCGCAAAACCATATCCACCGAGGTGGGCCGGCTCGCCAGCCCGGACGTGCACTTCCTGATTATTCCAGGACGCCGGCTGTGCATTAATCTCCCGTCCACTCTCCGGGTCATTACGGTAGAGGCTGTCGAGCAAAGAATCTGAGAACGTGACGCCCCAGCCGTATGTCACACCGGCGGGATTACGCTCGATAACCGTGACATCGTGCGCTCTGTTGCGCAGCTTGGCCGAGATGGCGAAGTACAGGCCCGCAGGCCCGCCACCGACACAAACGATATTCATGTCCCCCCTACTGTGCACCCTGCTGGGAGCCGCGGAGCATATTTTTCGCCACGGTGATCCACCGGCGACCCGTCGCCGAGCACCACGCGAGGTCGTAGGCCATCCGTAGCGGTGCTGGCCTGATCATCTCGACCGGAACGGGATAGCGGTACGGTGTACCACCGAAAGTCACCTTGGGCTGATCCGAAGTCGGCCACGTTTCCCTACCCCGAGCAGCCCCACCCCGCTCAGCCCCATTCTGAGCAGGAGCGCCCAGTAGCGCATCCAGCGTCTTCGGGTGCAACCCACCGAAGTCCAGCCAATGATACCCACGGGCCTTGGCCCATTGGAGGATCTCCCACCGGATAGCGGCGGGCACGCTGAGCCGGGCAGTCTCTTCGCGACGGTCGAACCCCGAAAGCCGTCCACGAACCATCCCACCGCATCGAGTCACCAGATCAGCCGCGACCGGGACACCGTTCACCTCACCGACGAACAACGCCACATGGTCTGTGGCAGCCAATTCCCGATACAGGGTCGCAACGTACTCGGCCGGCAACGGTTGGTAACCCTGGTGCTGAGAGGAGGTGGCCATCAGGTCGACGAGCAGTGCCACATCACGCTCATTCCCGACCCTGACCGTGACACCGCGAGACGGCCAGCGATTGGTCCACGACTTGAGCCGCTTACCGAACCGGCTCCTGATCTCCGCAAGGTCGGCGGTCAGATCAATCCGGATAGAGCCGGTTGGCGCGATGCCACTCGAGGATGGGCGAAAGCCACGCCGGAGCAGTTCGTCGCTCATGGCCTCGGCACCTTCGGGCGGTTGGACGAACAACATCCGCAGCCGCCCTCGGCACAGTCCGACCAGGGCATCGGCCAGTGCCCGCGTGACGGGGTCGCCGTCCGGAGCGTCAGCTGAGACGAGCGGACCGTACGGGAGGTAGCCCACCGCACCCAGCGCGGGCACTCGCCGGCCCAGGATCTGGGCTCCGCCGACGAGTTCGCCACCATGGTGGGCCAGCACGTGGATCGGCGTGTATCCGACCTGCCTGCGCAGCCGCGCCCAGGTGGAGAACTGGGTGACGTCTGTACCCGGCGTCCGATCGACCAACCTGTCCCAGGCGCGCAGCACTTCCGGGCCCGGATTGAGCCCGACCGACACCACCACCGCAGTGCCCTTCCCCTCCCCGCCCTTCCCCTCCCCGCCGGTACGGCCGTCGCCCTGGACGCCGCCGTCCGTGTCTATACCATCTCGGCCAGGTTGTGCCGTACCTGGAGCCTGAAAACTCAACCCCCCACCCCTTCCCCCGAATCCTGACATCCCATTAACCCCTCTTCCCTCGTACTCATCCAGGCCTCTAGCGCATTCAGCGGGCTCAACGGGGTGACTGGTACCCCGATTACCCAGCTGCGCCCGCTGAATGCGGAAGAAGGGCGAGGAGGGTTAGTCAGTAGGTGATGGCCAAGGCGGGGGTGGTCAAGAGGGCGCCCAGATCGGCCAGGAATTGGGAACCCTGCTGACCGTCTACCACTCGGTGATCGAAAGAAAGAGCCAGTTGGCAGACTTTGCGCACCGTTACGACTCCGTCCACCACCCATGGCATGTCCCGGATCGCACCGAGGGCGAGAATCGCCGATTCGCCCGGGTTGAGGATCGGGGTGCCGGTGTCCACCCCGTATACCCCCACGTTGGTGATGGTGATCGTGCCATCGATCATGTCACCCGGTGGTGTGCGGCCTTCCCGCGCCGTCGTGGTGAGCCTCTCCACCGCGACGGCAAGCTCACGCAGCGGCATCTGCTCCGCGTCCCGGATCTTCGGCACCACCAGCCCACGAGGAGTGGCCGCGGCGATCCCGAGATCCACATAGTCGAAGTAGACGATCTCGCCTGCCGCCTCGTCCCAGCTCGCGTTGACCTCGGGCGTACGGCGGATCGCCAGGCACAGGGCCCTGGCCGCGAAGGCCAGCGGGGTGAGCTTGACGTCGCGGAACTGCGGCAGCGCCTTGAGCTGGGCGCGCAGCTCCATCATCAGAGTCACATCGAGGGTGAGGAACTCGGTCACATGCGGCGCGGTGAACGCCGAGGCCACCATGGCCGCCGCGGTGGCTTTGCGAACCCCCCGGATCGGTTCCCTGCGCTGCCCCCGCCGCTGGGCGTCGGACCTTCCCCGGGGCTCGTGCCCCCCGGTCTCGTGCGTCTCGTACACAGTGCCATTGCGGGCCGGCTGCGCGGCCCCGTGCACGTCCTCCCGAGTGATCACCCCACCAGTACCCGAGCCCACCACGGTGCGTAGATCGATGCCCAGCTCTTTGGCCAGCTTGCGTACCGGCGGTTTGGCCAGCGGCACCGCTGCCTCGCGGACCGCAGGCTCCGTCCGTGCCGCGGCAGGAGGTGAGACGGCGGCAGGAGGGGATGGGCTGTCGCCCTTACGAGCTCGCCTGCTCACCACCGCGGTGCGCGGGCCGTAGCCGACCAGGTTGGGCACCTGGGCCTGCTCGGCGGAGCCGTCCGCAGCGGGTGCGGTCGCGGCGGGGTCGGTGTCGATCGCGATGAGCGGGGTTCCCACCAGCACGGTCGCCCCGGGTCGAGCGAACAGGTCGGTCACCACCCCGGCGTAGGGGCAGGGCAGCTCGACGGCCGCCTTGGCCGTCTCGATCTCCACGATGATCTGGTTGACCGTGACGGTGTCCCCCGGCGCGACATGCCAGGTGAGGATCTCAGCCTCGGTGAGACCCTCGCCGACGTCGGGCAATGGAAATTCCTTGATGGATGCCATTCAGTACGCCAATATGCGGTCGAGGGTGTCCAGCACCCGGTCCAGATCGGGTAGGTAGTCCTCCTCGCACTTCGCGGGGGGATAGGGCGTGTCGAAGCCGGTGACTCGCAGCACCGGCGCCTCCAGCGAGTAGAAGCACTCCTGCGACACCCTGGCGGCCACCTCTGCGGTCAGAGACACCTCCCCCGGTGCCTCGGACACTACGACCAGCCGCCCGGTGCGCCGTACCGAGTCGAACACCGGCGCGAGATCCAGGGGGGACAATGTACGTAGATCGATCACTTCCAGCTGGTGGCCATCCTGCTCGGCCACCGTGGCGGCGTCCAGCACGGTCCGCACCATGGGACCGTATGTCACGACCGTCGCCGACGTGCCTCGGCGCAGCACTCGGGAGGTGAAAAGCGGCTGCGGGACCTTGGTGAGGTCCAGCTCGGCCTTATCCCAGTACCGCCGCTTGGGTTCGAAGAAGATCACCGGATCGTCACAGGTGATCGCCTGCTGGATCATCCAATACGCGTCCACCGGATTGGCGCAGGCGACGACCTTCAGCCCGGCGGTGTGCGCGAAGTAGGACTCGGGGGACTCCGAGTGGTGCTCGACCGCCCCGATGCCACCACCGTGCGGGATGCGCACCACCACAGGCATCCGCAGCTTGCCCTGCGAACGGAAGTGCATCTTGGCCAGCTGGGAGACGATCTGGTCGAAGCCGGGGAAGACGAACCCATCGAACTGGATCTCGCACACCGGGCGGTAACCCCGGACCGCGAGACCGACCGCGGTACCGATGATCCCCGACTCGGCCAGCGGGGTGTCCATCACCCGCTGCTCGCCGAAATCCTTCTGCAAGCCGTCGGTGATCCGGAAGACCCCGCCGAGCTTGCCCACGTCCTCACCCATCAGGATCACCTTGGGGTCAGCCTCCATCGCGGCCCGCAGTCCGGCGTTCAGCGCCTTCGCTATTGTGACGCTCGTTACTGCTACTTCAGTCGGGGCCTCGCTATTGCGCTGTTGCACCGTTGACATGTCCACTCCTCCCCACCGTTCGTGGCGGCTGGGACGGTTGCGGGATCCGACGCAGGCTGCCCGGTCGGGCGAGCTGGCACCGGCGAGCCGTGATGGGGCCATAGCCACCATATTGGCACGATTTCCCGACAAAGGCAGCAGATCGACCGAACGGTTTTTCAGTCCACCGATCATTCTTCCCGTGCCGGATTCTTTCTGAGACCCGAAACTCGGAATCCCAACCATTGTACTTACTCGCGGAGCTTTACCTTTCGGTGAAGCTTTCGTGGTAGGCCAGGTGCTGTGCGCGTTGGACCTCCAACGGCGGCGACAGCTCGGCGTAGACCTCGGAGAAGATCCGCTCCGGACCTGGAGCCGGCATCGCGTAGCAGTACTCCCGCAACCGGGCCGCCAGCTCGTCGGCCTCCGCGGCGACGCCACGGAAGAACTCCGGCTCCGCCAGGCCCTCCCGCACCAGATGCACCCGAACCCGCTCGATGGGGTCCTTGTGCTTCCACGCCTCCAGCTCGTCGGCTAGCCGGTAGCGCGAGGCGTCGTCGGAGGTGGTGTGCGAATCCATTCGATAGGTCACCGCCTCGACCAGCACGGGGCCGTTGCCGGTGCGGCACTCTCGCAAAGCCCATCGGGTGACGGCCAGGCTGGCGAGCACATCATTGCCGTCCACCCGGATCCCGGCGAAGCCGTAACCCTGCGCCCGGCGGTAGAGCGGTACCCGGGACTGCCGCCGCACCGGCGCGGAGATCGCCCACTGGTTGTTCTGGCAGAAGAACACCACCGGGGCGTCGTAGACGGCAGCCCAGGAGAAGCCCTCATGCGCGTCACCCTGCGAGGTGGCCCCGTCACCGAAGAAACAGATCGTCGCTTCACCGGTCTCCGCGTCGCCGATCTTGCCGTCCAGCCGCTGCCCCATCGCGTAACCGGTGGCATGCAGGCACTGGTTGGCGATGACGATCGTGTACAGGCCGAACCGGACGGCCAGGGGATCCCACGAGCCATGGTCGGTACCTCGGAAGATGCCGAGCAGTTCGGTCGGATCCAGTCCCCGGCACCAGGCCACGCCATGTTCCCGATAGGAGGGAAACGCCATGTCCTGCGGAGCCATCGCCCGGCCCGCGCCGATCTGCGCGGCCTCCTGACCCAACAGTGGGACCCAGATCCCGAGCTGGCCCTGGCGCTGCAGGGCATTGCATTCCCGATCGGCCCTGCGGACCAGCACCATGTCCCGATACAGCGACTGGATCTGCGCAGGGGAGATCTCCAGGTCGAACTCCGGATGGGTGACCCGCTCGCCCTCAGGGGTGAGCAGCTGGACCAGATCCTCTCCCTCGGAGGTGGCACGCAACCCCGCGAGCACCTGCTCCGGGGTGCGCTCAACATCCATGGCCGGACCCCGGACGGGCTCCGGTCGGTCCCCGTGGGGCTGGTCCCTACCAGGGGAGACGGTCTGCGGAGGTGGCATAACGCCCTTCCTTCACACTATCGGTGTTGTGTCAGGTCATCGCGCTGGAGAGCCACCGTGCCTTCGCAATCGACAAACCCGTCGACCTGGCGTACCGCGTCGCCGATCTGTTCGGGATACTTGCCGTGAGTACGCTGGTCCAGGATTTTGTCGGGAAATTCTTGGGGGCGCCGACACCTTCCACAGTACGTGTTGTGAGCCGTGCTCACCGCCTGGCCGAGCTGTTCAGCGCTGGGGTGTTCAGCGGCGGAGCGTTCAAAGCCGGGGCGTTCGGCGGAGCGTCGGACGACTTGAGCTCGGCCACCGCCTGGTGCTCCCTTACGCCCTTTGCCGTCGCTGGGAAGAAGCCGTCCAACAGGCTCTTGGCACGGTAAAGCTCGGCGTTGACCTGGTCCCGGAGCCGGGACAGTCGCTGGGTTTCCTGCGCGCAGGCCCGCTCCCGCTGACCGGCGGACTCGGTAGCCGAAGACACCAGCCGGTCCGCCTCGATCCGGGCCTGCTCGACGAGCTGCCCGGCTTGGCCGCGAGCCGCGTTTCGCACCTCCTCGGCCTCCTTGGCTGCCCTAGTACGTAGCTGGTCGGCTTCCTGAGCGGCCTTCTGGCGCAGCTGGTCGGCCTCCTGGGCGGCCACCTTGCTGATCTTCTCCACCTCGGCCTGCTGGGCGGCGAGCTCCTGCGTGGCGCGGGCGCGCTGCTCATTGGACTCCGCCCGGGCCTGCTCGACCAGCGCGGTCGCCTCGGCGGCAGCCTGGCTGCGAATCTCATGGGCCTCCTGCTCAGCGGTCAGCAGGATCTTCTCCACCCGGGCGCCGAAGTGGGAGTCGGTGCGTCCAGCGGAGCTCTCACCAGATCCCGCGCGCAGCTGGTTGAGTTCAGCCTCCAGCGACGCGACCCGGGCCTGGGTCGCGCGCAGCGCATGCTCCGCAGCGGCCAGCTCACCGCCGAGCAGACGTATCCGTTCATCGACCTGCCGCTTGTCGTAACCCCGCATGGCCACGTCGAAGCTGGCGTTCCTCAGGTCGTTGCGATCCAATCGATCCACCGCTGCCTCCCCTGCTGATACCGGAGCATGCTCCCGAGCCGATGACAGGCCGTACAACCGGACAGACCTGTAGGCGCCCGATCGACGGCCGATTTACACCCGAACAGTCCAATGAGGCTAACGTCCCGAGCCGAGGAGGATGCGGGCATACCCGCTAGCGTGGCTATCCTTGAAATCCACCCGGTCGGGGTGTCCTGATGAGGAGGCCAATGGCGAGCTATCAGGGGCCACCGCGACGCGACCGCTCGGGGCCACCGCTGCGACCCCCCGGTGACTACATGCCATCGCAGAATCCACGCCCCCGCTCCGGACCTCGTCCGTACGACGGACCTCGTCCCCACGGCGGATCTCGCCCCTACAATCCTCCCCCGACCCGTTCGCCACAGCCCAGGACCGGCCAGGCAGCACCCCGGCTTCAGCAGCCGATGCATCCCGTCCGCAGACCTGCCCCGCGGCGCCGGCGCCGCCCCGGCCGGATACTCGGGGTGCTTCTCGTGGTCCTGTTCCTGCTGGTCCTCGGGCTCGCCGGCTACGTCGACCAGTCGTTGAACCGGACCGGTGCGCTGGCCGACTATCCGGATCGGATCGCGGACACTCCAGGCACCAACTGGTTGATCGTCGGCTCGGACAGCCGGGCCGGGCTGACCGCCGATCAGGCCACCGAACTGAGCACCGGGGACGAAGCCGGAGTGCGGGGCCAGCGCACCGACACGATCATGCTGTTGCACATCCCCGGGTCCGGCGCCCCGACGCTGGTGAGCCTGCCGAGGGATTCCTCGGTGCCGATCCCGGGTGAAGGCCGCCACAAGCTCAACGCCGCGTACGCCTTCGGTGGTCCCCCGCTGCTGGTGCAGACGGTGGAAACGGTCACCGGAGTGCACGTGGACCGCTACGCCGAAATCGGGCTCGGCGGCTTTGCGGCCATCGTCGACGATATCGGCGGCGTGCAGCTCTGCCCCGCAGAGCCGATCAACGACCCGCTCGCCGGGCTGGATATTCCGGCCGGTTGCCAGGAGCTCAGCGGGCCGGAGGCACTCGGCTACGTCCGCACCAGGCACTCACCGCGCGGAGACCTGGACCGGGTCGTGCGCCAGCAGGAGTTCCTCGGCGCACTGATCGCCAAGGCGGCCAGCCCCTCGGTGTTGCTCAACCCGCTGCGGATCGTCCCACTCGCAAGCAGCGTCCCCTCGGCGATCACCGTGGACAACAGCGCCCGCTTCTGGCATCTGGCCAGGCTGGGCTGGACCATGCGCGCCCTGTCCGGGGGTGACGTAGTGACCACGACGGTACCGATCGCAGGCTTCGGTCAGATCGGGGACGGTTCCTCGGCCGTGCTCTGGGACCGTGAACGAGCCGGACGGATGTTCGACGCACTCGCCCAGGACCTCCCCGTGCCCCCCGACACCCTGGGGCCGTGACTCAGCCGCCCAGCACCCTCAGCTGAATCTGAGCTATGCGGCGATCTCAGTAGGCACCGCTCCACTCGGGAACCTTCCCGGCACCTTCGGACTATCCTCGGTGACGCCGGGGAGCAAGCAGGTTATCACTGTGGGGAACCACGGACTGTCGGGAACCACAGCGGTAGCTGCTGCGTCAAAGCTGAAGGATCACCTCGTGTGACGACTTGCCGGCGGTGCCGGTGGAAGGGGAGTTGGCATGAAGTTCGATATGGGTTCGCAGACCCTGGGGAGTCTGACGAAGCAGACCCAGGGTGCTTC
>JBOHHE010000371.1:0-15312 GCA_050700355.1 Pseudonocardiaceae bacterium
CCACTGACCGCGGTGACGTTCAGCCGGGAAGCGTAGTAGGACATGATCAGTCCGATGGTGTAGAGCGGAATGATCGCGATGAAACCGGCGATCACTCGAGTGGTGATGAGGAACGGCACGCTGGGCACGCTCATCACCTCCAGCGCGTCGATCTCCTCGCTGATCCGCATCGCACCGAGCTCCGCGGTGAATCCCGCCCCCAGCGTGCAGATCAGAGCCTGGGCGGCCACCAGCGGGGCGATCTCGCGAGTGTTGAAGTACGCGGTGACAAATCCGGTGAGCGCCTCGGTACCGAGACTGTCCAGGGCGCGGAAACCCTGCAACCCCACCACGCTGCCGACGAACAGCGACAGCCCGGCCATCACTCCCGCAGTACCCAGAATGACCACCAGCGCACCCGAACCGAAGCTGATCTCGCCCAACAGTCGGGCGATCTCCTTGGGGTAGCGGTGCAAGGTGCGCGGGATCCAGCCGATCGCCCGGCCGTAGAGCGAGAGCTGGTCACCCAGGTCGTCCAGCTTCGCCAGCGGTACCCGCAACAGTTTCGGAGGCGCCTCGCTCACCCGGCCACCAAGGCCACTGAGTTCATGGCTCCTCCCGTCTGCCCACACCAGGCTCAACTGGGCTAACGAGCAGTCCTGGACCGAGTGTCGCACGCCACCCGCCAGGTTCGGACAAGATCTTCGGGATTGCACGATTTACCGCGTGCCGAGGCCGCGCGCTGCCGTGCTGAGTCGCTACACCGTGAGGACAATCGTCCCGTACATGAACGGAATCATCCGCGCGCCCATAACACCCGCAGCCTCGGGTTGGTGGTTCCGCTCGTCCTGGCGATATGCGCCACCTCGGGCTCCAGGATCTGCGCCGAGGGCTTCGTGGCACCGGGGAAGAACGACACGCTCACCTCGTTGTCCGTCAGCTCCACACTCCGGTGATCCGGCCGCCGACCACGACGATCGGCGCGATCCAGCCCGCAGCCTTGCTCACCTTGACGCGGTGCTCAGGCGCGAGGATCCGCGGGTCCTTGGTACCTGGTCCCAGCACGTACTGGTCGAACGTACCGAGCAACCGCACGGACCTGCTCGGCTTGCATTCGCGCGAGGTCGTCGGCGTGCTCGGACAGCATGTACGCGTCCTCTCCTTCGACGTCGAGCTTGGTCAGCTTGTCCCCCAGGTCGGCGCACCACCGTCTTCTTGAGCGCACCCCTGAGTAACCAGGCATTGAAGACCTCTGGCGTCGCAGGTCCGTACGCGCCCAGGTAGGCCGCGATCGCGTGGGGAGCCGCCTCGTCCCGCTCCGCGATGCCCTTCCACTCGGGTACCCACGTGCCGGGCCGGGTGAACGTGATCTTGTTGCCCTGGCTCGGGCCATGACACAGCGCCCCTTGCCAGGCGAGCGGCTTCAGGATCGCGCCCCAACCCGACCGCAGCTGCTCCCCCATCGTGGCGAAACCCTTCTTCACCACGATCTTGGTAACCAGCTCGTCGCGGGTGAGTACCTTGCCGTCCACTGCCTCCGAGACGATGTCGAGGAGCGCTTCGATCTCCGTCGGAGTCGCGCCGAACGCGCGCTGCCAGGCTGGCGCGTACCAAGTACGAGCCGATGCGATCAGCGAGAGGAAGGCACCAGCCTCGGAGCCACGCAGCACATGCAGGGTGCCGCGCATCGCCCAGGTCTTGACCAGGTTCCGATCGGCGATGCCGTCCTCTACCTGCCCGGTCTTCGGTGTGGTCTGCCGTAGCCGCACAGCCAGGTCAGCCGAGGATGTGACCTGTGCCTGCACACCGCAGAGCCGGCTGATGACGTCGACCGCGTCGGCGCTGCCACGCGGGTCCAGGAACTGCCGCTGCAGGCGCCACGCACGCACCTGGTCCCAGCTGATTGTCACGTCCTCTCCCCACCTCAACGCTTCGTCGGTAACCGAGCACAGTGAACTCGCATCGGCGAACACCGCACCGACCAACCCGGTGACCATGCGTTCGCATAACGCCCGGATGCGTTCGGTGTCAGGTGCGGACAGGACACGCTCATCGGCTGGGTCCTTCGGTGAGTAGGTCAGCGATCGCTGCGGTGCTGAGGTGGCGGGTGGGTGTGATCCACGCCCACTGTCCGTTGGGGTTGAGTTCCAGGAAGATCCATTCACCGCTTGGTGTGACGATGAAGTCCAGTGCCCCGTAGAGCAAGGCCGGCGTGTCGTAGGAGGGCGGTGACGCCACGGCGGATCTCGTGCGGTACGGGACAGGGGCGTAGCTCGCTGACGGCGTCGCGGTCGTGTCGCCAGTCCAGATGTGCGCCGTCAGGTTGGTGGATCTCGGTGGCGAACATGCGCTGCCCGGCCACGGTCAGCCGGATGTGCCAGGCGCTGGGCACGCGCTGTTGGAACGGGTGGGCGGTGGTGCCGACGGACTCGGCGAAGGTGGCAACCGCGTCGGGATCATTGCTGGCCAGGGTCGGAGTAATGGCCAGACCGCAGGTGTTGGCCCAGGCCAGTTGCCGGGCTTGTACTCGGTGCTGGCGACGGCCCGAGAGTGGTTGACCCAGCGAGCGGGCAGGAACTCCAGGACACCCCAGAAACCGTATCGGGCTTGACCTTCACACCAGGACAAGTCGCCCTACTCGGGTAGGTCGTGACGATATCCTTATCCAGACCTTGAGCAGCCTTCTGATAGACCCATTTGAACATGCCATAATTCTGCCGATGACGCTCATAGAACGCCGCCTTCAGCATCGTCGCGTCAGACGACGCACGCTGTGGTGTGCCGGGGGACGCGGTCTGAATTTCTGAGACCGGCTGAACCATTACCTCTCCTCGAACCCTTTTTTCCGGCGACATCGATCGCGCGAAGCTGAAGACCGGAGGCGCCATGCTCGAGCCGCTGTCGCTGATCGTGGCCCGGGCCGAGATACCGCAGACCGCCCAGCAGAGCTGATCAGGCTCCGACTACAGGCACCGGACCACCAGTACTTGGCGGGCTACGGCCGTGTGAGCCCAAGGTCTGGGCTAGGACGGTTCCGGCGGTCTGGACCGACACCATCAGGTCGTCGAGCAGTGATTGAGGGATCGATCCGGCGCTGAGTCCGGCCTGCTGGACGAGCGCGGTCAATATCCTGGTCTGCTCTGGCGTCATGCGGGCATGGCAGCCAGGGTGGTCGAGTACTTCTCGGGCGGCGCAGGCGTCGCCGGATTGTTCGGCCTCTTCGACCAGCTCTGCGTGCATGCACTCAGCTTGGTCGGGGTGGGCTCCGGCTGCGAGGTCGACCGCAGCCAGGCCGAGCCGGAGCCGGAAGAGTGTTGTGGCCCGGTCTGATGACTGCCGGGCGAGCTGGACCGCGGTCAGCATCGCCGCAAGGTCTCTGGTGTTCAGCCGCTCAGCCTTCAGGTGCGCATAGGTGCGCAGACAGGCCGCGACAGCATGCTCCCACGGCTGCGTCATCACACTGGTGTCGATGAGCGTGAGCGCGGAGTCGGCGTGTCCATCGAGCACACGCGCGATGATGCGCGCTTGGCGGGCTTCACGCAGCTGCTCCGGGGCATCGTCATACTCTTCAGCGTGGGCTGCGGCCCTTCCCCACTGACCGGTGGCGGCCAGGACGCGGGTGCCGTCCTCTCGCAGCAACGCCCGAAGCCAGGGGCTCACCTTGGATCGGTCGGTGGCGGTGGCGGTAAATCCGTCGAAGGATACGGACGTGCCGTGGACAGTGGCGCTGCCACCGTTGTGGGCGGCGCGGTTGATCCCGTCGAACGCGCGGTAGGCGCCTCCGGGGTCGCCAGCCCGGCCGGTGAGGCGGGCGAGGTTCACCAGTGGCTGGAGCGAGGCGATCGCTGTGCGTCCGGATACAGGCCACGCGGCTTGGAGGATCTGGAACTGTCGTTCGGACAGCTCGACGGCGAGGGTGGGCATGCCGCAGTCAGCGGCGATCAGCGCCGACAGGTTCCAGGCGGTACAGGCCTGATCGATCCGGTCTTCTGCTTCGGCCGGCTGCTGGCAGGAGTGCGCGTACTCGCGGACTTCACGGACCCGTGTTTTCAGGTCGGCGCAGCGACGGCGGCCCTGGAGTACCAGCGGGAACCTGGCCATCGCCCGGTCTGCTGCGGCCCCGGCTGCTGCGGCCGGACGCGCCCGTCGCGCTGTGTCGGGGACTCGTCGGTCCGCCGGCTGAGCGCCGGCCGGAGCGACGGGCAGGTCCAGGATGGCAGCGCGGGCCGCCCAGGCGAGGATGCTCTGCGTCCGGGCGGGGAGTCCGAGGCGGTTCCAGTGGAAGATCACCTGATAACTCAGGATGTCGCGTAGCCCCCGCTGAAGTGTTCCCGCGCGGGCCGCTGTCCCAAGGTTTCGACCAGCTCGGCGGAAGGCGTCGATCCACCTGGCAGCGGAGGCCAGGGGAGCATGCGTACCCAGCAGCGGCCCATCCGGTGTGATGTCGACGAGCATCAGCTGCCTGAGATCGTCGGTCATCGCGGTCAGCTTCGAGGTTGGGACGTCGGCGGGCAGGCGTCGTTCCAGTGCGACCCGGTGCCAGACGTCGCCCTGTTCGTACCACTCCAGCCCGGCGCCGCGCATCAGGACGCTGCACAGCAGCAGCGACAGTTCGCGTCGGCCGAGGTCGTTTCCGCCGCTGCGGAGCAGATCCAAGATGGCGCGGCTGTCTTCACAGAACAGTCCGTGAGCGAGATCCATGCCTGGGTCGCCGCCGAACGCCACCGTCTCCGCCTCGTAGATACCTGGCGACCAGCCTCCGATCCAGCCGTCGGCCGTGAGCTCATCGAATGCCGCGCCGAGGCCGGCTTTCATCGTGCGCCCGGCCGGTCCGGGTTGTAACCGCAGCCTCCAGCAGGGGTGTTTGCGCATGAACCACCACGCGGCGACGAGACCGTCTTCTTCGGCATGCCGAAGAAGCGGCGCGAGGTGGTCGGCGGCGGCCTGTTCGGCGTTGCTCCAGTCGGTGAACTGGATATAGAGCTGCCACCAGCCCGAGGCCGTCTGTTGTTCGAGGGCTTGCAGTCCGGCCCGCCGGTAGACCTCGACAGCCTCGGCCAGATCCGCCGGTTCCATCCCCTTTGCGATGGCGGCGTCCATCAGCGGCGTACCGGTCAAGACCGTCAGGACGGCGCGCTCGATGTGCTGTGCGACGGCAGGTTCGATCCCGGTGCCGCTTTCTCCTCCTGCGGCTTGGCGGATTAGTCGATCAGCAGGCATGCGTCCCATCCTGAAATCGGCGCAACATTGTGCGCGGCGGTGTGCAGGGCGAGGGCTGTTCCGGCTTCGCCTTCCAGGAGTCCGGGGCCGGCTGCTGTGCCGGGGCGGGCTCGGCGGCTCAGGTTCTCAACCAGGCGCGGCAGATGGGCGGCGAGCGCCGGGGTTGCGGCGTCGTGAGCGGCGTGCCACACGGTTTGATACACCCCGGCCCAGCCGTGGCACAGTCCGCTGTCGGTAATCCGGGCCTGCTGGGCAGGATCGTCCAGGCACTGGGCCAGCGCCTCTTCATACATCTGCTGGCGGCGCGCATCGCCGGTGGCGATGCCGGCCAGCTGTCCGGCGCGGGCAATCCCGGGTGTGCCATAGCACCAGCTGGGGCGAGCCGGACCGGGCTGGCCAGGCCGGCCGGTGCGCAAGTTTGCCATGGTGATCCATTCCGGCCACCACGGTCCGGCCTCGCCGTCGTGCCGCCAGGCGTCGAGCCACTCGCATAGGGTGGTGATCGCCTCAAGTTGCCCGCCCACCGTGATTCCGCGCCGCATCGCCTGGCTCAGCAACGCGAGCGGCCCAGCGATCCCGTGTGCAACCCCCAGGTTGCCGTGCCCGCCCCGGTAGGCGGCGGAGAACCGGCGGTGCGGATCGTGACAGACCCACCAGCCGGGCAACAGCTGGCCATCGACCCGAAGCGGTGTGGACAGCGCGACCAGGTAATCAAGGATCCGCTCCATCGCGCTCCCTCCAGGGTCACGGCGCAGCAGCAGCGCGCCGATCCCGCTCAATCCGAAGAAGACGTCGTACTCACGGAACCCCGGGAGCTCACCTGCCCCGATGCGAGCCATCGCGGCATCGGCACGGCGATGCGCGAGCGCGACCACGTACCCGTCGACGTCCGTGAGGGCGTCACGGTAGCGCCCGGTGGTGCCCGCTGCGGCGTCCAGCATGAGCGTGATTGCCGGCGCGCCGAGGTACAGGCCGGTGTTGTCCGTGGCGCTGACCTGATCGGCCACCGCGTTCTTGATCCAGGTATGGGCCTGCCGCCAAGTTCCGCAACCGGCGTGGGCACGTTCGATGTGCAGCAGGGCGATCCCGGCGGCGCCCTTCGTGAGGGACTGCGGGGTCCAGGGTTCGTCATCGCGTGGGGGTCCGGGCAACGTCAGATACGCGGCGTAGCGCTCGGCCACCTCGGCAAGGTCGGCCGTGGAGATCGTCGACGCGGCCACTCATATCTCCTTGTGGCCAGCGGTGTGACGCAACGCGCAAGTCCGCGCGAGCCGGCTGGTGACACGCTCGGCGTCCGGATCGACGCCGACGGCGCGAATGTGATGCAGGTGCACCAGTGATCGCAGGACTTCCAGCGGATCACGCTGCCCGGTGAGATGTTCTCGGTAGGTGGCCAGCGCGACAGCGCGCGTCTGCCATGCGGCCACGACGTCTGCTCCGCCGGGCAGGGACCGCAATGCCGTCCACGTGCCGTGCGGGTCAACCAGTTCCAGCGCCTGGTCACGCAGCGCCGGCTCCAACCGTCCGTGCTCCTGGGGAAACTCGCGGGCCAGCCAGTCCAAGCCCGCCTGTGCGGACCCGGCGAAGCTCACAGCCAGGTCAACCAGACTGGCGGCGGCAAGAGCTTGGGAACGTACCCCAGCTCGGACGGCCACGTTGATCTGGGCGACCGCCGCAGCCGAGTCGGCGGCGAAGACATCCTGCGCCAGGTCCATCGCTGGGCCGTGGCCGTAACGCCCCGGCTGCGGTTCGTGGGTGGCGAGCGAAAGATGCGACAGCAGGCGATTTCGGCGCAACCCGTCCGACCACACGGCGACCCGATCGGCGGCCGAGCCATACCCAGACGGCTCAGGCAGGCTCAGGTAGACGGCGAGGTACTGGTCGACCTCAGGGCGCCGCATCTCGCGATGGCGGCGGAACCACCAGCGCGGCGCATCGTCGCCGAAGGCGCCGATCAAGTCTGGCAGGCACTCGGTCAGGATCTCGTCGAAGCGTGCCGGATGCCCGTGGAGCTGCGCGTACAAGATCGTAGAGCTCCCCGGCAGGTGCCCGGCATCGCGCGCGACAGCACGCGGTGAGCTGATAAGCGACAGCGGGGCCACGGTGATGGGGGCGTCCAGCACGAGGGGTATGAGCACTTCGTGGGCGCGACCCAGCCAGGCGAGATCTTCCGGGGTCGAGGTTTCGCGCAGCTCGATTCGGCCGGCGCGATCCAGGCGGGTGCGGAGCAGGAGCCGGTGAAGCCGGTGACCGAGATTTATCGGTTGCCGCCGGTCGTGGTCAACCATGGCGACGCGATCAGGAACGCGCCACCTGACCCGCCATGAGTCCAACCCGGCCTCCCACTCGGCCGTCGACGCGTCGCGGGCAGGTAGATCACGCCTGATAAGCAGCCACCGCGCTGGGGAAAGAGTGGTTCGCCGGTATCGGAGCCGGGGAAGGTACGGGAGTCTGGCGGCGGTGCCGAAATGGAACTCCTTATAGACTCCGGACCGGGCGATGGTGATTTCAGCGAGGAACCTCGCGAGCGGCGGAGTGTGGACCCCGGCCTCCAGGGCGTGAGCGACGCGCGGCTCGACGCGTCGGCGAGTGGACATGTGGATGAGGTAAAACCTGCGGTCGTCCACGGTGACTGCGAGATCCGCCAGTGGGATCAGGTGCTCGTTCGGTTCACGATGCTCTGCTACAGAGATCACGTGCGGCAGCAGTTGCTCGGTGCGGGCGACGTTCTCGTTGCGCCGCTTGCGCGGGGCGAATGACAGTTGAGCGGCGACCGCGTCGTGCCCAGCCGCGGCGTAGGTTGCAGCGAACAAGTCCCGACCCTCATCCGGCAGCAGGTGGACGTGGCGGCCGGCCATGCTACTGCCCGGCCTTGGCGTCCCGGTCACCGTCAAGGCGAATCTCCCGCGCGTCAGCGCCTCCAGGGACACGGCATGGATCTCAACGGCCACCTCGACGCGAGCGGGCATATGCACGTCAGCAGGGTCGTTGGTCGCCAAGTCCTCGATCACCTGATCGGTCAGGACGATCTCACCGCTGCCGTCCAGCATCGCCCGCTGTATCAACGCCAAGAGATTCTCGTCGCGTTCGGTCACTTTGCGGGCGGCGCGCCCCTGTGCCGAACCGAGGTAGTCGGCCGGAAATCCGAGCCCGCTGTCGGCGACCAGTTCCAAAACCGGCACGAGCGCGGCGGTCCCGTAGCGTGCCCGGAACCGGGCGTGGTAATCGCGCCAGGCCGGATAACCCAACGGGTAAGGAGAAAGACGGTACAGGACCTTAACGGCGTTGCGGGCTTCCCGGACTACTTGCTCGGGTATCCGGACGTCACAGTCCAAGATCGTGTCGATGACCAGCGGCACGTCCGCAGCCTCGCTCAATGCCCTCATACGCTCGGTCACGGCCAGCCTCGGCGCAGCAGGCGGGCTATCGGTCGAGAGCGCTTGGTGGATCGCGGCCAGCTCGCGCACGATGCCCACGACCTCGGGAATGTTATAGGCATCAGCGGCTTCGAGTTCCGCGCAGGCATGCCCAAGTGCGTCCGTGCAGGTCATCGGCGCCCACAAGCTGCTGATCAGCATCCTCTGGCCGAGCAGATCCGCGAGCAACCCGTCGATTTGCTGCGCGGCAGCGGCCGGAAACCGGTGTATGAGCAGTTTGCGCAGATCACCGAACTTCACTGGCTCACGGGCGGCTTCCAGCGCGACACACACCGGCCGACTGTGGCGCACGGACACCTCGATCGGAGCCAATGCTTGAGCGAGTCCATCCGGTGCCGGCCCCGGTGCCACGAACCGGTCCCCACGCAAACTCCCGGCGTCGTTGACGACCACGGACAGCCGATCTAACAGCTCAGAGCACTGGTGCAGACGGGCAAGGACGTCGCCCAGCCAGCCTGCGTCCGCCCGGACCGCGACCCGGTGCTCGCGGCCCCACCGCACCTCTGCCCTGGCCCCGATCCGGGCCAAACCCACCCCGGCGAACAGACCGAACGGGGTGGGGCGCTGCTGCCAGCGAAGCACATAGGACGCGAGCGAAATCACGACCCGGCGAACCTTACGGGCATCACCGCTCCGGACAGCCACCATGGCGTCAATCTGCTGAGACAAGGCGGGGCTCGCCTCCCCGACCGCAGCGCGAACCTCCTCGTGCTGCCACAACGCCGACACCCACGCCAGACCCCGCTGCGCAGTGTCGTCGCCGAACAAGTCCAGGTCTTCGGGCAGATCCAACCCGCCCGGGTCAGTACTTGCCCGCAGCAGCGCCGCGCCGGCCCACCGGTACACCGCTGATGATGTGGCTGCCACTTCTCGCCTCCCGGGAAACTACGGCTGCACGGGTGTTGCCGCAGCCGTCATCAGTGGAGCAATCCACTATGAGTGGGCTGTGGGCCACGACGACCCGCACGTCCAAGGCGAACTCGTCGTCCCCTTCGTCTGCCCGTTCGGCTAATGCGGTGTCGCCGCTCGAAAGCTGGACATTCGACATAGTGACCACACTCCTTACTCGGTGGGGTGGGGCAGGACGCCCTGACCGGACGCGGCGGCCACCGCACGCGGCCAGGAAATCGTGATCCGGCTGTGCTTCTTGTCGATGACACGCCCCTCGGGCAGCTGGTTATCGGGAGTGCCGGCCGGGTAGATACGGAACTGCGGACCGGGTCCGCCGTGGTGCTCCCGTCCCCAGACCCGGAGCTGTTCGGCCACCTCCTCGGCGAGCCCGGCCGCGTCGGGACCGAAGGCGTGGACACCGAACTCCACGTCCGTCTCCTCGACCGCACCGCGCGTCGTGACGTAGGCCAAGCTCCCGCCGGAGACGACGGCCACAGCGGCTGATTGTCGGCCTGGCGGGGAGATCAAGCCGGTGTTCAGCTTCGGGTCCACCACGACACGACAGAAGCCGGGCAGTGTCGTAGCAAGCCACATCTGCGCAGTGGCCCAAGGCTCGAATCGCCCGATGGTGGCCCCGCTCCAGACCTCCACCCGCGGCGTGTCGAGGACCCCCTCCAGCAAACTCGGGTCTACGGGGAACTCATCGTCAAAACGCAGGGTGACCTCGCCTCCGCGCATCACCAGCAGCTTGCCCCGATGCGCCCCAGCGCCCCGCATCGGCACGAACCCGAACAACCGCGACGACCGGCTGACCAAGCACCCGTCGGCGGGCTCGAACGAGATCGTCCGCGACAGACCCCTCACCTGCAACGGCACCAAGAGACGTCCGCCCTCGGCCAGCTGAGCCACCCACGCCAGCGGGACGTCCCACGCACCGGCGGTGATCAGAATCCTGTCGTAGGGGGCGTACTCGGGTACACCGGCTTCGGCATCGGCGAGCACGACATTCACCCGCGAGTACCCCGCCTCCCCGAGTAGAAGGCTGGCCCGGTCGGTGATGTCCTCGTCGATGTCGACCGTGGTGACCTGGCCGGACGGACCGACGAGCTCGGCCAGCAGCGCGGCGTTGTACCCCCCGGAGCCAACTTCCAGGATCCGCATGCCGACAGTGATCTCCGCTTGTTCCAGCATGTGCGCCTGGAGCTGTGGCGCGGACACCGAGCTGATCGAGTTCCCGTCCTCGTCCCGCTTGGTGACCACGCCGTTGTAGCAGTGGTAAACCTCTTCCAGGTTCACGCCCGGAGCGAAGACCTCCCGAGGGACCTTGCGCATCGCCGCCTCGACCGGCGCCGAGACGATCGTGCCCTCGACGATAAGGGCGTCGACGACCTGGTTGCGCAGCTGAGTAGCACGATCAGAGCCGACGGCCTCTTCATTCATGGTCGTGTCAGTCACAGAGTTTTCCTTATTGTCGTACGTTTCGATCGAATACTTTTCCCGATGGCATCCAACGAGTGAACACATACCGGACTTCACCCATGGGTGAGATCAGTGCAACACTGCTGGCGCAGTTCCCACACAGCTACTCCATGTCTGTACTTCACGTCCCAGACACCACGTCCGACCCGGCGGAGCAGAACGAGCTGACGTCAAACGCTGTCAGCTCGGCTATCGCCTGCCCAGCTCAGCCAGGCCACTCCTCAAACTCCTTTCCCGGCGACACCGATTGGGCAAAGCATAACCACATAATCACACAAAAGTCACCCGCATCCGCAGCTCTCGCCCGTCATGACACAACCACGGAACATGACGAAACCACCATGAACACGCAGTGCTCAGCCGACCGGGTTCCATTCTCGCAGTACAGCTGTCGACCTCATCACCGACAACACCAAGACCGAATAAGGCATGATCAAAAAATCACCCGTTGCACAGGCAGACCCAAGCCCCATGTTCCCCCACCTCAAAGCCGCCAACGGCTAATTTCCAGCTGTCAGGTCATGCCAGGCCGTATGTGGTGAGCCGGTCGTCGAGTTCGTGGACGGCGTTGGTGTCCTGCCAGGGCTGCAACTCGGCGCGGGCCTGCTGTACTTTGGTGATCAGCCGAGTGGAGCTGTTTCGCGCTGCGATGTCGGCTACCTCACCGAGCAACCGCGCCGACTCGTGCACCTCACCGGACCGCGCATACGCCCGCGCCAGAAGCGCCGTCGTCAACGCAACTCGCCGAGTGAATGCTGGGTCCAGGGTCGCCAGCGACTGCTGAGCGTAGTCAGCGGCCCGATCGGGATCACCCAATACAAGATGACATTTAGCGCGTTTGCCGATGTGTACCTCTTCAATATAGGGGACATAGCCCAGTGCCTGGTCTCCGGTTTTATCCAGTGCTGCTGCGGCCATGTCTAGCGCTGCCAGGGACGCATCACGCTGCCCGTCAGCCGCGTAGGCTTGCGCGGCGCCGTCCGCACAGAGCGCCCGCAGCCGCATATCACCGCTGCGGCTGGCCCACTGCTGCGCTGCCTCCGCATGGTCGATACCGATACACGGCTTTCCTCGGCAGGTAGCCAACCCACTCATGAAATCCAGTGCTTTTGCACTCAATTCGATGTTCCCAGCTTCGTGGGCCTGTACCCGGGCATCTTCGTAGTATCCCGCCGCGCTGGTGTCATCGTTGAGGTTGAAGGAGAACCAGCCGGCGCTGCTGGAGGCATTGCTCAGCACCGAGAGCAGCTGCGGAAGGAGTTCAGCCGGGCAGTCCGGCCGCAGCGAATGCAGCAGATCGCGCTGGATCAGTACGGTATCGAGGACGCCGCGCGGGCCGAGCACGTCATCCTGCCGTTTACAATTCTGCAATATCGCTTCGAAGTTCCTGATGGTCTGGGTGTCGACCCGGCTCGACCCGCTGAGCACCGAGGCGACGCGCTCGTGCTCGTCCCAGTCCAGGGTGGCGGCGGCGGAGGCGGCGATGGCCGCCCGATAGAGGAATTGCAGCGCGTCGCGACGGTCCATGGTGTGCGCCCAACGTCGGAGGACCTGAACGAGCTCATGGTACGCACGGGCCCGATCCTGGGGCGTGGCCAGCGAGGACGTCAGGGCTTCGAGGCTGCGCAGCAGTGCCACGGCGACGTGGTCCGCCAGCGCCAGCGCGGCCAGCGCCGTCACTACCGACGCCGACGCCTGGTCGGGCAGCACCAACCCGGCAGTACCGGGCATCTCGGGACGAGCGTCCGGTGCCGCCGTGGCCGGCTCGCCGGGACTGGCCGATTCCGGGGATTCGGTGATCTCGAACAGCTCCCGGGCGGAGTAACCGGGGAACAGGACTTCCAGCACGGTGCGGTGCTCGGGGTGCGGCAGCCCCGTCAGCTCGCCGCAGATCCACCGATGGAACTGCCGTTCCGCCGGGTAGCTACCCACCAGTTTCTGGTCGATCGTTGCGGCCTTGAGGTCGTAGGCCCGGCAGAACTCCTGGTAGTTATGCAGGCAGCGGCGCCGCAGCAACTCCCGCAACAGGGTCGACCCCGCGACGGCATCCGGCGGCAGATAAGGCTGGAACAACTCCACGGCCGTCCACCCGGGCAACATGGCCTCCAGCACAGCGCAGTGATCGGGATAGGGCAGCTCCCGCAACTGCCCGGCCTGCCACCGAAACAACGTCGCCCTACTCGGATGGGTCTCGACGAGATCCTTGTGCAGACCCCTGGCGGCCTGCTGATAGGCCCGCTTGAACATGCCGTAATTCTGCCAATGACGCTCCCGCAACAACACCTTCAGCATCGTCGGACCAGACGACACCCACCCCGACACATCCGGCTCGCGGCCACCGCTTCCCGGTACTGGCTGAGCCACTCCCCCTCCTCGAACACCTCTCCCAGAGACACCGACCGCGCGCAGCATAACCACCCGAATACGAAAAATCCGCCACATCCACAGCTCTCGCCCGTTACGGCACAGCACGCGACATGATGAGACCACCACGAACAACCGGCACACAGCACCCCGGGAAAGGGTGACCCAAACCGTTCCGGAGGAAGGCACCACAAAGACATGAGCAACAGCAAGCGCCGCCAACCCACCGATGTAGGCCATAAGCTGCGCAAACTCCGCCACGATCAGGGCAAGACCCTCGAAGTGGTCTCCGGGCTGGCCGGAATCAGCGCCTCCCACCTCAGCCGCCTGGAGACCGGAGACGCCACACTCGACCGGCTCTCCCTGATCGTGGCCCTGGCCCGGACCCTGCAAACCCACCCAGCAGAACTGATCAGACTCGGACTCCGGGCACTAGATCACTCATCCTTCGCCGGCACGATTCTCCGACCATCCACCGATACGCCCGCCGCTAACTGAGTTCGGCCTCCTCATCCTTCCGTTTGTCCGATCCACAGTGCTACTCGTCAAGGAAAGGGGTTTCACCGTGTCCGATCTAGGTATGCCCACCATGTCGGCTCCATCTGGGGAAGCACGGCCACAGTCAGGTCCGGTCATCTTCACCGAGGGACACCACTTCAAGCTGACCGGCGACACGTCCATCGATGGATTTCTCGCCCAGATCACCGCACCACTGTCGGTCATTCTGCAGGTCACCAAGCGTTGCAATTTCGATTGCAACTTCTGCTCGGAGATCCTGCAACTACCCGACCCCACACCGGTCCAACTCGACACGATGCGCGCCAATCTCGCCGGTGTGCAGCGAGTGTTCCTCTCCGGGGGAGAACCGCTGATGCGCAAGGACTTCGGCGACATCGTCGACATGTACTCCGAGTTCATCCTCGGCATCCCCACCAACGCCACCAGAGCGCTGCAACACGCCAAGCGCCTGGCTGGCAAGGTCGCCTACGTCAACGTCGGCCTGGAAGGACCGAGGGCCATCACCCAACGAGTCCGCGGCGATTACGACAAGGTCATGGCAGGCATCCGGGTGTTCCAGGAACACGGGTTGCCGCTGTCGCTGTCGTGCGTGGTCCTGCGCTCGGACCTGCACGGGCTGCCGTTCACCTACCAGATCGCCGACACCATCGACGCCGGCAAGCTCAAACTCATCATGCCGCTGCGCAAGGGCAATGCCCTCGACCTCGACGAGCACGAGTTCATTAGCAACGCCGAAGCCGAAACGACGTTCCACCACCTGACCGGACTCGCCTGCACCTACGCTTGGCGGCCTGCCCTGCGCCTGACCACGTGGACCCCGGAGACCGAGGGCCACATGATCTGCATTGAGCCCACCGGCAAGGCCAACGCCTGGCCCGTGTACGACGCGACCGACCTTTTCGAGCCGCTGGGCAACGTGTTGGAGGAACCGATCACTGAGATCTGGAAGCGCTACCGGTTCAAGCGCAACCACATCGCCAAGTACCTGGGCGCGAGCATCCACACCACCCAGCGTGGCGGCAGCCATGCGTAGCACCACCAACCTCGCCTGGCCGATCACGCCGTTCGGTGCCGGGCAGCGCCCGTTCGGCAAGGCCCGCGCAATGATGGCGACGGTCACCGTCGGCTGGACCGGCTACGTAGCCAGACTTGTATGGGTCTGTGCGGTCTATCTCAACACCGACAGCACCCGCACGATGTCCTTGGATGGTCAACACCTCAACTTTGGATTCGAGGTGCTGACCATCGACGAGTCGGAACAGCCCACCGTACTGGCGGAACGGTTGGACGATATTCTCGTGGCCTGCCGCCGCCAGGCCAAGATCCTCGTCGGACACGATCTCGCCTCGGATCTGGTCCGGCTCGGCGCTTTCGCCGCCGAACGCAGGCTGCCGGGTGTCGACGCGGTCGGCCAGCAGTGGGC
>JBOHHE010000372.1:0-17741 GCA_050700355.1 Pseudonocardiaceae bacterium
ACCCAACGCCACTCACGGGCCGCCGCAGGCGGCTATTCCGTCGAGGGCGCCCGCCCGGAACTCGTTCACCCGATCGAAACCTGAGGGCAGGCCTTGGCCTGCCACGTCTCGGGAGCCGTAGTCGAAGCGGAGCAGTATCTGGACGGCCTCGTCCAGATCACCGGGGGACAGGCCGAAGCCGGCTTTCCGCGTGAGCAGTTCACGGGTGTAGGTACCGGTCAGGCATAACACCTCCTGGCTGGCCTCCGTGCCCTCGATCGGTCGGCCCAGCGCATCCAGCGCGGCCAGGCTGTAGCGGCTGGCCAGCAGGGTTCCGGTGGAATAGTCCCCGATCTGATCGTGCAGGGTGGGGAGTTGGCCGGAAGCGTCGAGTTCGATGGTGTCGCCTTCAGTGGGGCAGAACGCGACCGGGCCCTGCTGGTCCGTGCAGTCGGAGGTCTGCTGAACCGGACGCAGTTGTGGTGGCTGCCACCGGCCCCCTCGCGTGGTGACGAGATTCGCGAAGTAGGCATCCAGGTCCGGCGTGATCGATCGGACGAGATCGGCGAAGACCAGGTTGCCGCCGCGGCGCAGGTCCTCGAGAGAGGTGAAACGTTGCTGGGTGAACTTCCGGTTGTCCAGGGTGAAGTTCGCGCACAGCGCCGCGCCCTGCTGATAGCCGTCCTGAAACGCCGAGACCCGGTCGAAGGCATTGCCGTGGGCCGCGTTGTCTCCCGCCGATACACCCACCGGGTCCCGGAAGGCCACCAGCGCACTGAGCGCGAGGTCCAGCTCCTGCTGCTGGTTCAGGCGCAGATGTTGGGCATTGCCGTCGGCCACCCACCGCACAAAAGACCCGGCATAGCAGTCCGCCATCGCCTCGGTGAGGACCGTCGGGTATCGGCCGGGATAACGGAGCTCCGCTGCCGGGTCGATGCCGAGCCGATTGTGCACGGCATGGCCCATCTCGTGGGCGAGAACCACCACCACCCCGCCGTCGCCATCGCGTTCTTGCAGTTCGGGGAACAACGTGGCGCGGTCCCAGGCAATGGCATCCGCCTCCGCGCAGTAGTAGGCATTGTTCTTCACTTGGGTGGACGCTCGCAGGCACGGCGGTGGTGGCGCCGTCCGGTCACGGGTGTCCACTGAGTAGAACCCGCCCGCAAGCTCGCGCCATGGTTTTCCGAAGGTATCCTCGAACGTCGTCCTCCAGTAGGACTGCAAGTCGAGCACGGTGGCGGCGGCCAGTACATCGATCGGGCCGTCCTCGGCCCCGCGCACGACGCTGGTATCCACTGGACCGACGAGCGCGCCGCTGTCCGGCTGTGGACTCCCCCCGACCGTGACCCCGCAGCCTCCGGGAACGAGCAGCAGGGTGAGCAGAACCACCAGTAGTACGCCGCGCTGCTGAGGCGGGGCGGGGCAGGACGAAAGCATCGGTCCAGTTTCTCACTCCCAGACGCGCTACGGGCCGCGGGCGCCCAGGTTTTCCGAGGTCGCCGGGACGAGCCACAGCACACCGGCCGGTGGCAGCCGCAGTACCGCGGAGCAGGGCCTGCCATGCCACGGTTGCTCGGTGGCGCTGACCACACCGAGATTGCCGACTCCGGAGCCGCCGTAGCTCTCGGAATCGGTGTTGAGCGCCTCACTCCAGCTTCCCGGGAACGGCAGCCCGACGCGGTAGTCCTCGTGAGGAGTGCCCGCGAAGTTCGCCAGGCAGGCCAGCACCGATCCGTCGTCGCCCCAGCGCAGAAAGCTCAGCACATTGCCCTCGGCATCGTTCGCGTCGATCCATTCGAACCCGGCTGGAGTGTCGTCCTGGCTGAAGAGCGCACGGTGGGATCGGTAGGTGGCATTGAGATCCCCGACCATTCGCAGCAGCCCCTTGTGCAGCGGGTCGGTCAGCAGCTTCCAGTCCAGTGAGCGGCTCTCGGCCCATTCTGCGGGCTGCCCGAACTCACCACCCATGAACAGCACCTGCTTGCCGGGATGAGCCCACATGTACGCCAGCAGGGACCGCAGGTTGGCCGCCTTGTTCCAGTCGTCTCCCGGCATCCGCGTCCACAGCGAGCCCTTGCCGTGCACCACCTCGTCATGCGAGAGCGGCAGGACATAGTTCTCGCTCCAAGCGTACACCAGAGAGAAGGTCAGCTGATTGTGGTGGTAGCTGCGGTGTACCGGATTGTGCCCGATGTACTGGAGCGTGTCGTGCATCCAGCCCATGTTCCACTTGAAGCCGAAACCCAGCCCACCCAGATAGGTCGGGCGGGTGACTCCGGGCCAGGCGGTGGATTCTTCGGCGATCGTCACGACGCCGGGGTGGCGCCGGTAGACGGTCGCATTCATCTCCTGCAGAAATGCCACCGCTTCCAGGTTCTCCCGGCCACCATGGATATTGGGCTCCCATTGGCCGTGCTCGCGGGAGTAGTCCAGATAGAGCATCGACGCCACGGCATCCACCCGCAGGCCGTCGATGTGGAACTCCTCCAGCCAGTACAGCGCGTTGGCCACCAGGAAGTTACGGACTTCGTTGCGCCCGAAGTCGAAGATCAGGGTGCCCCAGTCGGGATGCGCTCCCCTTCTCGGGTCGGCGTGCTCATAGCAGGGCGTCCCATCGAAGCAGGCCAACGCCCATTCATCGCGCGGGAAGTGCGCAGGCACCCAGTCGATGAGGACACCGATCCCGGCGCCGTGCAGAGTGTCGACGAAATAACGGAAATCATCGGGGGAGCCGTAGCGCGCGCTCGGCGCGTAGTAGGAGGTGACCTGGTAGCCCCAGGAGCCGCCGAACGGGTGCTCGGCCACCGGTAGCAGTTCGATGTGGGTGAACCCGGTGGACTTGACATGCTCGACGAGTTCGTCGGCCAGTTCGCGGTAGCCGAGCCCCTGCTTCCAGGACCCCAGATGGACCTCGTAGACACTCATCGGCTCGGTGGTCTGCCTGGCCGTCGCCCGGTGGGCGAGCCAGTCGGCGTCGGTCCACTCGTGGACAGTCGGGGCGGCGACCACCGAGGCGGTGTGCGGCTGGATCTCGGTGGCGCGGGCCATGGGATCCGCTTTCTCGTGCCAGCGGCCGTCCGAGCCCAGAATGCGGAACTTGTAGTGCGTGCCGGGGCCGACGCCGGGGAGGAAGACCTCCCATATCCCGGAGGAACCCAAGGAGCGCAACGGGGTGGCCACTCCGGACCAGCCGTCGAAGTCCCCGCACACCCGCACTCCGCGGGCATGTGGCGCCCAGACCGCGAATGAGGTGCCCTCGACGGTTCCATGGGGAGTGGAGTAGGTCCGCAGGTTCGCCCCCAGCATCTCCCACAGCCGTTCGTGGCGCCCCTCCCCGATGAGGTGCAGATCCACCTCGCCCAGCGTCGGCAGCCAGCGGTACGGGTCGTCGGTGGTCTCGATGTGGTCACCGTGGCGCACCCGCAGCCGGTAATCCCCCGGTGGAGCGGGCACCACGCCGTGGAACAGCCCTTCGGTGGTGCGTTGTAGGGGATACTGGGCATTGTCAATGAGCACGGTCACCTCGTCGGCGTGCGGGCGCAGTACCCGCATCGCGGTGCCATCGGGGTGGTGGTGGGCTCCGAGCACCGAGTGCGGGTCGTGATGCTCACCGGCAAGCAGCCTGCGTTGCTCCTCAACCGGCGGCGCACCTGCCATCCCGTCTCTTGTCGGCCTGGAACTTTCGTTGACCGGCGCGGTGTCATACACGGCTTCGTCTTCTACGTCTCCAGATCCCCGCATGCCCCTAGTCTGTCCGCTCTCGCCCAACCGCGCTGCCCGGGGCGCCAAGCGCGTGCTGAGAGTTGGTTCAGGCGCCGGCTTGGATGCGGCGACGAAAGTCGCCGAAATGGCGCCAGGCACGGACGTTGTCGTGGAGATTGGTGCACAGGTCGGAGGCCAGACTGTAGGTGTCGGCCAGCGCCTGCACTGAGACCGGCTGGGTGGGTCGTGGTCGCGACGGATGACGACGCTGGCAGGCTGGAGCGAGGAACCTGCTGCCCCCGGCGCAGGACGCCGGTGGTGGGGCAAGTTCTTCAACGGCAGGTCCCGGTTGAATTGGCCATGGTGCAACTCACGTGCTTGCCGGCCTTTACGGTGCCGTCGTCTTGAAACTCGCTGATCACGTAGGTGCCGGAGAGGGGCTCACCGGCATCGGTAAACTCCAGTTCTCCGGACGGACCGTCGTAGTCGATGTTCTTGCCGGTTTCTATCAACGCCAAACAGATGGCGAATCCAGTGCATTTCTCGCCATCCTTCGTCACGCCATTGATCTCATTTGCGATGTCGGCCGGCGCGCCCGTCTTGGCGGAAGCCGCCGCTAGCACAGTGATGACCACTGCGTCGTAAGCCTCTGCGGCATAGGTCAGATCATCTAGTTGAGGATTGACCTCTCTCAGCCGCTTCACGAACTCCTCGTCACCGGTGTCCAGTGGGGCGCCTTGCATTCCTGCCAAGACGCTTGGATTCCTTGAATCGACCCGCCCGGTCAAGACTTTGGTCATCATAGCGCCCGATGCGTATACTTTTTTGTGCTGCGGGCCGATGCCCATTTCGATCATCTTGGCAAGGATTTGTGCGCTCTCCTCGAAGCCAATCAGCACGATCGCATCGGGATCGTGGTCTTTGATCTGCTGGATTTCCTCATCGTGGTAGGGCGCGTTCGGGTCGTAGGGGAAAGAGTCGCGTATCTGGACGCCGGATTTCTGGACAGCCTCTTCGGTCGCCTCTCGCAAGGGGTTGCCGAACGCATCGTCGCGCGACATCAGAACTACTGTCGAGTTACCGTCATCGACTATGAGATTGCCGAGTGCGGCGCCTTCGAGCGTACTTAGCGGCGCGGTGCGGAAGTAGAGTCCGTGGTCGGGCCACTCGGTGAACACCGGCGACGTGTTGGCGGGCGCAAACAGGATCACTCCCGCACAGACCACCTTGTCGATCACTTTGACGGCCACCGGTGACGTTGCGGGGCCGATGATCGCATCTACTTCGCTGGCCAACAGCTCATCAGTCGACCGGTCGGCGGTGTCAGCGGATGGTGTACCCTCATTACGCCGATTGGCCTCATCGAGCCTCACGTCAAGGGAAGGGGGGTCAACGGCTTGGATATCCTTCCACGCCAGATCTACACCAGCTTTGAGTGCTGCACCCGCGTAGAAGAACGTTCCGCTATTCGGCAATAATGTCCCGAGTGTGAGCACGCTGTCGGTAGGTCTGACGCTCGGCGAACATCCGATGCCTAATGCTGTAGGCACCACATAAACCGCATTCAACACTAGCGCAAGTATCAGATTGATCACAGCCAGCCAGTACGGTGTCTGAGGTCGAGGATCTGTAGCTACAGGTTGCGGGGAAATGTCATCCAACGCCTTGCCGGCAGCCTCCTGAATGCGAGGTTCGGTATCGTTGTCGCGCAAGAGGTTCAGGGCTTGTCTCGCTCTGCGTTTCTGACCTCCTGGATGGTCGCCGGCCAGGAGATGCCGTAAACCGTCAACCGCCCACAATCGCTTCCAGACAATGTCGCTCGCCAAGGCTTGTTCGAGTTCGTCGGGCAGTGGTAATGGCGTCCGGAAATTCTTCGCCAGATAGAGTTGGCCGCGCATACCATCCGTCGACTTCGTCGGCGTTTGGTCCTGTGTGTGTTTGCTCTGGCGGACCTGGTCGTACACGTATTGATACAATTCATCGACCGATATCCGGCCATCACCATCGAGGTCGGCTGCCCCGGTCTGCAAACCTTTGACCACGGCATTGGTGAAATCCGACCCGTAGGCATACTCCAACTTGTCCGAGGCGGTGATGACCACACGGCCATGCCCGCTGAGCTGCTCGAGAACATCCTCGGCGTCGGCAGGCCCACGCCTGAGGCCTTTGTTAAATGCGCCACTGTAGCAGCATTCGAGTAGCAACACGATGCGTTGCGAGCGGCTTTGATCCATCTGCTTCTTCACCCATTGCGCCGAGATTCCGGTCGCGTCCAGCAGCTCCTTCTTTGTGTTTGCCGCTACGAAGTACAGCTGCCCTCTGTCATCCAGAACACCATGGCAGGAGAAGTAGAGCAGCAGGAGATCATCGGGTTTGCGCTCGGCGAAGAAGCCCTCAATCTTCTCGCGGACCTCTTCCGAGGGCTTGTTGGGCAGAGCTTCTACCACGAATTCACCGATCGTCGGGTCGGCGAGTACAGCTGTCAATGCTTCGATGTCCTGGGCCGACGTCGGCAGATCCGGAAACCTCTGGTCCTTGTACTCGGAGCAGCCGACCAGCAGCGCGACCCTCGTGCCGATCATCCGACCTCACCGGTTGGTGTGACGGTCGATCCAGGTCTGGATCAGCTCGCGTTGGTCCCTCCGGCTGATCCCGGTGACCTCGAGAGCATCACCGTCGATCTCAAGCTTTACGCTGCGTCCGCCGACGGAGGAAACCCACGATTGCACGGTCTCGATGAGCGCAGTGAGGAGATTCGAAGACTGCGTAAGCATCACGGTCAGCGCGCCAGCTACGAAAATTTCCCCGGCGCGCGTATCGGGGGGTGCTTGACCCGCGGTTGCGGCAGCAACGCGTTCGATAGCCAGCCGCTCCTCCAACAGTTCACACAGATCTATAGCCAGCCCAGCCAGTTCTTCAGCGTCGGCTCCCGAGTCCGTCTTGATGCACAGGTCAAGCCGAATGACCGGCTCAGTCATGACCTTCCCCTGCTCTCCGACGATGAAGATTGCGCAGCGTAACCAGCCGGATCAGCTTATCGTGCGTAACTCGTCTGGGTGGCCGAATTGCCTCGATTGGGCTGAAGCGCGGTGCGTGCCCGGCTCAGGACAGGGAGTTTGCCTTCAAGGACACGATCGAGCGGTTGCTGCTTTGAGCCGGGCCGCGGTCGGCGTCTTCGTCCGAGCCGTGGAGGACGGATTACTGATGCCCCGACGAGGTCGGTGTCGAGCCGAGATTTCCGTAGTCCCGCAGGGCTTCGGCGGCTTGGGCCATTTCGTCGGCGCTCAGCAGCCGGGGCTCGCCGAGGAGCTTGGCGCGGGACCACAGCGCGGCGACCCATTCGAGGATGGTCGCGTACCGGTAGGCCCGCTCCAACGACGGGCCGACCGTCACCGCTCCGTGGTTCTGCAGGAGGACCGCGGAGCTGCGCAGGAGCGCCTCGACGACCCGCTCGCCCAGCTCCGCGCTGCCCGGGGTGGCGTAGGGGGCGACCTGGACCTTCTCACCGAGAAAGACCAGCAGGTAGTGAATGGGGGGAAGTTCGGCTGCCACGGTGGAGACCGCCGTCGCCCAGGGCGAGTGGGTGTGGACCACCGCCAGGGCGTCGGTCCGGCGGTAGATGGCCAGGTGCATCGGCAACTCCGACGATGGCCGGCCCGCCCCGGCCACCTGTGCCCCGTTGAGCCGTACGTAGCAAATGTCTTCCGGGCGCAGGCGCTCCGGTTCCACCGCGCTCGGTGTGACGGCTACGAGATCACCGTTTCGCACGCTGAGGTTGCCGCTGGTTCCCTCCGCCAGGCCGTCGGTGACCATCCGGCGGGCGTAGGCGCAGAGCGCCTCGGCAGCAGGCCGATCGTCCGTGGTGCTCACCCCGGCCCGCCGCTGTCTGCCAGTGCGGTGGCGATCGAGTCCCGGAACGGGGGCCGCAGGACACCGGCATCGGTGATGAAGGCGGTGACGTACCGGGCCGCTGTCAGGTCGAAGGCGGGGTTCCAGATCGACACGTCGGCCCCGACCTGGGACTCCCCGATGTGCCGCACCTCGTCGGCACCGCGATGCTCGATGGGCATCTCCGCGCCGTCCGGTGCGGCGGGGTCGAAGCTGGAGAGCGGGCCTGCCACGTAGAAGGGGATGTCGGCGTCGTGCGCCAGGACCGCCAGGGCACACGTGCCGATCTTGTTCACCGTGTCACCGTTCATCGCTACCCGGTCGCAGCCGACGATGACGGCGTCGATCAGCCCGGTGCTGATGGCCGAGCCCGCGGCCCCGTCGGTGATCAGGGTGACCGGCACTCCCACTTCGGCAAGCTCCCACGCCGTCAGGCGCCCGCCCTGAAACAGCGGACGGGTCTCGCACGACATGACCTCGACCGGCTGGCCGGCCTCCAGCTTGGCGTAGATGGGAGCCAACGCCGTCCCGATACCGGTGGAGGCCAGCCGTCCAGCGTTGCAGTGGGTGAGGAACCGGGACACCCCAGCCAGCTCCGCCAGCCCGTACGTCGCGATGCGTCGGCAGGATGTCCGATCCCGCGCCTGGATGGCCGACGCTTCCGCCAGCGCCGCCGCCCGCATTCCCGCGACGTCGCCGCCTGCCTCGCCGCACCTGCGGGCTGCCATGGCGACCCGGGATGCCGCCCACCAGAGGTTGACGGCGGTTCGCCGGGCGTTACCGATCTCGGTCTCGAGGCGCACCAGCACCTCGGCGGCCTCAACCGGCGAGCGGGGCGCCGCCTCATCCAATCCCACTACCAGCGCGAAGCCCCCGAACACGCCGATGGCCGGAGCACCGCGCACCACCAGGCGTTGCAGAGCATCGACGGCAGCGGCCACCGAGGTGATCCGCCGGACCTCACGCCGGCCCGGCAGCAGTGTCTGATCGAGTACTTCAAGGCACCCGTTACGCCATTCCACAGTCTCCAGCGGGGTGACCACACGCTTGAGCGCGCTGGTCATGTTCATTCCGTTCCCGTCCATGGTGGTGCCATCATCCCACCGGCGTTCGGGTGGCTCCCGCGCACGGCGGTGCTGAGGTCACTCCCCGTGGCCGGCCTTGATCCGGTGCCGTACCGCCTCCAGGCTGAGGACCACGGCCACGGCCAGGACGATGTGCATCAGAGCAAGGGCGAGCTGGGTCCCGCCGTCGGTGTCGGCCATGACGGGCCCGGCCACGGTCAGCAGCGCGAACCCACCGCCGATGACCTGCGCCAACCGGATGATCCATGACCACCAGTGGGCCAGCAACGCCGCCAGGGCGATTCCCCCCACCAGCGGGGGCGCCGTGGCGATGATCACCCCGGTGGCGCCGACCTCGTGGACGTTGGTGCCGTCCAGCACGACGAACGATGCGCCCGCCGCCCATCCGATGAGCAGGATCAGGAGATTGACGACCGTCGCGGCTCCGGCCCCGACGGCACTGGCCTGCCACCAGCTCAGGCCCTGCCGCCGCTTATCTTCCGTGGTCCGGAGCCGGGCGCGGCCCGATTCGGTCTGGTTCGTCGCAGTGTGGTCGGTAGTGGGCATTGAAGTGCCTCTCAATAGTCTTGGTTCCGCGAACAGCGGCTCAGGGGAAGCCTGCAACCTCAACTATGGTTGATGTCAACAACCTTGTCCCATCCCGCCTCCCCGGCTTGCCCCACCGGGAGCTGCGGGCGCGGGATCGGGAACCTCGGCGCTCCACCTGACCGCCTCGTGCACACAATGCGGGCAGTAGCGCGCACAGTCCCGACAGCCCGGACAATCGGGATCTTCAACGTCCGGATCCGGTTCGGCTACATCCGCGCAGCACAAGACGATGGGGTTCCTCCAGTGGTGCCGCTGCGCAAACACTTCGTCCAACTCCACCAGATGCCGCACCGGCTGCGATCGGCCACACCGCAGCGACGCGGTCACCACCGCGAGGGTCCGGCTCTCCGCGCTCGGTGCGGACCCGTTCTGCCCCCCGGAGTCGTTCACTGGGCACCCGCCACGATGGCCTCAGCCACCCGCACTGCGTCCACCTTCGCCAGGCGCACCCCGAGCTTGCCCACACCATGGGGGTAAATAGCCCACGTACCTCCGGTGCGCTCGTGGATTACCAAGAATGTGCATTGCTGATCATCGGCGATCAAGCGCCCGTCCACCGCTATCCGGCCGTGCTCGTTGTCCCGCTGTATCACGACATCCATCACGTATCTACCCCTCGCTGTTCCCGAATCGCGGCTTGGGCTCAAACTCTCAAACTGGACGACGCCCCGTCACGCTCGTCCCTGTCCAGTGCCGTGAGCCTCAATTGGTCGTTGTGTCGCCATTAGGTGCACGCTGACCATTGCAGTGTTGATCAGGTTGACACCAGGGGAGTGACTTCATGCGGTTATTGGTCTGTCACGGGGGGTGTCACCCCCCCACACTGGGCGTGTCATGACAGCTGTGTAAGCCACGGATAGGGCAAGATCAGCCGTCGTTGATCTCCAGTCGGCTGGGAAAGGAATATCCGTGAGTCAGGACATCGGCATTGATGATCGTGAGGCTGAAGCGTCCGCGCGGTTGGCGGAAGTCTTTGATTCCTCGATGATTGATGCGTTGTTGGCGGACGCGATGGACTCGGGTACGCCGATCGATGGTGTGGATGGGTTGTTGAATCAGATGACGAAGGCGGTGCTCGAGCGCGCGTTGGAGACGGAGATGACCCTGGAGCTGGGTTATGAGCGGGGTGATCCGGCCGGTGCCGGGTCGGGGAATTCCCGTAATGGTCATTCGGCCAAGACGGTGTCGACATCGAACGGTCCGGTGACGATTCGGGTGCCGCGGGATCGTAATGGCAGTTTCGAGCCGAAGATCGTGCCGAAGCGAGCGCGCCGGCGGGGGCAGATCGACGAGATGATCCTGTCGTTGTATGCCCGGGGGATGACGACCCGGGATATCGAGGCGCATCTGCGCGAGGTGTACGGGATGGACGTGTCCCGGGAATTGATCTCGAATGTCACTGAGGTGGTTACTGATGAGATCGAATTGTGGCGCAACCGGCCGGTCGAGGAGGTGTATCCGATCGTCTACATCGACGGGATTCGGATTCGGGTGCGGGACAAGGGCGCGGTGACGGTCAAGGTCGCGCACCTGGTCATCGGGGTCGATGTGGACGGCCGCAAGCATGCCCTGGGCTGCTGGATCGCCGAGGCCGAGGGGGCGAGGTTCTGGCTGTCGGTGCTGACTCAGCTGCGTAACCGCGGGCTGCGCGACATTCTCATCTGCTGCTGTGACGGGTTGTCTGGATTGCCCGAGGCAATCACCACGGCGTTCCCGGATACCGTCGTGCGAACCTGTGTAGTCCACGTCATCAGAAATGCGATGAAATTTGTGTCCTATGCCGATCGGAAGAAAGTCGCGGCCGGTATGCGGGCAATGTACACGGCCCCCAGCTGGGAGGCCGCTGAGGTGGAGCTCAAGAATTTCGAGGCCGACTTCGGACAGCGGTACCCCGGCGCGATCGACGTGTGGCATCGGGCCTGGAACGAGTTCATCCCCTTCCTGGATTACCCGGCGGAGCTGCGGAAGATCGTGTACACGACCAACGCGATCGAGTCCATCAACTTCCAACTCCGCAAAATCACCAAGAACCGGGGACACTTCCCGTCGGACGAGGCGGCGATGAAGTTGATCTACCTCGGTTTGCGGAACATTTCCAGCACGAGAGGAGGCACGTCCGGTACGGGCGCGTATGGGTGGAAAAAAGCCTTGAATACTCTGGCTGTCCTCTTCCCAGGACGACTCCCCCTGTGATAGACTAATTGTATTAGCCATTCCGTGGCTTACACGGAAAACGTGACAGGCTCGTGGCTTGGCCCGCCAGATGATCCAGGCCTTGGCCACCGCGCTACCCGACCGCCAGATCCACGTGGTCGCCGACGCCGCCTACGGCGCCCGGGACCTGCGCGGACTCCCCGACCAGCTCACCTGCACCACCCGCCCCCGCAAAAACGCCGCGCTACACGAACCGCCCCCACCGCGCACCGGGAAACGCGGCCGACCCCGGGTCAAGGGCCCCCGGCTGGGATCGATGACCACCCTGGCCGCCACCGCAACGTTCACCCCGGCTACCCCGACCCGCTACCAGAGCACCACCACCGTGCACACCGCGACGATCTCCTGCCTGTGGTACACGGTGTTCGGGCCCCGCCCGGTCCGCCTCGTGCTGGTCCGCGAGCCGGGCACCCACCACGGCTACGACCTAGCCCTGATCACCACCGACACCACCACCCACCCGGCCGGTGTGATCGAACGCTACGCCGCCCGCTGGTCCATCGAAGTCGCCATCGAAGACGCGAAACAACTCTTCGGCACCGGCCAGACCCGCAACCGCGTCGCGGCCGCAGTCCGCCGCACCGTGCCGTTCGCCCTGACCTGCCAAACCCTGACCATGCTCTGGTACACCACCGCCGGACACCACCCCGACGACATCACCGAACGCCGCGAGCGCACCCCCTGGTACCCGACCAAGACCCAACCCTCCACCGCCGACATGATCACTAAACTCCGCCGGGTCCTCATCGCCACCAGATATCAGCCCACTCACCCCCAGGCGCCCACACCCGAAGAAATCCACACCATCCGCCTGGCCTGGGACACCCACGCCGCATAACTACGAAAGTCGAGACACTACCAGCACGCCCTCGATTACGCACAACAGGCGCTTGCTATTTTTCGAGAACTTGGCACCCGATCTGATGAGGCCAATACACTGACCAATCTAGGTTCAGTGTGCCGACGGCAGGGTCACTGGGTACAGGCTATCGATTATCACAAACAGGCCCTGATTCTCTTCCGGGAGATCGGTGATCGAGGCGGCGAAGCCGACACACTCAACGGTCTAGGCGAAGCCTTTCTTGTCGCCGGTAGACTCAAGGAGGCAAGCACCCAGCACAGCGCCGCTCTCACCCTGGCTGACCAGATCGGGGACCAATACGAACAGGCCCGCGCCCACGATGGTCTCGCTCATGCTCACCACGCCATCGGTGAAACCGACCAGGCCCGTCAGCATTGGCAGCAGGCCTTGGCCATCTACACCAACCTCAACGTCCCTGACGGTGATAGTATTCGCCGTCACCTTGCCGCACTAGACTGAACCACGGGTTCACGTTCTTGATCGGCGTTCTGTTCCTCGCTGTCGCAGCGCGGGACGGCAGGCGGTTTTGGCACATTTTCGCGTTGGCGGTACATGTCCGCCCTGGTACACACCGCGATCGACAGCTTCAAGCTCGTCGCGATCCCGGCGGCAGCCCTGTCGACGTTTCCGCTGCTGCTCATCGTCGTAGGCCTCATCGTGCCGCTGCTCGCCTTCGCTTTTCGCGACGACTCCTCACCGCTGATCGCGCGGGTAGAGCGGTCAACGCAGCAGGGGAGGTGGTGAATGGGTCGAGCGTCCGGTCGCAGCTTCGATGAACTCCACCTCGGGAGCAAGTTCAGCGAGCGGATGTGCACTGTCCCTGAGCGCGGCCGTCGGCACCACGCGGCCCGGCCGTTGTGGAGGGCTGGTCTGGTTGTGATGATGAGGGTGGTGTCAATCTCGTCGAACCTGATCCGATGCGGGATCAGCTCGGCGCGGGCGACGGTGTCGACGGTCTGCGACGCCTGCTGCTCTGCGCGGGCGTGATGACCTGGACCGACGGGGGATCCCGTTGCTGATCTCGCAGTGGTGGCTGAACGCCGCAGAAACACTGTCAGGCCGGAGACATAGATCATCAAGCTCGTGTGTGGGACGCACTATGTAAAAGTCATATTTACGGTGTGTCCTCTGGTCATGCTGGTCCATAATGAGCCGGTTCCAGCGACGCTTGCCGGCGGAGCTCCAAGCAAGGGGGTACCCAGGTGTCGACCAATCTGATGACGCGGTACGCCACATTGCCTCTTTTTGTCATTGTCGTACTTACCGTAGCGAGCTGCGCAGGACCGGCGGCAGACGAGCCGGACAGCGGGGCCCCGCTGACTTCGAGCTCCTCGGTGCCCGACAGCGAATTCCCCGCTCCGCTGCTCGAGCCAACCGATCCGCCACCCGGTAGCAGCCCACCACCCGGTGGCAACACCGACCCCGGCGGCAATGCCCCTGGCGGGAAGACCAACCCCGGCGGCAACACCAACCCTGGGGGGAACACCAACCCTGGGGGGAACACCAACCCCGATGGCAGCCCACCGCTGGAGTCAACCGGACCCCTGCCCGGCGGAAACACCAATCCCGGGGGTAGCACGGTGAACGTCGCTGGGCCGACCCCGGATAATCTCTATCAGCGGGCGGGTGTGTGGGCCGCCTTCACAAGCTCCGGCGAGACGAGCTCCGGTGATCTGAAGTGCACATCGATCGCCAATAAAGGCCAGCTCGACGTTCGGATCACCAGGGTGCGCTTCGCTGGCCAGGACCCACCCAGTTCCCCGGTCTTCGGGTTCCTCAGCTCAGCGGAATGCAATGAAGGCCTCGGGAGCGTGGGATCGTGTCTCGACGGTCCGATATTGTCCCCTTACAACCAGGACGGCGGTCCAACCTGCCACATCGGCATGGTCACAACCGCACAGCCCGGTGTGGACTACACGGTCGAGCTCGTGTACGACCTGGAGACCGACTGCACGACAACGACCGCCAGCCCCTGTAACGACGAAAAAGTCCGCGCTCGCGCGCCTTCGCCGAGCGCGCCGGTCCGGGTGACCTGGCAATACGTCGAGCCGATCGTGGCATGCTTCGTAGAGCGCCCCGACAGCCCTGACACGCTCCTCGATCCTGACAACCCTGACAGCGGTCCCAAATACCCCAACTATCCCTACTACGATGAGGAAGTCCTCGATCCTCCTCGCTGCCCTTCCCGGAGCGGCATTTGACGGCCTCACCAACCGCCATCAAGGTGGAGTCGGCGGCATGACTCAAGGCAAGCAAGCGACGGAGTCCGAACCTCCGGTAAAGAAAACCGGCGCAGGCGACATGGCTCAAACCGTCACAAACTCAGCCAGTGGCGGAGCAGCCACTCACGAGGAGCCACTCACGACGCTTGCCGAGCGATTACGGGCCATCGCCGGTGTGGTCGCCCCGACCACACTCATCGCCGCGCTGCTCTACTACTACGGCTACGTCACGACCTACACGCATTTCGCCTACTTCGGTGTGGACCTCTCCACACTCCGGATGTCCACACAGGATCTCGCGCTGCGCAGCGTAGCCGCTCTGTATGTGCCTATCGCGGCATTGCTCGCCGCTGGTCTCGCCGCGTACTGGCTACACAATGCGGCCAGCGCTGCCCTCGCGCGAGGGCGGCGCAACAAGGTCCTGCGGCGCGGTGGCTGGCTGACCATCGCGGCGGGTGCGGTGCTGCTCATCCGGGCGGTGGTCGGCATTGTCTACCCCTCCATCGCCCGCAACGAGTTCCCCGGTATCACTCCCCTCAGCCTCGGTCTCGGCGCGCTGCTGGTTGCCTACGGACACCATCTGGTGGTGCGTACGTCTGCGGATCAGAGCAGTTCACCGCAGCGGCGGACACTCGAGCGGATTTCCTGGGCGCTTGTCTCCGGCATCGCTGTGCTCAGCCTGTTTTGGCTGACCAACAGCTTCGCTGGTGCCTACGGCCGCGGTCAGGCCGATGCGGACAGCCGGGAGTTGACTAGAAGGCCCAATGTGACCCTTGATACCAAGGAACGGCTATATCTGCGATACCCGGGAGTCGACGAGACCCAGCTGCCCCCCGAAGACGGTCAGGAGTTCCGCTACCGCTACCGTGGGTTGCGCCTGCTCATCGAATCCGACGCCCGGCTGTTCTTGATTCCCGAGCGATGGCGCGAGGGAGGCGAAGTACTTGTGCTTCCACACGATAACGAGGTGCGCGTTCAGTTCGGCCGGTGAACTGCTCCTACCCCGCTCCGAACAGCTGTCCAACCCGCCATCCGGAAGGTGTTTCCGTCACATTCCACTACCACGCCGAACTGACGCACCAGTCGTAGCGAAATCTCGATATAGGGCGCCGCGACGAGCGGCCGGAGAAGATCCGCGCGGCCAGCGAGGTCGAATCACACAGGAGGTGTACAAAAAAGTCCGGTCGCTGCGCATATTCGTCCCGAATGAGCATAACCGCCTCGGCGACCATCTCGATGGCGTACCCCAGTTGTCCACCCTCGCTCAGGGCGCCAGCCAGGTTGTTAACACTACAGCCGCACTCCCACATCGTGGAAGATCCCGAGCCCCGGGCGGCGACGGCCCCGCTGCGGGAACATCGGCGTCAACTCCGGCGTTGGAGCCGCAGGAAGGTTGAGCGAGATGCGCTCAAGGCGGCAGGTTGACATGAGAGACTGTCATCAGCAGACTTGAGTCAGGATCAGTCAAGTTCGAAAGGGTTGCTCACATGGCTCGTGCGGTCGGCATCGACCTAGGGACCACCAACTCCGTCGTGGCCGTCCTGGAGGGCGGGGAGCCGACGGTGATCGCGAACTCGGAGGGTTCGCGGACCACGCCCTCGGTGGTCGCCTTCGCCAAGAACGGCGAGGTGCTCACCGGCCAGTCGGCCAAGAACCAGGCCGTCACCAACGTGGACCGCACCATCCGGTCGGTCAAGCGGCACATGGGGACCGACTGGTCGACCGAGATCGACAAGAAGAAGTACACCGCGCAGGAGATCAGCGCTCGGGTGCTGATGAAGCTCAAGCGCGACGCCGAGTCCTACCTCGGCGAGGACGTGACCGACGCGGTGATCACCGTGCCCGCGTACTTCGAGGACGCCCAGCGCCAGGCCACCAAGGAGGCCGGCCAGATCGCCGGGCTGAACGTGCTGCGGATCGTCAACGAGCCCACCGCGGCCGCGCTGGCCTATGGCCTGGACAAGGGCGAGAAGGAACAGACCATCCTGGTGTTCGACCTCGGTGGCGGCACGTTCGACGTGTCGCTGCTGGAGATCGCCGATGGCGTGGTCGAGGTGAAAGCCACCTCCGGGGACAACCACCTCGGTGGGGACGACTGGGATCAGCGGATCATGGACTGGCTGGTGGAGAAGTTCCGTGCCTCCCAGGGCATCGACCTGAAGAAGGACAAGATGGCCATGCAGCGTCTGCGGGAGGGCGCGGAGAAGGCCAAGATCGAGCTTTCCAGCTCGTCCAGCGCGACGATCAACCTGCCCTACATCACCGTCGACGCCGACAAGAACCCGCTGTTCCTCGACGAGACGCTGTCGCGGGCCGAGTTCCAGAAAATCACCGCCGACCTGCTGGACCGCTGCCGCGCCCCGTTCCGCAACGTGATCAAGGACGCGGGCATCTCGGTCGGGCAAATGGACCACGTGGTGCTCGTCGGTGGCTCCACCCGGATGCCCGCCGTGCACGACCTGGTCAAGGAGCTGACCGGCGGCAAGGAGCCGAACAAGGGCGTCAACCCGGACGAGGTGGTGGCAGTGGGAGCCGCCCTGCAAGCCGGGGTGCTCAAGGGTGAGGTCAAGGACGTCCTGTTGCTTGACGTCACCCCGCTGTCGCTGGGCCTCGAGACCAAGGGTGGGGTGATGACCAAGCTCATCGAGCGCAACACGACCATCCCCACCAAGCGCTCGGAGATCTTCACCACCGCTGATGACAACCAGCCGAGCGTGCAGATCCAGGTGTTCCAGGGTGAGCGCGAGATCGCGGCCTACAACAAGAAGCTCGGCATGTTCGAGCTCACCGGGCTGCCTCCCGCGCCGCGCGGCCTGCCCCAGATCGAGGTCACCTTCGACATCGACGCCAACGGCATCGTCAACGTCTCGGCCAAGGACATGGGTACCGGCAAGACCCAGGCGATGACCATCACCGGCGGCTCGGCGCTGCCCAAGGACGACATCGACCGGATGATGCGCGACGCCGAGGAGCACGCCGAGGAGGACCGCAAGCGCCGCGAGGAGGCCGAGGTCCGCAACCAGGCGGAGTCGCTGGTCTACCAGACCGAGAAGTTCGTCAAGGACAACGACGACAAGCTGCCCGCCGACGTCAAGGACAAGGTGAACGCCGCGCTGGGCGAGGCCCAGGAGGCACTCAAGGGCACCGACACCGGCGTGATCCGCGCCGCGATGGAGAAGCTCGCCACCGAGTCCCAGGCGC
>JBOHHE010000373.1:0-19901 GCA_050700355.1 Pseudonocardiaceae bacterium
AGGTAAGTCTTTATATTTCTTCTATCAGTGCTCTAACCGGCCACCTTTCTCACAAAGAATTCTCCAGTTCTTACGATATTCGATGTTCGCCGGGGGCGCGGACTCGGCTGAGGCCAGTATTGAACTCGGCTTACGCGGTGCTCAGACCCTACCGCGAGGTCGAAACGAGACGATCTTGATACGCTCCATACCGACGGAGCCCAAGAAGCAGCTCACGGTATCCAGGTGGATCCGAGGTGCTGACGATGTTTGTGGTGACGGGTCGCTGAGATACGGGAAGCTAGGTATTTGGTCGATGGGGCGCTATCATGTCGCGTGAACATAGTGACCGCACCAGCTCGGCGAGGGCCTGCCGCCGTTTACGAGTTTCGGGTGCGAGCCCCCGCATTGACCGTTCACCTTCTGAACGTTTTCTGCATGCCGAGCCAGTGTCGCGACACTAGCTAATGGCGCTCCACGAGCGGGTTGGTGGTATCGGAAGGGCGGCCGACTGGCCAGCGCAGCTCGAAGCGGGCGCCGCCGTCGGGGGCTTCGCCTGCCCGAGCGGTGCCGCCGTAACGGCGAACGGTTTCGGCCACCAGGGCGAGGCCGAGGCCGGTGCCACCGGTGTGGCGGTCCCGGTCGTCCTGCACCCGGTGGAAGCGGTCGAAGACACGTTGGCGGTGCTCGGGGGGCACTCCGGAACCGTCGTCATCGACCAGTACCCGCACCATGCCGGTGCCCGGCAGCACCGCCACCCGCACGGTGTTCCGGGCGTGACGCACCGCGTTGGCGAGCAGGTTGTCCAGCACGCGGGCGACGTCACTGGGCGCAGCGTGCAGCACTGCGGGCGCAGGCGCGGTCACCCGCACCGCAACCGGGCCTGGCCGGGCCCGATTCGCCGCATCCCGTACGGCCGCGACGAGGTCGACCGGCTGGGCGGGCAACCGCTCTCCGGCATCCGCCCTGGCCAGCGCGAGCAGATCGTCCAACAGCGCCGACAGCCGCTGCGCCTCGGCGGCGATGTCGGCCAGGGCCTCCCCCGCCAGGTCCGGATCGGGGTGGACCACCGCCACCTCGGCCTGCGCGCGGATCGCCGCCACCGGTGAGCGCAGCTCGTGCGCGGCGTCGCCGGTGAACCTGCGCAACCGCGCAGCCGCGTCGTCGCGGCGGATCAACAACTCATTGAGCGCCTCGGCCAGTGCCCGCAACTCGTCGCGCGCCGCGGGTAGCGGCAGCCGGTCCCCGGCTGCCAACGCCGCAGCCGCCACCCGCATCCGTGCCACCGGGCGCAACGCGAACCGGGCCGCTGTCCAGCCCGCCGCTCCCATCGCCGCCGCGGCCAGCACCGCCGCCACTGACAGCGCCCTGGCGGTCTGTCCGATCAACGCGGCCTGCGCGATCGACTCGGCGCCCGCGACAACCAGCCGCGGCGTGCCGTCCGGCGCGCTCACCACCCACCCGAGCCAGCGCGTCGGACCTCCGGGATGTTCCTGCTGCGCAGGCGGATGCGTCCACGCCGGTAGCCCGGCGAGCAGCTGGCGCACGTCCTCGCTGGACAACGGGGTCGGACCGGCACCGTCGACGGGTGAGCCGGCTCGATCGAGCACCCGCACCTCGATGTCGCCGCCGGGAGGCTGAAGGGCCGGACGCCCGGACGCCACCAAGGGCGCAGCGGCAGCCACCGCGGCCACAAGCGCCCCGTCCAGCGCGTCGGACAGCGTTCGCTGCACCACCGCCGTGGACGCCCTGGCCAACAGCAGGAACAGCACCAAGCCCACCGCCGTGACCACCACGGCGACCCGAAACGGCAACGGGCGGGCCGCCCACGCCTGGCGTAGCCGGTTCACGGCCCGTCCTGCGCACCGACCACATAGCCGTGCCCACGCACCGTCTGTAGCACAGCACCCGCGCCGACGGCGTCGAGCTTGCGGCGCAGATACCCGATGTAGACCTCCACCGCGTTGCGGCTGGCGGCCTGCTCGCCACCCCACACGGCACGCAGCAGATCCTCCTTGCTCAGCACGCTGCCCGCCCGGCGGGCCAGCGCATGCAGCACGGCGAACTCCCTGGGCGAGAGCTGCACCGGCTGGCCGGCCCAGCTCACCCGCCGCCGGTCCGGGTCGACCACCAGCTCACCGAGGGTGAGCACGACCTCCCGGTGCTGGTCGGCCTGCCTGCGCAGGACAGCACGCAGCTGAGCGACCAGCACAACGAAGGAGAACGGCTTGACGAGATAACCGTCGGCGCCCAGATCCAGCCCGTCGGCCTGGTCGACTTCGCCGTCCTTGGCCGAGACCAGCAGCACCGGCGTGGCCACCCCGGCCGCACGCAGCCGCTCCAGCACCCGGTACCCGGAAAGCCCGGGCAACATGATGTCCAGCAACACCGCATCGAAGCTGCCGGTCAGCGCCGCCCGCAGCCCACTGGGGCCGTCGGGGGCGGTAACGACCGTCATCCCCTCCGCCCGCAGCCCCCGCTCCAGCGCACGCCGCACCCCTACCTCGTCATCAACCACCAACACCCGAGGACTCACAGCGCACAGCATGCCCCCAGTAGCACTGAGACCTTCAACGGTCCCGACATCACCTCCCGACAACAGCGGCCTACGAGCCACCTGGATGTCGGAGACAACCAGCTGCGGTCCCCTGACCGAGCCCGGCGTCGAGTCGACGATCCCGGTACCCCTCCATGGTGCATCGTCCGTTCATGCCTCTGCCAGGTGACAGCACAGCTGCCGGCCCGCTCTGACCCGTAAGGTGTGTTCTTGATCAAATAATCGGGTTTCGGCCGGTGTCTTCTGGCTGTACCGCTGATGAGGATGCCATCCATGGGAAGGGGAGGGTCCGTGTTGAAGACACGATTTCTGGTGACGGCTCTGGTCGGGGCGATCATGGTGGGATCCCCTGTGGTGGCCTATGCCGCCATCGCACCGGTGGCCACGGGTCCAAATTGGCAGCTGGTCACCCCGCAGGAGGGCATGCTCAATGTTCGGCCGATCCCCTGGCGGAGGGTCGAGACCCGGGGTGCCCGGACGGTGCGGGTGTTCTTCACCAGCGGGATCGAGCCCTGCTACGTCCTGAACGACGTCACTGTCGACTACCGCACCGACAAGGTGGCCATCACGCTCCATGAGGGCAGCGATCCCGCCGCGCAGGGCCAGGTCTGCCAGATGATCGCCGTCCAGAAGGCGGTCGATGTGACACTGACCGAGCCACTCAGGAACCGCACCATCGTCGACGGCTCGGCACAGCGTTGACCAGAGCCGGCCCGCGGGAGTCGAGGCCGGGCGTCTCAAGGGTTTCTCAAGGTCTCAGGGCCTTCTCAGCTGGGGTGGAGCAGCATCGTCGGTGAACCCCCCAGATGAGCGTCGGGGCACGGCGGGAGGAAGCGATGAAGCTATCGACGGTGGCGTTGGCGACCGCAGCGGCAGGCGCGATCGGGCTCGGGGCACTGACCGTACCCGCCGGCGCCGGATCCCAACCCGACTTGTCCGAGGTCTCCGCCGAGGAGTTGGTGGCCTCGGTGCTCACCGCGGACGCTCCCGCGTTCGGAGGCACCGTCGAAGTGGACAACGCGCTGGGCCTGCCCGCACTGCCGGGAGGGATGCACGACACCCCGTCCCCGTTGACCCAGCCGATGACGATCTTCCGGGTCTGGTCCGATGGGCAGGGGCGGGGGCGGCTGGCGTTGCCCTCCCTGGGTGGCGAGCAGGTGGTGATCGAGGACGGCACAACACTGTGGCGCTACGACTCGTCTTCGCGTACCGCAACCGCCCTGGAGCACGGCGCCGTACCCGCATCGCACCGCGCCCCCGTGGCCGACCCGGCCGAAGCGGCCCGGGCGCTGATCGGCGTGGTGCAAGACAGCAGCACCGTGACTGTGGACGGTACCGCCGAGGTCGCCGGACGGCCGGTGTATGAACTCGTGCTCACCCCCAAGCCGACCGAGCGGACCCTGTTACGCGAGGTGAGGGTGGCTGTCGATGCGGTCAAGCGGGTACCGTTGCGCGTTACTGTGCTGGCCAACGGCTCCACCGACCCGGCGTTGCAGATCGGATTCTCCGACCTGAACGTCGGTCCGCAGGACCCGGCACTGTTCCAGTTCACGCCACCCGAGGGCGTAGCGGTCGAGCGGACCGAGCTCCCGCAGGCCTCATCCGGCCATTACCCGGATCTGCACTCCGATCTGCACGACGCCGCTGGAAGCATGATCCGCCGCGTGGACGAGGGCTGGGACACCGTGGTGCTCGGGCAGCTGCCGAACGCGGGTTCCGGAGCGGAGACCGATCCACTCCCGATGATCAGCCAGCTCGGCCGTCCGGCCAGCGGGCCGTGGGGCGAGGGCTGGGTCGTGCAGACCGCGGTGGGTACCGTCCTGGTGGTCTCCGACGGCCGGATCGCCGCCGGAGCCGTACCGCAGCAGGTCCTCGAGGAGGCGCTGACCAGTTGACCCCTGATTCGATGACCCCTGATTTGATGAGCGCTGACGCGACGACCACTGACTCGAGGACCCGGGCCGAGGACCCGGCGCAGATCCCGCAGGACCTCCCAGCGATCCGCATCCGGGGGCTGCACAAGGTGTTCGGCCGCACGGTGGCCGTGGCCGGTGTGGATCTCGACGTGCCTGCCGGCTCGGTGCTCGGGGTGCTGGGCCCGAACGGCTCCGGCAAGACCACGTTGATCCGGATGCTGCTGGGGCTGTCCCGCCCCACCGCCGGGACCGTTGAACTGCTCGGCGCACCGGTGCCCAAGGCCACGGGTGAGGTACTTCCGCACGTCGGTGCGCTGGTGGAAGGCCCCGGCTTCCACCCGTTCCTGTCCGGCCGGGAGAACCTGCTGCGCTGCGCCGCCGCCGAGCCGCTGCTGCCCACCAAGGCGATCCCCGGTGCGGTGGACGGCGCTCTGGCTCGAGTGGGTCTGCAGGCCGCCGCAACCCGGCGGTACCGGGCCTACTCACTGGGTATGAAACAGCGCCTCGGCCTGGCTGCGGTACTGCTGGTGCCCCGCAAGCTGGTCGTGCTCGACGAGCCCACCAATGGGCTCGACCCCGCCGGGACCCGGGACGTCCGACGGATCATCGCCGAACTGCATGCGCAGGGCGCGACCGTGCTGGTGTCCTCCCACCTGCTCACCGAGGTGGAGGCGACCTGCACGCATGTGGCGGTACTGGCCCAGGGATCACTGATCGCGGCGGGCACCCTGGCCACGCTGCTGGACGGCGACGCGCCCGCACTGGAGATCGCCACCCCTGATTCCGCCGTCGCGGTGCAGGCACTCGACGCGGTCGGAATCAGCGCCGCCCCCTGCTCGGACGGGGTACGGGTCGAACTGGCCGGGACCGACGTACCCGCTGTGGTGGCGCTGCTGGTGTACGCCGGAATAGCGGTACACGAGGTGCGACGGTGGCGGACTGGGTTGGACGAGCTGTTCGCGCAGCTGACCGAGGGGAACGGAGCATGAGCACCGCCGCCGAGGTGGCCGCACGTCCTCACCTGACCCCCCCTGACCTGCCGGCAGCGGGCGCGATGCGCGCCCCGCTGGTGCGGCTGCTGCGCAGCGAACTGCGCTGGGTGCTGCGCCGCCCGCGCACCCAGATCGCGCTGGGCCTGCTCGGGCTGGTCCCGATTCTGATCGGAATCGGCATCGTGGTGGCCGACTCACCGGGCGGGCCACCGCTGTTTCGCCAGGTGGCGGGCAATGGTCTGGTGCTGCCGATCGCCGCGTTGTCGGTCTCGCTGGCGCTGCTGCTACCGCTGGTGGTGGCGATGGCGGCCGCTGACGCACTGGCCGGCGAGTCCGCCCACGGCACCCTGCGCAGCCTGCTTCTAGCTCCCCTCAGCCGACCTCGATTGGTCCTGGTCAAAGCGGTCGGCGTACTGGCCATCGCGACCGCCGCAGTGACCGTCGTCGTAGTGCTGGGCGTCGCCACTGGGGTGGTCCTGGTCGGCGGTGGCGACCTGCTCACCTTGTCCGGCACCGAAGTAAGCTTCGCCTCCGGCCTGGCCCGGGTGGCCCTGGCCGCAGTGTGGACCATAGGTCAACTCGCCGCGGTGGGAGCCGTGGCCCTCGCCGTCTCCTCTTTCACCGACCACCCCCTGGTGGTCCTGGCGGCGACCCTGGGCGGCGCAATCGTCTTCGGTGTCCTCTACGCCATCCCCGCCCTCGACTGGCTGCACCCGCTGCTACTCACCACCGGCTGGATCGCCATCGCCGACGTCCTCCGCGACCCTCTCCCCCTGGACGCCCTGGCCTCCAGCACCTACCGCGCCGCCTGCTACCTAGCCCTAGGCCTAGGAATCACCCTTTACCGAACAACCACCCGCGAAGCCTGACCCCACCCCCCACCCGCGTGTCCTGCACCCATGCACGCTGTGTCCGCCCTCCATGGCTAGTGTGTCCTGCGCTCATGCGCGGTGCGCCCGTCTCATGCCCAGGAATGGCGGCAGGCCGACTGCGTAGCCAGTGGCAGTGCGACAGGATGACGACATGGCGCAACTCTGGGACAACGAACAGATCAAGGATGCCCTGGCAGGGCTGACCGATTGGCAGCGTGACGGTAACGCGATCGTGCGCACCGCGAAACTACCCAGCTTCCCCGCAGCCATCGAGGCAGTCCGCGCGGTGGCCGAGATCGCCGAGGCACGCAACCACCACCCCGACATCGACATCCGCTGGCGCACCCTGACCTTCCGCTGCAGCACCCACTCCGCAGGCGGGATCACCGGCCAGGACGTTGAACTCGCCCGCGAGATCGACCAGGTGCTCACAGCCACGACAAGCTAAGCGGCCGACGCCGGAACGAGTCGCCGCGATGACGCAACGCGTCGGAATCGCCTTGCCGCGCCAAGGAAACCAGGTCGCCTGAGGTGGACGCCGTGCTCGACAGCGGGAGCCTGGCCGCGTGGGTCCGCCATCGCCCACAAGATCAACTAGCATGAGAGCTCGAGGCCAACCACCAACGAGATCCGTCATCTCAGGAACGTCCTGATCATCAAACCCCGCGCAACACTTGATCCACTACCTGAACTGGTCGAACTGCTGGCGACAAGCCCACCAAGCCCTGGCCCGCCGCCTCCACTACCGACGACGCTCCACCGGATAGATCACGAAGTGCGGCTGAAGGCGGATCCCGAGAACCCACTGTCCGACACTCCGGGCCGAATGGAATCGTACACAGATCCATGGCACCTGACTACACTTTCCTCCGAAGAGACCGTTCAAGCGAACGAGGAGGCGCGCATGGGTGGCAGCAAAGCTGAGGAATCTCTTCCGCCGATCTTCAGCTACGGGCAGGCGCGCGGCCTCGGGCTGTCAGATCGTCGGCTCTACGCCCTGCGCGACCAGGGTCTCATCGAGGTGATCGGGCGCGGCCTGTACCGCCGTCCTGACGTCGCCACCCAAGCCGACCTCGACCTAGTGGAAATCGCCCACCGGGCGCCCGAAGCCACCCTCTGCCTGGCCAGCGCGCTGGCGCGGCACGATCTCACCGATCTCATCCCCGCCACCATCGACATCGCGCTGCCCCGCGGACGACGACGCCCGATCGTGCGAGCCCCAGTCACCTGGCACCTGTTCGCGCCTGCCACCTTCGATATCGACAGGGGTCATCTTCCCTTGGACGATCAGCTCTTGATCGGAATATACGGCCAGGCTCGCTGCATCCTCGACGCATTCCGCCTGCGCCACCATGAAGGGCCCGAACTGGCCACGACCGCCCTCCGTCGCTGGCTGGTCCGCCCCGGCGCGCAGCCCTCGACGCTACTACTGATGGCGCGGCACTTCCCGCAGGCCGAGCCAGCCCTGCGCGCCACACTGGAAGTGTTGCTGTGAACGTTAGCCGCCCACCCGGGCCACCACCGCGGGTCGCGCATACCTCGACCTGCAGAATCTCGCCCGCCGGCTCGGACGGCCCACCGACGAACTCCATCAGCTCTACGCCCTCGAAGGCTTCCTAGCCCGACTCGCCGCCTCACCCTACGCTGATCAACTTATACTGAAGGGCGGCGTCCTACTCGCCGCCTACGATGCGCGACGCCCTACCAGGGACATCGACCTGCATGCCGAGCAGCTGCCCGGCAATGTCGACGACATCCTGCACCTGGTGCACACCGTGGCCGGTCTGACCGCCGACGACGGGCTTCTCTTCGACGCCGCACGAGCAACCGCAGAGGTCATCCGCCACGAAGATCCCTATGCCGGAGTCCGAGTCACCCTCGCAGCCGAACTTGCCACCACCCGACTGCGCTTCCACATCGACGTCAACCTCGGTGATCCCGTCCAACCCCCGCCGCAATCGATCCAGCTGCCGCGTCTGCTACGCGGGCACATCAAGCTCCTCGGCTACCCGCTGCCCATGGTGCTCGCCGAGAAGATCGTGACCGCAGTGCAGCGCGGCACCGCCAACACTCGCTGGCGCGACTTCGCCGATCTGCACCTACTCAGTGACCGCCACGACGTAGATGGCGAGCAACTGAGCACCACCGTCACCACCGTCGCCTGCTATCGCGGCGCAGTGCTGACACCACTACGCGACCTTCTTGCCGACTACGCGCCGACCGCGCAGCCTCGTTGGGCAGCCTGGCGACGTCGGCAGCGGTTGGATGACCGGCTTCCTGAAGCATTCACTGAGCTACTCGGCCATGTCATCGCCTTCGCCGACCCCGTCCTCACGGATACCGCCACCACGAAGACGTGGAACAGCGCCACCCGACACTGGTCGCGATTAAGGCACCGAGATCCCCGACTGTGATAGCGATCGGTGATACTGGCCGGCGTGTTTCTGGAACTGACCGAGCGCGGCCAGCCGTCGTCGATGCGCTCCTGTTCGGGTTTCCGATCGGGTTCGTGTTCGTGGCCAACTCGCCATGGCCGCGCTATATCGTCGCCACGACGATCCTCGCTCACCGGAGGGAGCTGCCGAGGCGGCCGGCGGTGTTCCTGGACTGGGCTTATGAGACAGGGCTGATGCGCTTGTCCGGGATTGCCGTGCAATTCCGCCATCGGGAGTTTCAAACCTGGCTGACCAGCCATGACCAGCCAGCCGACGGACAGGCAACCGAACTGGTCAACACTGGCCTGGCGGGCACGGACAAGAAACAAGGGATGGCGTAAAAAATTCGAACGAAATATGGCGGTGCGCATATACATGATTGACCCCGGGGCAATCAAGCAGTGTGGTTCACAAGCCCCGTGGGTGGGTTAGAGAAACCTTCGGGTCACGTCCGGTATAAGGTCGCGCACCGGGAGGTAATCGTGAACGATCTGGAGCCGACGGTACGTACTCGCGAGCTCGGTGAAGGGCTGCGTCAGGGCGTGGAAAAGGCCGGGATGACCGGCAAACAGGTCGCCCACCTACTCGGCTGGCCGCAGAGCCAGGTGTCCCGGCTGCTCGCCGGTAAACGCAAGGCCAGCCCACTGCAAGTCACCGCGTTGCTCGCGGTGTGCCGGGTGACCGGCGCCGAGCGGGATCGGCTGCTGGCCCTGTGCCAGGAGCAGCACACCCTCGGCTGGCTCCAGCAGCACGGCTCCTGGCTGCCCGAACAGCTCGTCACCCTGATCGGCCACGAGAACAAGGCGGTCGCGATCAGCGATTTCCAGTCGATGATGGTGCCCGGCCTGCTGCAGACCGGCGACTACGCCCGCGCGGTGATCCACGACCCACGAACGATTCCGGCGGAGGAGGTCGAGGACCGGGTGGCCGCCCGGCTGGCCCGGCAGAGCCTGTTCAGCCGGGAGCACCCGGTGCGGTTCACCTTCTTCGTCCATGAGTTCGTGCTGCGGCTGCCGGTCGGCGGTTCGGCGGTGATGTTCGAGCAACTGCACCACCTACTGCGGATGGCGCGGCGGCCCCACCTCACGCTGCGGATGGTGCCCGCCGCAATCGGCGCGCACGCCGGCATCGCCGGGGATTTCACGCTGATGGAGTTCGCCAAGTTCAAGCCGGTGGCCTACCTGGACAGCCAGACCTCCTGCCTGTTCCTGGAACGACCGGAGGAGATCGCCGCCTACCGGCACATCCTGGCGATGCTGGCCGAGACCGCCCTGGGCGAGGGAGAATCGGCCAAGCGGATTGCCACCCTGGCAACCGAGCTCTATGCGGACCGGGAGGACCATGATGACCGCGCCTGAGCCGGACGGCACCGTCTGGCACACCAGCAGCTACAGCCCCAACGGCGGCTCCTGCGTCGAGGTCGGCTGGCGTACCAGCAGTTACAGCGGTCCCAACGGTGGCTGCGTCGAGGTTGCACCCGCGCCGGAGGCCATGCTGATCCGCGATTCCAAGAACCGCACCGGCCCCAGCCTGACCTTCCCCACCCCCGCCTGGCGCGCCTTCCTCACCACGTTCACTCACTGACCAGCTCGACCTCGCAGAGAAAGTCGAGACGATCCACGCGGGGACCAAGATCACCCAGGCGCCCGACAACCACCCCGACATCGGCATCCGCTGGCGCACCCTGATCTACCACCACAACGCTGATTCAGCTGATCGCGGCTCACTTCGAGCCGCTGTTCGATCTCGATGGCGTGGCGCGGAACGTCGCGATCGAGCACCAGATCAGGCTATCGGGGCGACCAGAGGTTCCGGACCATCGCCGCCTCCGCTTGCCGCCCGACCGCGAGCAGGAATTGATCGAGCGGGAGAATACCCACGCTCGACGACGTGGCGGGCGGGTGCAGCAGCGGCGCCTCGGGTGCAACGAGATAGCACCGTCCGGCAAACCGCGGGAAGCGCTCAACCAGCGCTCGCAGCCCGGCAGTGGAATGCCGTGGGGACGCCGCGATCTCGAAGGCCATCGGTTCGGTCGGATGGTCGAAAATGAGATGGACTTCAACCGCCCGGTCACGCCAGTAATGCAGACGGACCCCGCTGTGCAACGCCAGGGTGTGCAACGTCGCGGCGACCAGGTTCTCCAACAACGCGCCCCTCTCGACCGAGTCGTGCAGCGGCGCGACGTTGAATGTTACTGCATCCATAAGCCTCCTGAGCGATCCGCCGCTCCCCCTGCCGACCTGGTGCACCCTCGTCTGGGAGCGGGAGAGCTCGGGTTGCGCGGATGGGCGAATCAGCCGGTAGCCCGAGCGCGTGCATGCGCAAGACTTGGTGGCATGAGCGCAGACCAGCAGCCGCAGCCCGGACCACCGGAGGCAGTACCCACCGAGAATCGCAACGTTGCGTCTGACCCGACCGCAGAGGACCCGTACCGGTGGCTGGAGGAGGTGACCGATGAACGGGCGCTGTCCTGGGTGCGGGAACGCAATGCCGCGGCCGTCGCGGAGCTGACCAGCGGATCCCGGTTCGAAGCGCTGCGCACCGAGATCCGCGAGGTGTTCGACTCGACAGACCGGATCCCGTACATCAGCAGGCGCGGGGAGTACCGGTACAACTTCTGGCGCGACCGCGAGCACCCTCGCGGTCTGTGGCGGCGCACCACCCTCGCCGAGTACCGGAGAGAGCACCCGGAGTGGGACATTCTGCTCGACGTGGACGCGCTGGCCCGCGACGAGGACGAGAACTGGGTCTTCGACGGTGCGCAGTGCCTGCGACCGGACTACCGGCACGCGCTGATCTCGCTCTCCCGAGGCGGTGCGGACGCGGCGGTGGTGCGGGAGTTCGACATCGAGCGTCGCGAGTTCATTCCCGATGGCTTCCAGCTGCCCGAGGCGAAGTCCGACGTGAGCTGGATCGATGCCGACCACATCTACGTCGCCACCGATTTCGGCCCGGGAACGCTCACCACCTCCGGGTATCCGCGCACCGTCCGGCAATGGCGGCGCGGCACGCCGCTGACCGAAGCCGAGCTGGTGTACGAGGGCAAGCCCGACGACGTCATCGTCTCCGCCTACCGCCACCACACCGAGGGCTTCGAGCGCCACTTCATCCGAAGGACGCTGGACCGCTACCGCGTCGAGCGCTACCAGCGTTGCGGGACTCAGTTGCACCGCATCGAGGTGCCCGAGGATGCGATCATCGGCGTGTACCGGCAATGGCTGCTGATCGAGCTGCGCAGCGACTGGACGATCGGGAGGACGTATTCGGCGGGCTGCCTGCTGGTGACCGACTTCGACGAGTTCATGGCCCGTGGCCAGGACGACACCACCGACCCGGACCTGCGGGTGCTGTTCACTCCCGACGAGCGCTCCTCGCTGGCTGCTTACAGCTGGACCCGCCATCATCTGATCCTCGACGTGATGCACGATGTGGTCAGCCACCTCTCGGTGCTCACACCGGAGCAGGACTGGCGCGCCACACCGCTGACCGAAACCCCACCACTGTGCACGGTGGGCGCGCATAGCACTGACGCGCAGACCGACGACGAGTACCTGCTCAGTGTCAACGGTTTCCTGACCCCGTCTACGCTGGCCATCGGGACCATCGGCGCCGCGCCGGCCTTCGCACTGAAGCAGGCACCGTCCTTCTTCGACAGCACCGGCCACGCGGTACAGCAGCACTTCGCGGTCTCCGACGACGGCACCCGGATCCCGTACTTCGTCGTGGCACCCGACTCGGCCGCGCCACCCGGCGGTTGGCCCACCCTCCTATACGGCTACGGCGGTTTCGAGAACTCCCTGCAACCCGGCTACGGCGGCGCCCTGGGCCGGGCCTGGCTGGCGCGCGGCGGCTGCTATGTCGTGGCCAACATCCGCGGTGGCGGCGAGTACGGCCCACGCTGGCACTACACCACGCTCAAGCACCACCGCCACCTGGTCTACGAGGACTTCGCCGCCGTGGCCCGCGATCTGGTCACTCGCGGCCTCACCACGCCGCCCCGGCTGGGGGCCCGCGGCGGCAGCAACGGCGGACTGCTCGTGGGCGTGATGCTCACCCATTACCCCGAACTGTTCGGCGCCCTCGTCGCGTCAGCCCCACTGCTGGACATGCTGCGCTACCACGCTCTGCTGGCCGGTGCCTCCTGGACCGCGGAGTACGGCGATCCTGATGACCCGGCCGACCGCGAGCACCTGCTGCGTTTCTCCCCGTACCACCAGCTGCGCCAGGGCCGCCGTTACCCGCCGACCCTGGTCACCGCCTCGACCCGGGACGATCGGGTGCACCCCGGACACGCCCGGAAACTGGTGGCACGGATGCGCGAGTACGGCCTGCCGGTCACCTACTACGAGAACATCGAGGGCGGTCACGGCGGCGCGGCGGACAACGAGCAGGCGGCCTTCATGTCCGCCCTGGCCTACGAGTTCCTCTGGCGCCACCTCTCGTTGGGCACCGGCACCACTGACCGGGTGGCCAAGTCGGCTTAATGTCGAAACAAGCGCATACCTCATCCCCTCTGAGTTCGCCACCGGGTCGCCTCCATCGTCATCTCATCGCGCAGGTGCTGAGGTGAGGTCACGGGTGTCGATGACCTCGGAACACCAGTGTCGGGCCACGGCGAGATCGTGGGTGATGAGCAGGACCCCGAGTGCGGAGCGCTCCTGCTCCTGAGCGACCGCCGCGAGCAGCGCGGCCTGGGTGGACACGTCGAGCATGGAAGTGGGTTCGTCGCAGAGCAGATAGCCCGGTCGCAGAATGAGGGCACGGGCCAGGCAGGCACGCTGGAGCTGACCATCGGACACCTCATGTGGGTAGCGGCGCAGCAGGTCCGGGGTCAGACCCAGCCGGGTCGCCCAGCCGAGGGTGAGCTCCTCCTGCTCGGCAGCGCTGGGAGGCAGCTCGCGGTGGATCGCAAGCGGCTCCAGAATCGTCTGCTGCAGGGTCAGCCGCGGATCAGCGGCCTGTCGTGGTGACTGCCAGACCAGCTGGACCCGTCGACGCACCTGCTTGGGCACGGCGAGCCCGTATCCGGCGACCGGGGCGTCGTCGAGCACGACGCGTCCGGAGTCGGGAGCCAACAGCAACGCAAGCACGGCGGCCAGCGTCGACTTGCCACACCCGCTCGGGCCGACGAGCCCGAGACGGGTGCCGGGTGTCACGGACAGGGTCACACCGTCGAGGACAGAAATCGGCCCGTCGGGACCGTCGAAGGTCTTGGTGATTCGATCAGCGGTCAGCATGCCGGACACACCGGACCTTCCCGTCCTCGATGGGGTGCAGCGGCGGCAGGGCGTCGCGGCAGAAGTCGAGGGCCTCAACACAGCGTGGAGCGAACGGGCAGCCCGGCGGCAACGCGGTGAGTTCGGGGGTCAGGCCCGGGATCGGCACCCCGCCACGTTCGATGAGCGCACCGAGCAGGCCCCGGCCGTAGGGGTGAGCGGGTCGGGCGAAGAAGGCGGCCGTGGACCGCAGCTCAACGAGGTGGCTGGCGTAGAGCAGGGCGAGCCGACCACCGAGCCGCTCGGCCAGCCGCAGGTCGTGGGTGATCACGAGCAACGCGGATCCGGCGGCGACCACGTCGAGGAGCTGATCGGCGGTGGCGTCGACGAGGTCGGCGTCCAGGCCGTGGGTCGGCTCGTCAGCGATCACGAGGTCCGGAGTGGACACCAGGGAGCCCGCATTGACCACCCGCTGCTGCATTCCGCCGGAGAGTTGGTGCGCATAGCGGCGGGCGACGGCGTCAAACGACAGTCCGGTACCGCGCAGCCGGGCGTCGAGGCGGAGGCGGGCTTGCGCGCTCGTGAGCTCACGACGGCCCGCCCACTCCAAAAGCTGACCACCAAGGCGTTTGACGGGATCGAGCGCGGTACTTGCGCTCTGCGGGATCAGCGCGATCCGCCGTCCGCGGATCGCCCGCAGCCGCCGCTCGGAGAGGGGGAGCAGATCGATGCCTTCGAGCAGGACCCGCCCACCGACCTCGGCATTGCGCGGCAGCAACTTCAAGATCGCGTGCGCCAGTACGGTCTTGCCGCTGCCGCTCTCGCCGGCGAGCACGACGACCTCTCCGCGCCGGATCGCGAGGTGGACGTCACTGAGGGCCTGCACCACACCGTGCTCGGTACGGAAACGCACGGTCAGGCCATGAAGCTCCACCAAGGACGGGGCGGTGTCGGTTGACACGATCACCGGTTCGCTGGACGTCATAACTGGAGCTCCGAGCGCCATCGGGGGTGGCGCCGGTCGCGCCACCACTCCCCCAGCGTGCCGACGGCCATCGAAGCCAGCAGGATCACCAGACCGGGGAACAGGCTGGCCCACCACCCGCCGGACAGCAGCGAGGACTGGCTGTCGGCCAGCAGGTTGCCCAGCGACGCCGACTCCGGCGGCATACCGAGACCGAGGAAGGAGTACCCGGCCTCATGGAAGATCGCGTGCGGCACCAGCAACACGAACCCGAGTGCGGCGGCCGGGAAGACGTGCGGCAGGAAGTGCCGCCGCGCCAGCCGCCGTCGCCCGGCGCCTGCGTTGACCGACGCGGCCACGAATTTCTGCTCACGCAGCGCCAGCACCTCGCCGCGAACAATGCGGGCCACCGAGGTCCAATGCGTCACCCCGACCGACAGGAAAATCGCCCCAGCAGGCCCGACCAGCGGCCGGGACAGCACCAGGATGAGGATGCCGAACAGGAAGTGGTTCTGTGATGACAGCACGTCGATCAGCCGCATGGCCACGGCGTCGAACCGGCGGCCGAGCGCGCCCGCGGCCAGCCCCACCAGCGTGCCCGCGGCTGCCGCACACAGTGCGGCCACGATGCTGATGCCGAACGAGTTCCGCATCCCGTGCAGCACCCGGGTGAACAGATCCCGGCCGAGGCTGTCGGTGCCCATCGGGTGGGCCGGCGACGGCGCCTGCAGGGCCTGATCGAAGAAGACCGACCGGGTGTCCAGTGGCGCGATGAACAACGCCACCACCGCCAGCAGTGCCAGCACAACGATCACCGTGAGGGACACCGCGGCCGCGCCGGGCAGCCGACGCAGCCACCGGAACGGCGAGCGCCGGTGAACAGGCGGAGGCGGGGCTGTCGGCGTGGTCGTCGCAGCGGTCATCCCCGCGCCTCCCGTACCCGCGGGTCGACCACCCGATACAACAGATCGGCCACCAGGTTCCCGAGGACCACCAGCACCGCCCCGGCCAGCACGATCGCCAGCAGCACCGGCAGGTCCACGGCACGTGCGGCGGCGACGGTGAGGCTGCCCAGCCCCGGCCAGGCGAACACCGTCTCGATGAGCACCGAGCCGCCGATGAGCTCCGGGATGTGGGTACCGATCAGCGTCACATACGGCACCAGCGAATTCGGCAGGGCGTGCCGGAACAGCACCGAGGTCTCGCTCGCCCCCTGCGCGCGGGCGAATTGCACGTGGTCGGCGCGCATCGTCTCCAGCACCGTCGAACGGACGTAGAGGGTGAACACTCCGTGCTGGGTCAGCGCGAGCGTCACCGCAGGCAGCACGAGGTGCGCCAGGTCGACCCCACCCCCTCCACCGGTGCGCAGATCAGCGATGCCGGTGGCCGGGAGCCAGCCCAGCCACACCGAGAAGACGTAGATCGCGAGCAATGCCACCCAGAACGACGGAGCGAACGCGTTGGTGTAGGAGATGGTGCGGACGAACCAGTCGAAGGGCGAGTCCCGGAACCGGGCGGCGAGCACCCCCATTCCCAGCGAGCCGGCCAGCACGAGCACCAGTGCGGTCGCGACCAGCAGCGCCGAGGCCCCCAGCCGGCTGCCGAGCACGGCCGAGACCTCCTGTCCGGGGATCATCCGGGACACCCCGAGGTCACCGGTGACCAGGTTGACCAGCCAGTTCCCGAACTGGGTGGGCATCGGCTCGTCCAGCCCCCATGCCTCCCGATAGGAATTCTCCAGGGCCTGGTTGGATTGGCCCGGTCCAACCAGACCGCTGACGTAGGCCTCCGCCGGGTCGAATGGCGACGCCCAGGCCAGCCCCCAGGTCAGAACGGCGACGAGTAACAGCACCGCAGGCAGCGCGGCGAGCCGCTTCCCGATGACCGCCCAGGTATTCACGGCGCCCCGAACTCCCATTTCTCGAGGTTGTAGGAGATGCCGCGCGGGAAGTTGTGCGCACCGCCCTGCGGCTGCACCTCGATCCCGATCATGGCCTTCGGAACCACGACTGTATGGTTGGCCACCCCCAGATGCAGGTAGGCGCCGCTCTCGGCAAGCAGCCGCTGCAGCTCCCGGTACGCAGCCTCGCGCTCCTGCGACGAGGTGGACCTCCGCCCGACCTCCAGGGTCGCGTCCACCCTTGGGTCGTTCAGTGCCGCCGGATTGGTGCCCGGGTCGCCGTCGAGAGCGAACCGCGAGTGGTACCGCGGATAGAGCTGCTGGTCCGGGTCGTAGGGATTGCCCAGGTTATGCAGCCAGCCGTCGGTGCCCAGCCGCGTCTGGTAGACGTTGGAGTCCACGCCCTCCACAGCCACATCCACCCCGACCTGGGCGAGGTCCGAACGCAATGCCAGAGCCAGCTCCCGATGGGTGGTGATGTTCGGCAGAAACATCACGGTGAAGGCGAGCCGCCGCCCGTCTCGCATCCGGAATCCGTCGGGTCCCGGAGACCAGCCGGCCTCATCGAGCAGCGCCGCGGCGGCGGCCCGGTCGACGCCGGTCTCGACGGCGGGTTCATACGCGGAATCGTTCGGCAACAGGGGTGACCACGCCGGCCTCCCACTGCCCGCGTAGACCGCAGCCGCGGCGGCGGCGCGGTCGAAGGCCAGTCCGATCGCGCGCCGCACCCGCGGGTCTGCGAGCACCGGATTGCCGGTGGGCAGCGCGATCTGATCGACGGCAGCGCTCGGAATCGTCACGACGCGCAGTCGTGGATCGTCGTTGAACATCGCCGCGAGCCGAGGAGGCAGCCGGGCCACGTCGATCGCACCCTGCTGCAGGGCCGAGGCACGGGCGTTCTCGTCGGGAATGAATGTGTAGACGACCCGCTTGATCGCCGGCTCACCCTCGTAGTAGTCCGGGTTGGCCTCCAGCACCATCCGCTCTCCCGGCCTGCGCTCGCCCATACGGTAGGGCCCGGTGCCGATCGGGTTGCGGTTGAAATCCGTACTCTTCAGGTCCTGCCCGGCCAGGACGTGCTCGGGCACGATCCCCACATAGAGCTTCTCGAGGAACGCCGGGTCGACGCGGCCGAGCTGGAACACCACGGTGTCGGCATCTTGCGCCGTCACGGAGGTGATTAGGCCGGCGAGATCGAAGGCGCTGTACACCGGCGACGCCAGCGCCGGATCGGACAGCGCCCTCCAGGTGAATACGACGTCGGCGGCGGTGAACGGCTTGCCGTCGTGGAATCGGACGTCGGTGCGCAGGTCAACGGTCACCGTGCGGCCATCGGCGCTCACCTGCGGCAGGACCGAGGCGAGGTCGGGCACCAGGCTCAGGTTCTGGTCATAGGCGACCAGCCCGCTGAAGACCTTCCAGTTCCCGGTGTTGAGATCCAGGAACAGCGGGCTGAGGTTGGCCGGATCGGTGTTGATCGCGACAACCAGCGTGTCCCCTTCCGCGGCCGCCGCGTCCGGTCCGCTCCCAGTGCTCTCAGCCGCACTGCACGCGCTGCTCACCACGGCGAGCGCCAGTACCACCGCCGTCACCACGAGCTCTCGCCGTCGCACCATGGTGGCATCCCCTCACGTATCGGAGCTGTTAGCGCACTGTAAGTGCAAATATTCGGCAATAGCAAGGCCCGATCGATACCAGTCTGACTCGTTCGACTGACGCCGGCGCACTCAACGTGAGCACCTTCGGCGGCCTTCCAGCTCTGAGCCTGCTTCCACGCGGCATGCACCAAACATCAACTCAATTCGCGCGACGGTATCCCTTGACGCTGTATCTCTTGACGATGTACCCTTGCGTTATCGCTAGGGAATGAGGCACTGTGGCACAAGACATCGACAAGCTGATCAAGTGGGCGCGATCGCAAGGTTGCGACGTCACAATCGACGCCAACGGCAACCGCCGCTTCTACACTCCAGGCGGTGACTACGTGGTGAGTTACCCAGCCACGCCGAGCAACCCACGGCGACGCTTCCTCAACGTCGTCACCGCAGTCCGCCACCACGGCCTGCCATGGCCACCACCATCGAAAAAGGAGCTGCGATCACAGCGCAGGGAAGAAGCACGGCTATGAGCGAATGGCTCGTGTCGGTCTCGATCGACACCGGGACCGCGCTGGATGAGCAGACTCTGACGGATCTGGCCGATGCCGCCGACCGCCGGGACGCGTTGGTATCCAATCGCGCTGCGGGTCCGGGGTTCACCGTAACCGTGGACGTTATGGCAGCCGACCCGTTGACTGCGGCCCAGGACGGCCTGCGACTGGTACTCGACGAGCTGAACCCCGAGGTGCCTGCAGCAGTGGTCGATCTGCGGGTCACCACCCCGGACCAGTACGAGGCCGAGACGCTGCGCCCGGACTTCCCCGAGCTGGTCTCAGCGGCGGATGCGGCAGAAATCCTGGGCGTGTCGCGGCAACGAATACACCAACTCGCCGCATCGAACACCCATTTCCCGGCACCGATCGCCCGAGTGGCAACCGGACCGCTGTGGACGGTACCGGCAATCGAGCACTTCGCCGAGGTCTGGGAACGCAAGCCCGGCCGCCCACAGCGTCTGCCGCGACTCCCGAGGGAGCCTCGGTCCCCCCGACTTCCGCGGGAGAGCCGAGCGCCCCATACTTCACGGGGTGAGTGATTCCTCAGCTGGTGATCATCACCGGATGTCCACCGGGATGGTGACCGTGTCCTGGTTCGCCTCGGAGGTGCGGACGGTGACCGCCAACTGCCATCGCCCCGTCATCGGGATCGTCGCGGTGCCGATGTAGTGCCCTGCTCCGAGCTTACGCAGAGCCACCACGAGCGGCCCCAGCGAACGGTCCTGGAGAGTCAGCGTCACGCTGGTCTCGGAGGCGTCCAGCAGGGTGCCCGCGGCATCCAGCACGGACAGATGGACCTCGTTGCCGCCGACGGTGGCGGGAAACATCGCGAAGTCCACCACGCCCTGGCCAGCTCCCCCACCCACGTCGAAGCCGATCCGGGCGGTGGCAGGCGCAGGCCAGAAGTCGGCGCCTGCC
>JBOHHE010000374.1:0-3486 GCA_050700355.1 Pseudonocardiaceae bacterium
ATACTGGACTGCGGGCTGTTCCAGACTGTGCGGGGAAACGTAGGGGGGAAGTCATGACCTCAGGTGACGTTGGGCGGCTCGCCCTGGTCACTGAGCATGCCGTCGCCGTAGACGGTGTCGTCAGCCCGTACCTGCGCGCCGGCCCGAGCAATGTCCGGGAAGCGGTTGTGTTCGTGCACGGCAATCCGGGCCCGGCGCTGGATTGGCGACGCCTGGTCGCCCGTACCGGTGCATTCGCCCGTGCGATCGCGCCGGACCTGCCCGGCTTCGGTGGCGCCGACAAGCCCAACCGCTTCGACTACACCGTCGACGGCTACGCCCGCCACCTCGGCGGGATCCTCGACCACCTCGACATCCAGCGCGTCCACCTGGTGCTGCACGACTTCGGTGGGGCGTGGGGATTGACCTGGGCGGCTGACAACCCGGACCGGTTCGCCAGTGCCACCCTGGTCAATACCGGGGTGTTGCGTGGCTACCACTGGCATTACCTGGCCCGCATCTGGCGCACGCCGGTGCTCGGCGAGGCCTTCATGCGGGCGGGCACTCTCCCGGCCGCGCGGCTGGTGTTGCGCCACGGCAACCCCCGTAGCCTGCCGCGCGAGGTGATCGAGCGCATTTACCGCGATTACAAGAATCCCGACGTCCAACGTGCGGTGCTGCGGCTCTACCGCGCCACGGACCTCGCCGCGGGGTCAGAAATCCTGCACGAGCGGTTGCTGCCGTTGGAACGTCCCGCGCTGGTCGTGTGGGGGGCTCGCGACCCCTACCTGCCTGTCCGTTACGCCGCGAGCCAACGGGAAACCTTCCCGAACGCCGAGGTCGTCATCCTCGACGACAGTGGCCACTGGCCGATGATCGACCATCCGGTCGCTGTCGAAGAGCCTGTGCTCCACTTCTTGAGCACCCTGACCACTAGCCCCCCTTCGGCGCACTGATGACGCCATAATAATATAATCTTTGGCGCCTTTGCGGTCGCCATAGGTCGGAGAATGTTTCCGAGGGTATGTTCCTGTTTCTGTCCTTCGTTGTCGTGCCCGGCGCGAATATCGGATATGAGTGGTTCTTTCTGGCCCGGAGCGGGCAGACGATCGGCAAGAAGCTGATGACGATCCGGGTGGTACCGCTGGCCGATGTTGGGCGGCTCACTGGCCGCCAGGCACGTCGACGCGGCATCGCATACGGCCCGGATCATGATGGTGCCGTTCGTCGGCTCGGTCAGCGCGCTGGGAGGCTCCCGTTGTCACTGGTCAGAGGGTAGTCAAGAAGGATGACTGTGGCTAGGATCACTCGGTGCGTTCCCGTCCACCATCGCAAACTCATGAGGGATGTGCTGCCGATGCTGCTTCAGGTCATGGGTCAGGTCATCGCGCCGATCGCCGTCTCGATCTTGGTCATCATGATCGGGATCATCCTGTCGGTACCAGTGTTGACGGTCGTCGGGATACTGCTGTTGTTGGGTAGCTTCATCCTGGCTGCGCGGGGATGAGCAAGCGCGCCGGTCAACGCTGGCTCGGCTGATCGGAAAGCCATCAGCAGGGAAGCATTACCTGCTGGAAGCAAGGGTCCAGGTCTCCAGAGCACAGTCTCTGGCCTGGGCCTTTGTGCTGGAAGCCTAGCCAGCCGCTATTGACCCCGTATTATGGCACGGCCATTCTGGTGGGCGAGAAGTGGTGATCCTGCGATGAGCAGATGTTCTGTAGGAACAAACGCGACGATCATGCTCGGGCTGAAGGGGCAGGTCTCCCCGAGAAAGCGGTTGAGCTGGGATTTTGCGGTGGAGCGGGTGACGGGAATCGAACCCGCATCTAGAGCTTGGGAAGCTCTCATTCTGCCATTGAACTACACCCGCGACGGCGTGAGCCTAACACGAGCTCTGCTCGTCACCGTGGCTGAGCCGCTCTGCGGCTGGGTGAGTCGGCCACATTAGGGTGGCGCTGTGCTGCTGTCCGACCGGGACCTGCGGGCCGAGATCGAGGCCGGACGTCTGGGCGTCGATCCGTTCGACGAGAAGCTGCTCCAGCCGTCCAGTATTGACGTGCGGTTGGATCGCTACTTCCGGATCTTCGTCAACACCAAGTACACCCACATCGACCCGTCGCTCCAGCAGGACGAGCTGACGTCGCTGGTGGAGCCGGACGGTGACGAACCCTTCGTGCTGCACCCGGGCGAGTTCGTGCTCGGCTCCACCTTCGAACAGCTCACCCTGCCCGATGATCTAGCTGGGCGCCTTGAGGGGAAGGCGCTTGCGGCCGATACCCGCATTCCCACCCCACGGGGATGGCGGACCATGGGCGAGCTTCGCGTCGGCGATGAGGTGTTCGGCGCTGACGGCCACATGATCCCGGTCGTCGACGCCACCGGGATCATGGTTGGCAGGCCCTGCTACGAGGTGCTGTTCTCAGACGGCCAGAGCATCGTCGCGGACGCCGGTCACCGCTGGCTGACCAGGACCAAGTCCGCTCGCAAGCATGGTGGCTCTGCCGCGGTACGTACCACGAGCGAACTCGCCGGCTCCTTGCGGGCGGGAAAGGAGTGCAACCACCACGTCGCATTGGCTGACGCGGTGCGGTACCCGGAGCAGCCGTTGCCGATCGACCCGTACACGCTCGGTATCTGGCTCGGCAATGGTACAAGTAAATGCGCCGAGATCACCTGCGGTGCAGGCGACGAGCAGACGTTCGGGCTGCTGGGTCACAAACACGTTCCTGAGCTCTATCTGCGGTCGTCGATACCGCAGCGGCTGGCGCTGCTGCAGGGGCTCATGGACTGTGACGGTTACGTGGACATCTACGGGCGCTGTGAGTTCGTCAGCGTCCACGAGAACCTCGCCGATGCGGTGCTTGAGTTGGCGGCAAGCCTTGGCCTGCGACCAGTGAAGCGGAAGAAAAAGGTGACCCTATATGGTGTCGATCATGGGGTGGCATTCCAGGTGAAGTTCACTCCACGCCTGAATGTGTTCCGGCTGGCGCGGAAGGTCGCCAGGTTGAAGGACGGGCCGATCCAGCGCTTCCGGGCCGTTGTGGATGTTCGTCGGGTGCCGACCCGCCCCGTCCGCTGTATTGAGGTGGACGCCGAGGACGGTCTCTTTCTGGCCGGACCGACGTTCATTCCCACCCACAACTCGAGCCTCGGGCGGCTCGGGTTGCTCACACATTCCACGGCGGGGTTCATCGATCCGGGGTTCACCGGGCACATCACCCTGGAGTTGTCCAATGTGGCCAACCTGCCGATCACGTTGTGGCCTGGGATGAAGATCGGGCAGCTGTGTCTGTTCCGGTTGTCCAGCCCGGCCGAGCATCCGTACGGCTCCCAGCAGGCCGGCTCGCGTTATCAGGGGCAGGGCGGTCCCACCCCGTCGCGGGCCTACCTCAACTTCCATCGGGTGGAGACCCGCCGCTGAGAGCTAGCGTCAAGATGTCCTTGACGACTGCGGATGCGTCAAGTCATACTTGACGCATGACTCTTGATGAACTCATTGTGCAGACC
>JBOHHE010000375.1:0-4126 GCA_050700355.1 Pseudonocardiaceae bacterium
TCCTCACTCTTTACGGGATCATCGAGGAGGAGCAGCGTGAGGAGTTCCTCGCGTTGGCCCGCCAGGCCAACGCTCCCGGCTGGTGGCACCAGTACGGTGACATCCTTTCGAGTTGGTTCGAGGTGTATCTCGGGCTGGAGCAGGCGGCCTCACGGATTCGCACTTATGAGGCGCAGTTCATTCCCGGATTGCTCCAGACCGAGGAGTATGCCCGGGCCGTCATACGACTCAGTCACACCCACGGACCTATCCCGGATACCGAGCGCCGCGTCGCCCTGCGAATGGCCCGTCAAGAATTACTCACCCCATCCGGTCCCAACGCGACCACGCTGTGGGCGGTCCTCGATGAGGCAGCACTGCGGCGTCCGCTGGGCAGCCGCGAGGTGATGCGGACTCAACTGGAGCGTCTGGTCGAGCTGGCCGAGTACCCGAATATCACGCTGCAGATCTTACCGCTGCGCATCGGTAGCCACGCCGCCGCCGGGGGTACTTTCACCGTCCTGCGATTCCCCGAACCCGATCTGCCCGACATCGTCTACATCGAACAACTCACCAGCGCCTTATACCTGGACAAACGCCAGGACATCGACAAATACCTGGCGGTGTTGGAGAATCTGTGCGTACAGGCCATGTCCCCCACCGAAACCTGTGAATTCATTAAAAAAATCCTTACCGAAGGCTGATTTTCGCTTAGACCTGGACGAGGCCGGGGTGCAGGGTCCGTGTGGCGCTGCACGAGCCTATGCAATCGTGCACCTGGCGATGCATGACGCATTCTTCGGCATCATCGCCCCGCAACTCATCGGGACGCTGCCCTGAACCATCCCCCTGCCGCAGCTGCCGCAGGCCGGATTTCCCTCCGGTCGGCAGCACTCGGTGTCGCTCCATACTGCGTATACAAACCGGGAGACCCCATGGCACCGATACGGCGGCTACCGCCTGCGGCGTTTCAGCATGGGAGCTGTGATCTTCGGATTCGGCATGCTGAAGTACTTTCCCGGCGTCAGCCCGGCTCAGACACTCGTGCTGGCCACCACCGAACTGCTGACTTTCGGACGCGAACACCGCAGGGACTTCCACGAACACCCGCAGGCCGCTTCCGCGTAATCGCGGGTGCCTAGAATGCGACTGATGAGATCAGCCCGGCCGCAACACGTCTTGGTCACCGGGGGCGCCGGATTCGTCGGCTCGCACGTCGCGGACCTGCTCGCCGAGCAGGGTGCCACCGTCCGGATCCTCGACGTCCTGCTGCCGGCCGCGCACCGGGCGCGTCCCGACTACCTCGGCGAGCACGAGATGATCGAGGGCGACGTGCGCGACGGCGCGGCGCTCGACCGGGCGCTGGCCGGTGTGGACGCGGTGTGCCACCAGGCGGCGATGGTCGGGCTCGGCGTCGGCGTCGCCGATATGCCCGGCTACGTGGCGCACAACGATCTCGGGACGGCGCAGCTGCTGGCCGCGATGGACCGGCACAACGTCGGCACGCTGGTGCTGGCGAGCTCAATGGTCATCTACGGCGAGGGGCACTACGACTGCCCGGAGCACGGACCGGTGCGCCCGCCTGCACGGGCGGCAGCCGACCTGGCAGCAGGGCTGTTCGAGCCCCGCTGCCCGGAGTGTGCCGCACCCCTGGAACCGGGGCTGGTGCCCGAGGACGCCGTGCCCGACCCGCGAAACACCTACGCCGCGACGAAGCTCGCACAGGAGTATCTGGCCGCCACCTGGGCTCGGGAGACCGGTGGCACCGCCGTCGCGCTGCGTTACCACAACATCTACGGCCCCCGGATGCCGCGCAACACCCCCTACGCCGGCGTCGCGTCGATCTTCCGCTCGGCGCTGGCCAGCGGCCGGGCTCCGCAGGTCTTCGAGGACGGCGCGCAGCGCCGCGACTTCGTGCACGTCCGCGACGTCGCCACCGCCAACCTGGCCGCTCTGCGCTACGGGAGCAGCGGATTCATCGCGTTCAACATCTGCTCCGGACAACCGCACACCATCGCCGACCTGGCCACCGCGCTATCCCAAGCCTGCGACGGCCCATCCCCACAGATCACCGGCCGCTTCCGCCTCGGCGACGTCCGCCACATCGTCGCCTCCCCCACCCGCGCCACCACCGAACTCGACTTCCACGCCCGGATCGAGTTCACCGAAGGCATGACCGAGTTCGCCACCGCCCCCCTCCGCCCCTAACCCCCACCCGCGTGTCCGCCCGCGGTGCACGGTGTGTCCGCCTGTCGTGCACGGTGTGTCCGTGCGCGGTCGCTTTTCGGTGCGCACACCGTTGGGGTATGAGCCTGCCGTTAGAGGATGTTCCCTTCACCGAGTTCATCCAGCGTCCCACCGCAGCCACTGGGCGGCTCGCCACCGTGCGTGCACTGCGGCTGCGCCGGCGCGACGCAGACAATCTCGTCGTTATGTCGGCAGTTCGGGCAGAGCGTGAACGAGAGGTCATCGAGCTCACCGCCCGTCTCCTGAGTTCCCTGGTCCATCACGCCAACGGTCCGGCACTCCTCCAGGAGCTGCTTCCCATGGTCTTGCCTTGGACACGGTTCCTTCCCACTACTGACCGCCAGATCCTGATCCAGGAGTTCATCGACCTAACCGGTGCTGCCGCATCGGTCGACAACATGACACCGATCGCTCAACTGCTCATCGAATGGCGCCACACCGCCGAAGTGCATGCCGACCCCGAACTACACGCTCTGTTGTCGGCGCCCCGCGGAGAGGACCACGGCCCGGTACTGCCCCCCGACCGTGCGGACGGCGAGTGAGTCCCAAACGTGGCGATCGCGCCGCTCCGCCACGCGTCGGTGACGAGTACGACATCCGCTTCGACAACGCTGAAAGCGCCAAGGGCTGGGACGAGCTTGCTCGTCCGGTGCCGGCGAATCTACGACGCGCCTTCGAGGCCATCCGCCGACAGCCCTCGACTGATTCCATCCCATGAACGCCATCACAGGCTCCACGGCAGTCTCTCTACCGCCAGCCGCAGTGGAGCCGCTCTGGAACAATGGCAGTTCGAGGTCCCTGCTGGCGGACGTATCTGGTACCTGATCGAGGACACGACTCGAACCGTGTGGATAACCTACGCCGGAACTGGGCATCCGAAGGCAACCGACGCACTACGCGACTGACCGCCCTGCGCTGGTGCGACGAACTTGTCGGTGCCGGCTCATAGTGTTCTGGGATGCGCGTCGGTGTCTACGTGGATGGCTACAACCTCTACTACTCAGGACGTCGCTGGTTCGGGCGCAGCACTCCTGGCTGGCGGTGGCTGTCTCCCAAGGCTGTGGCTGCGACTCTGGTAGGAAAGCGTCGCAATTGGACGGAAGCACGCATCGACCGTGTTGTGTACTGCACCGCCCGGGTAGACGCCTCCGATGATCCGGCCGCGTACATCGACCAGGACGTATACCTCAAGGCCCTGATAGGGGCCGGAGCAGTCGACCACATCGAGTTCGGACGTTATGTGGCTCGGGCCAAGCAAGTCCCCCTGGCAGAGCAATCAAGCAAGGGGCGACCTCGGCTGGTGCGGCCACTTCACCCGCTGCGTTCAACCGGGTTGTCCCTCACCCTCGGCCATGATTGAAAAGGCGCTGACATCGTCCTTGCCACCGCGCTTGTCCGCGAGGAGAAGGGCAGTGATGTCAACGTGGCGACTCACCTCATTCTCGATGTGCTCAGCGGTGCGGTCGACGCAGCGGTCTTGATCTCCAACGACTCCGACCTCGAGTTGCCCCTTAAGATCGTCCGCCAGCGGGTGCCCGTTGGCGTGGTCAACCCGTCACCCGGCCGGATGGCTGGTGCCTTGCAGGGTGCCGCTGGAGAAGGTGCGGGGCGGCACTGGTGCCGTCAACTCCAGCCGTCCGACTTCACTGTGCATCAGCTGCCGAATCCGGCCGCCGGGTTCACACGACCACCGGGGTGGTAACAGTCGGCCCCAGCCTTTGACGCACCGGCAGCTGGTCGGCTATCCTTCGTCTACTCACCCGGTCCCCTAGTATCGCGTAATTGAAGTTCCTTTTTTTATGAAGGTGGTCCGGCGTTTGCTGGTTGCCTTGCTGATGATGACTTCGGCGGGCTTGGTCCAGTTGAATGGCTGACAGTCTTTGTTGTAGTGGGTGATGAA
>JBOHHE010000376.1:0-3278 GCA_050700355.1 Pseudonocardiaceae bacterium
TGAGGCCGAAAAGGGCATCGTATTGCGCGATGACCACGTCGCGACCGTAGGTCCTGGCGAAGAAGGCCAGTGCTCCAGCGGAGAGGTCGGCGGCGCTGCCTGCGTCGACCAGCTCCGCCAGCAGGACCGGCCAGCGGGCCAGGTCATCCTCGATGAGGCAGCCGTCCCCGCGGTCGGCGGCGACCGGGATGCCCTCAGCTGCCGTGGTCGTGGCGAGCACCGGGACTCCCCGAGCGAGGGCTTCGAGCATTTTAATCTTGACTCCGCTGCCGAAACGAAGCGGCGCGAGCACCACGGTGGCCCGGGAGAAGACCGTGTCGAGGTCGTCGACGAAGCCCTCGATCGTCACGCTGCTCGGATACCGGGCGGCCAGCGTGAGCAGCGTGTCGCTGGCGCCCTTGCCGATGATCCGTAGCCGGACACCGGGACAGCGCTGTTCCAGCTCCCCCATCGCCGTACGTAGGAACGCGCAGACGGCGTCGTCGTTGTGCGGGATGTTGAGTCGGCCGAGAAAGACCAGCTCCGGTGGGCTGACCGGTCGGCGCACCGGGGTCGTGACCGGGCGCAGCAGCGGGGTGATCGGTCGAACAGTCGAGACGCCCGAGCGCTCCCGCAGCAGCTCCACCTCCTCGGCGTTGACGAGCAGGCTCGCGTCGAACGAGCGCACGATCTGCACCTCGCGCCGGCGGATCCGGTCCCGCTCCAACCGCAGGATGGGCCGGTAGACCGCGGGGCGGCGCAGCAGGGAACGCAGTCCGGCAGGTACGAAGTCGGCGAACTGACCCAGGGGGTCCATCGTGAAATCGTTCTGCGCGGCGACGGTGAGCATCCGCTCGTAGCGCACGGAGAACAGGTCGTCGAGATAGAGCACCCGCCTGGACGCCCGCGGCGCGGCAGGCGCATGCTGCCCCAGCCGCAGGGTGTCGTAGACCTCCACGGTCGGGCGCAGCCACGCCACCAGCGCACGGATCTGCTCGCTCAGTGCCCTGGAGCCCAGCATGGCCTCCTGAATGGTGTAGGAGCGGTTGGTGGGAAACCTGCGCGCCAGTGTGATCAGTTGGCTGAGAGAGCCCGGTTTATCGAGGCGGTGGGCGATACCGGGAAATGGGGGTCGCTGCGATCCCGCCTGACCCAGCAGCGCGTAGTGGACGTTGTCCGGCCCGAGCCGGTGGACGAAATAGTCCAGTAGGCCGTGTAGGACGACGCGCTTGCCGTTGTCGACCGGCACGGGCGCGGTCGCGCTCACGATGAGCACGGTCTCAGACATACCAACTCCCACCGCCAAGTGACTTCTCAAGGGCTCGAAGCCGCGTAACCTAGCACCCGGTCCACGGGTTCCCAACGTTGATCGTCGCACGTCGTGCGCCTCTGGCTCACCCGGCGCACGACAACGCTGCCGGACGTTGGTTCGGACCAGCCATTTCGTGCACCCACCCGGGGGACGCCACGCTGACCCGGCAGGGGAGACGACCCTGGCGACGGGGTGATCGGGGTATACTCGCTCGCTAGCGCCCTTCCCTGGTGGCTCGCGCCCGGCCCGCCCTGAAACGAAAGGGGGCGCTGCAGCGATTATCCGGTGAGAGTCGGACACGGCAGAGTGCGGCCGTAACAAGAGAGGCACCCGGATGTCAGAGCCGAGCCCCTCAGCCCGCTTCCGTGGCGTTGTCATTGCGCTCACGGGGGTCGTGCTTGCTTCGGTGGTGCTGTTCACTACCGGAAGCGTCGGACTTACCCTCATCCCCGGAGCCCCGTCGAACCTTGGCACCGATGGCCAGACCGACCTTGGGCTGGTCGGAGCTTCTGGCGTGCTGCCTCGGAGCAGCGAGCTGAATCAGGGCAGCCTGCTCGAAATGGGGACCGCAGTGGATCTTGCTCCCGAGGAGCAGGCGATGCTGCATCCGGAGAAATTCATCATCCCGCCGTTGGCGCTGGACGCCTACCAGCGCGCAGAGCGTGTGCTCGCCCAGGACAGCCCGGACTGCCAGCTGCGGTGGCCGCTGCTCGCGGGGCTCGGCCGGGTGATCTCCAACCACGCACAGGGTGAACTCGAGCCCAACGGCGGCACGGCGATTCCTATCCTGGGCCCCCGGTTGGACGGTCGCCCCGGGCTGGCGAAGATTGGGGACAGTGACGATGGTCGCTGGGACGGCGACCCCGAGTGGGACCGGGCAGCGGGTCCGTTCCAGTTTATTCCGGCGGTCTGGCGCCGTGTAGGCGCGGACAGTGATGGCGACGAGATGGTTACCCCGCACAACATCTATGACGCAGCGCTCGCCGCGGGCAGATACCTGTGTGAAGGGGATGCCGACCTGCGAGACGGTCCGGCGCAGGCCGCTGCGTTCTTCCGGTACCAGCGCTCGCAGCCGTTCGTGCGGATGGTTGTCGGCTGGACCCGCGTCTATGCCGGGACAGTGGGCGAGTCGTCGCAGGCAGCGACCGCGTCGGCTACGCTGCCGGTCCTGGCCCCGATCGAGGAGGTACTCCCGCTGCCGGTGATTCCTCCCCCGCCGCCTGACCGGATTCCGCAAAGACCCTCGCAGCGGCCCGTGTCATTGCCGCCCGACCCGTCACCTAGGCCAGGCAGCACGCCCCCCCGGACCACCACACCTCCGGGAACCACATCGTCCAGCGTCCCCCCTTCAGGTACTACATCCCCCAGCACCCCTCCAAGTACTACGTCTCCCCGCCCCACATCCCCCAGCACCCCTCCAAGTACTACGTCTCCCCGCCCCCCGCCCCCCAGCACCCCTCCTCCAAGTACTACAGCCCCAAGCTCCACACCCCGCCCACGTACCACCACACTTCCAGCCACCACATCCCCACAACATGAAGTTTCCGAATGACTCCCTTGTGCGTAGGGAGGAGCGTAACGCTTGTGATCTGTGTGCGCTTGGGCAGGGCAACAATGTTCGCCACCACGTCGGCGACGTCGTCGGGCTGAATCAACAATTCTGGTGTATAGGTGCGCCCCTCCGCAGCGAATATGCCCTCTTGCAGGGTCGTCGCGGTGCGTCCGAGGTGAATTGTGGTCACTCGTACGCCCTGACCGTTGACCTCGGAACGAAGGCTCTCGCTGACCGCTTTCATCGCGTGCTGGGTGGCTGCGTATCCACTTAGTCCACCCGCGGCCGACAATCCCTGGGTCGAGTTGATGAAAACAATGTCACCGCGACGACGAGTCAATGCGCCCAGTGTCGCTTGCGTGAGTTCGTACGGAACGCGTACGTTGGTCCGGTACAGCTCGTCAAAATTTTTAATGCTGGCCTTTTCCAGAACAT
>JBOHHE010000377.1:0-1659 GCA_050700355.1 Pseudonocardiaceae bacterium
CCACCGCTGGATGCGCCGTGCCATTGAACTGTCCTATCACTGCCCCCCTGCCGAGGGTGCGTACTCGGTCGGTGCCGTCCTTACCGACGCGGACGGCCAGGAGATCGCCACCGGCTACTCGCGAGAGACCGACCCGACAGTGCACGCGGAGGAGTCCGCGCTGGCGAAGCTGGGACCTGAGGACCCTCGTCTGCCCGGGGCGACGCTCTACAGCACGCTGGAACCGTGCTCGCAGCGAGCCAGCCGGCCGCGGACCTGTAGCCAGCTCATCCTGGACGCCAAGATCCCCCGGGTCGTTATCGCCTGGCGCGAACCCCGTCTCTTCGTCGAGAACTGCGTCGGCGTCGAGTCACTGCAACAGCACGGGGTCCACGTCATCGAACTACCCGAACTCGCCGACGAGGCCAAGAGCGCGAACACCCACCTCGACCTCAGCTCCTGAGACCCCACACAGATCCGTAACGAGTTCGCAGCATGGAGCCGGGGACGCGGCGCGCCGGCTCATCGGAGAAGCTGCTCGAACGGGTGTTGACCGTGAGGGATCTGCTACTGATCGTGGTCGGGATGGTGCTCTACCACGGCCTCTCGATCGACTCCAGGTCAGCGCGTTCACTCAACTCGCTGCCAGTCGCAGCCGAAAGTCTGAGAAGATTGCCCTGTCAACAAGCTCGATCAGCACCGGTCGGTGTGCGGAAGCAAGCAGTTGCTCGCCAGCGTGAGGACTCTCCTCTACCGTGAGTGCCATGAGCACCCTGGATGACCGAGCCGGCAGCCAGACGGTCCCGTACGCCGATCCGGATGGTCCGCGCCATCAGCGTTCCCGTACCGGGTGGAACTCCGGCACGGACCTCGGGCTGCTGGTGTTGCGGCTGGTTCTTGGTGGCACTTTCATCGCGCATGGCTGCCAGAAACTCTTCGGCCTGTTCGGCGGTTCGGGTATCGATGGGTTCGCCCGCGCCCTGGAGGGCTTCGGCTACCAGCAGGCCAACGTTCTTTCGGTGGTCGCCGGCGTCACCGAGCTGACCGGCGGTGTGCTGGTGGTACTGGGCCTGTTCACCCCGCTGGGGGCGGCCGGGTTGGTCGGGGTCATGGTCAATGCCATCGCCTTGAAGTGGAGCAACGGATTTTTCGCCAGTCCCGGGGGAGGATTCGAACTCGACCTCGCGCTGGCGGCGATGGCGTCGGCGTTGATCCTGGCCGGCCCCGGCCGGGTGGCACTGGACCAGGGGCGCGCATGGTCCGGCCGCCCGGTAACCACCGGGTGGATCTGCCTATTCATCGGGATCATCGCCGGCTTGGTGTTCTACTTCCTGCTGCGCACCTGACGTGCCGCCACAACCGTCTGGTCGGCATCGGATCGTCATGACAAGCTGATCAATAACCCAGCTGGTGTCGCCGCGGTGCGAGGCGCAGCTGATGTGCAGGCTGTCGGGGGCCAGGTGCTGGCCGCACTGCTCGGCACTACGAGGACGACTGCGGGGGCGAGCCGCCGTACTGGCCCGGCAGGAGGGTCAGGCCAGAGCGCATGCAGCAGCGCCCACGACGTGCCGGTGAGCCTGATATTCCCGATGATCAGCACTCTTGATGAGTTCGGGCAGGCCCGGCGGCTGCTCGACGAGACGATCGCCAAGGCTGGCCTCGGGTTCCTCTGCATCAGCA
>JBOHHE010000378.1:0-2064 GCA_050700355.1 Pseudonocardiaceae bacterium
CTCCCGAGCCCGCGGCGGCGGGCTCGCGCGCACCGCAGTAACGGGAAGACCACCAGCGGCATCCTGGCACAGCCTCTCCGCAAGCAGCGCGACCTGCGCCCGGCCAAGGTCTGTCAAGCCGGTACAACCTCGCGGACCACCGACCACACCTGCGAGGTTGCAGTGAGCCAGTCCGTGGCGAACGATGACCAACTCCCGCACCCCACGAAGCGTAGTAGTATTCCCACGCTGGCGTTGTGGAGTGTTCCCGATTTTATTGACACCGGTTTAGGCTGCCAGGTCGGTTAGTTTCCTATATCCTAGCTCGTATTCGGCGGGTGTCAAGTAGCCGAGGGTGGAGTGTCGCCGATTGTAGTAACCCTCGATCCAGAGGAAGGTTTGTTGCCGGACCTCGGTGAGGTCGTTCCATGGGCGGGTGTGGATGAGCTCCTTTTTGTAGGTCGCGAAGAACGATTCGGAGACCGCGTTATCATAGCAGGTGGCGCGTCTGCCCATCGAGCGGTGTACACCATTGATAGCGCAGAATTCGGCGAATTCCTTGGAGGTGTACTGGCAGCCGCGGTCGCTGTGGAAGATGACGCCTTCCGGGGGCCGGCGGGTGAGCAGTGCGGCGGCGAGGGCCTCGATGATCAGGCTGGTGCGCAGGTGGCCGGCCACGGCGTAGCCCACGACCTTGCGGGAGTGCAGGTCGATCACGGTCGCGGTGCAGACCCAGCCATCGACGGTCTGGACGTAGGTAATGTCCCCGCACCAGCGGGTGCTGGGCTGCTGGGCGGTGAAGTCCTGGCCGATCAGGTCGGGGGCGTCGAGGGGCCGCTGGCCTGCGACGGTCGTCTTCTTCCAGGCCCGCGGATGGCGTCCGCGCAGGCCAGCGGTCTTCATCAGGCGCCAGACCCGCTTGGTGGCGACCCGGACGCCGCGCACGAGCAGCTCGGCCCAGACCCGGCGCACACCGGGGTGGCCGTGCAGGTCTCGGTGGATCTCGCGGATCGCCTCGGTGAGCCCGGCGTCGGTGCGCTCGCGCTCGCACGGCCCGCTCGCTCGCCACCGGTAGTAGCCCTGGCGGACCACTCCGAGCTGGTCGCACATGAACGTGACCGGGAACTCCCTGGCATCGGCCCAGTCCGCGATCGCCGCGTACTTCACGGCTGTTCCTTCGCGAACCAGGTTGCCACTTTTTTTGCGAAATCAGGCTCCATTCTCAGCACGGCGTTGTCTTTGCGGAGCCGTTCCAGCTCGGCTCGTTCGGTCTCGGTCAGGTCCTTGTCCTGGACCTGACCGTTGTCTTTCACTTTCTTCACCCATTTGCCTAACGTCATCTCGTGGACGCCGATACTTCTCGCCACCTCGGCGATTGATCGGCCCGAATCGAGGTGCAGGCTAACGGCCTGGTCCTTGTATTCCTGGGTGAAGCGTCGGCGTGTCGCCACGCAATTTCCTCCGCTGGCAATCAGCGGCAGTCACGACCGAGTGTCTACAAGATCGGGTACGGTCCAGTTGGATATCCCGCTGGAGGAACATCGCTGGGGGTATCGGGGACGGCAGCTCTAGTTGAGTTCCTCCCGCGTCGAGGACAGCTGGTTCGTCTCGTCGGTGCGCTGCGGGGTTAGGGCGGAAGCAGGGCTTCGAGGGCGTGCGCGACGGGCTCGACTGTGGCCGGCCCGGTTATCACTTGGAAGGTCATGTCGTCGATGAGGCCAAGGACGGCGGGATGGGCCAGCAGGCTGGTGTCGTCGGCAGCGGCGCGGTTGAGGAGTGTCAGTCGCAGCTTGGTGAAGCAGTAGGAGACCTCCGCGATGTTGTCCGGCCCACCGAGGAGGGCCAGCAGATCGCGAGCGGTCTGCTCGACGCGTCCGGGCGCGGGTTCCCGTCGGCGGGAGGTGGCGGTCATCGGGCTCCCCATAGGTAGCGCTCGATCTCGATGTCGCTGTAGTTGATAGTGGTGTGCCCGGACCAGTAGGCCTTGCCGGTCACGTGGGTAAGCACCACGCGCAGCCGCAGCAAGGCATCCAGCCAGGTGCCTAGGGTTCGATCTTGCGCCCAGAGCACGGGGTCGTCGTGCTC
>JBOHHE010000379.1:0-2190 GCA_050700355.1 Pseudonocardiaceae bacterium
CTGGCCGGGGTCTCGCCGGTGATGTCGTTGGTGATCTCGTCGAGGGTGTAGCCGATCGCGAGCTTCGCGGCGATCTTGGCGATGGGGAACCCGGTGGCCTTGGACGCCAGGGCACTCGATCGGGAAACCCGGGGATTCATCTCGATCACGACCAGCCGGCCGTCCTGAGGATGCACCGCGAACTGGATATTGCAGCCACCGGTGTCCACTCCGACCTTGCGCAGCACCGCGATCCCCACGTCACGCATGTGCTGGTATTCGCGGTCGGTCAGGGTCATCGCCGGGGCGACGGTCACCGAGTCGCCGGTATGCACGCCCATCGGGTCGATGTTCTCGATCGAGCACACCACCACCACGTTGTCCCGGTGGTCGCGCATCAGTTCGAGCTCGTACTCCTTCCAACCCAGCACACTCTCCTCGATGAGCACCTCGTGCACCGGGCTCTCGGCCAGCCCCAGGCAGGCGAGGCGAACCAGGTCGTCATGGGTGTGCGCCATCCCGGAGCCGAGCCCGCCCATGGTGAACGACGGTCGGATCACCACCGGCAGGCCCAGTTCGTCCACGGCCGCCCGCACTGCGTCCATGGACCGGCACACCGCGCTGCGCGGCACCTCCGCACCCACCGAGCGGACCACGTCCTTGAACTTCAGCCGATCCTCACCACGCTGGATGGCGTCGATGTCGGCACCGATCAGCTCGATGCCGTAGCGCTCCAGAACCCCGCGCTCGTGCAGTGCGACGGCGGTGTTCAGCGCCGTCTGCCCGCCCAGGGTGGCCAGCAGCGCGGTCACCGGGAACCCGGCCGCCCGCTCCGCGGCGATCACCTTCTCGACGAACTCCGGGGTGATCGGCTCGATGTAGGTGGCGTCGGCGAACTCCGGGTCAGTCATGATCGTCGCCGGGTTGGAGTTCACCAGGCTGACTCGCAACCCCTCCTCCCGCAACACCCGGCACGCCTGCGTCCCCGAGTAGTCGAACTCACACGCCTGCCCGATCACGATCGGCCCCGACCCGATCACCATCACATGCGAGATGTCAGTCCGCCGCGGCATCGCTGCCTCCCGCCACGAGTCGTCGCACCCCGTCCCGGAACACCTGAAAACTCCGGGATCGGTTCTCGTCCACCTTCATGTGTTGCGCGATCTCGGTAGCTGCCGCAACCTTGGCCAGACCACCTCGGTGGTAACCACCGGCCTGAAGTACGTGCTCCAATGCTTCCCAGGCACCGCCGGAAACTGCGTCAGGATCACGGTACTTCGCCTGCCGCCCAAGCGAGACGGGCACTCGCGGATAAGCCGCACAGAGCGCTGGAACGTCGTCGAAGAACCATGCTTCGAGCTCTTCGACGGCGATCCGGTTAAGCACTTCTACCCGACGGTTCGCCGGTGCCGCCGCTGCTGTCAGCAATCCTGCGGCGGCCGACATCTGCTCCAAGTCTGTTTTGAGTCTTAGACAGTCGTCATCATCATCACGATCGACGAGCACAATGAGACAGGTGTCCGCTTGGGTGATCCAGGCTGCGTAACCTTTGAGCCTGTCGGGAAGCTTCTTCAGGAGGTCGGCCTTCCCTTGGAACACACGTATCTCGAAGTCAAGGCCCGGAACGATCCGGGGCAGGAGCGCTCGTAGCGCGTGCTCGGCCGAGCGCTCCTCAACGAGAATCTCCAGGTTCACGCGCCAACCCGTGCCCTCGGACGCCCGCCTAGCACCAGCGGATCGCCGACCTCGAAGTAGCCCTCCATCCACAGGTTCCCGAGCAGGCCCGCCGCCTGCCGGGCCTCCTCGGCCAGGACGGGGAGCAATCTGGGGTGCAGGAAGTTCTCCGGCTCCTCGATACCGACAATTGGCGGTGGCTCGGGGTCATATAGCACGGTGAGGTAGGCAAGCAGCTTGAGCGTTCCATCGGAGGCGTACTTTGCTAGGACGGGCTCGTCAAACGGCGCGTCCTTGAACCTCAGGAGCAGCCGCCCATCGGCGAGCAGCTCCGTGTCGACCCGCTCAAGCTGAGGTACCCGGGCCGCAAGGACACGCAGGATTTTGGCGAGTCGATCCGGGTGCTGCTCACTGAGATACTGCACGACATTCGGCAGGTTGTCACCAGTCTCGGACAGTCTCGCTTGCGGGCCGGCTTCGGGAACGGTGCGCTTGGTACCCCCGCTGAGGTACGAGAGGTACCACCCGGAGATGAAC
>JBOHHE010000380.1:0-3743 GCA_050700355.1 Pseudonocardiaceae bacterium
GTACACGGTCGGATGAAGGCCGATCCGGGACAATGCGTCGCGGGTGGAGTCGGCGAGATCCGGGTCGAGCTCGACGCTGACCACGTTCTGGTCGCCGACGAGGTGACACAGCAACGCTGCGTTGTAGCCGGTGCCGGTGCCGATCTCCAGGACCCGCTGGCCGGGCCGCAGGTCGAGCGCTTCGAGCATCCCGGCCATGACCGAGGGCATGGTGCTGGAGCTGGTGGGCGCCCCGCCCGGATCGACCAGGTCGGGCGCGGGCCGGGTCTGGACGACGAGCACCTCGTCGGTGTACACGCCGCGCAGCCATTCCTCACGCTGGTGTGGATCCGTTCCCTCGACCCACTCCCGCCCCGCTGAATGGTTCTGGTGGAACCGCGGGACGAAATTCTCCCGAGGGACCTCAGCGAACGCGCGACGCACCTCGCGGCTGCGAACCGACCCGTTCGCCGCGAGTTGATCGACGAGCCGCCGACGGTACGCGACACTGGCCGTCACACCGCACCCACCAGCTCGTCAGCGATCGCCTCGGCAACCGGCATGCCCGTCTCCTCCGCAAGCCACTCCCACTGCCCGCCCGGATTCCCCTCCAGAAACCACCACTCACCATCAGGAGTCACGGAAAAATCGAACGCCGTGTACCGAAGTCCGAACCGCCGCAGATACGACAGGACAGCGGATCGGACCTCCTCGGGTACGGCACATGTCGTGTACCGCAGGTCGCCATATCGCGACCGCCAGTCGACCCGAGCCTGGTCACTATCGGCATGCACAGCCACAGCAAAGCAACGGTCACCGACGACGGTGAGCCGGACGTCGTGCGACTTCGGGACCCACTCCTGAAACAAGTGACAACACAGCGCGACGGCGCCGTCGTCGAGATCATCGAGGTCTACCAGCGACGTATAGACAATCTTCAGTCCGTCACGCTCCATGACGAGCCCGGTGGACAGCGACTTGTACACGATCGGCCCACCTACCTCATCAGCGAAGTCTCGAACCTGGGCACCCACATTAGTCACCAGTGAGCGCGGAACCCGCAGGCCACATTCCGCAGCGACGCTGATCTGGCGGGGTTTGTATGAGGCATCGGCGACCGCGGCAGGTGAGTCAAGCCATCGCCAGGACTGCGCAGCAAGCACTCCACCCAACCTGGAAACCGACTCCAACGTCGCGAATCGCCGCTCCGGTTCCGACATCGACGCCGGGAATGTGAACTGCGCCGGATGCCGTCGATAGACGCTGCGGACAGTCGTCAGCTCGACACGTGTCTCACCGGCGGCAAGCCAACCGCGCGACCGCGGCCGGTCCGGGCGTCCGTGCACCTGCATCGAGCTGGGGAAATCGGCCGTGTCGATGCGGGCGACGGTGACAGGGCGGCGACGGAGCGCGTCCACGACCCGGTCGGCCGTCGTGTCCTGGCCCTGCGCGATCACCAGCACGGTCGGAAACGTCACTCCTCGTCCATCTCGACGTAATACTCGACGTCGGGCTCGTAGCCCGTGACCTGCCCGTCCTTGGTGATCGCCGTCTGCTTGCTCCGTGACTTCTGCGTGGGTCGCATACTGTGCTTCCCGGCTTCCACCGGCCGCACGGCGTAGCGCATTCCGAACGGCCTGCTCTCCACCCCGGAGGGGCCAACCGTGCTGGGTTCGACACGCCCCTGGGCGGGTGACAACGGGAAGCGGCTGGTGAACGGCATCAGCGGGTCCGAACTGCGGTGCACGGGCTCCTCCTGGTTGGCGTGTCGGAACAGATCAGACGTGTCTCGATGTGTGGTAGCGGTCATTTCGGTAAGGCCAGGCGTTCGGTGGTGAAGGCTTCGATGGCGTCGGCCAGGTCGAGGATGTCGCGGCCGGGGGCAGTGACGGCGGCGAGTGCGGTCCGCACCCGTTCTACGGCGGTCACGATGTTGTGATCGCGCTGAGCAGAGGGGAGCGCCAACACTGGGCCGAGCGCTTCGGTCGCGCCGTCGACCTCACGGCGGGTCACCCGGGCCACCGCGAGTGCACAGCGGGCGGTCGCTTCGTTGCGGAACGAACCACCCGGATAGGCTGCGTAGGTCTCCAAGGGATTCCAGGGCGAATCGTTCCGCGTGACCTGCCCAAGTTGCACCACCCCTGGAGAACGCCTCGGCAGCGTAGTTGAGCTGATTGGGCCGGATGAAGTTGCATAGCCCACCGAGGTCGTCCAGTTCGTCGGGCTGCGCCCGGTCCCGCGCATCTGCCGCCCGGGCCACCGCAGCGTGGGCTTCGTCCAGCCGGTTCAGCGCACCCAACGCTCGGGTCTCGCAACTGGCCAGGAACACTGCGGCCGTGCTGCGGCTGCGGGCCGCCGCCTCAGCGCCGAGCTCTGCGTAGCGCAGCGCGTCTTCCCAATGACCGGCCCAGTAAGCGATGTTCGATTGCATGCCCCGCATCGACGCGCGCAGTCCGTCGTGTCCGGCGTTGTCCGCGCAGGCATACCCGGTGCGGGCCTGGGCCATCGCATCACGGGTGGCACCGAGGTCCCGTGACGCCAGTGCCATTAACCAGCAGGTGATCCCGGCGACCAGGTAGAGATCACGGGTCTGCTCCGGGCGCTGGCGTCCCTCCAGCAGCTCAAAGGCGCGATCCTGGGTGTTGACCAGGTCACCGAGCAGGTTGGGCAGCGGTTGCTGGAGATAGGCGATGATCAGGTAGCGAAGATCGTCGAAGAGCTGGTCGAGTGTTTCGGCCCCGACATTGGTCGCCTCGATCCGGGTGAGAAATCCCGAGCCCGCTGCGCGCTCATCGCGATCACTTGCCCTTCGGTGCCGGTTCGCGCGGTGCCCCGCGCCGTGACCACACCATTGTGCCGCCCGAGTGACCCGGCACCGGGATCCGAGAACCGGCGCCCGATCACCGTCACCCACACCGGCACCTCATCGGGCAATATCAACCCGGCGGTACCCGACATCTTGGGACGATCGTCACGCGTCGTCTGATCCGGCTCGTCGGGACTGGCCAGCTCGGTGGTCTCCGCCCCGGCGGGTTCGGTGATCTGGAACAGTTGCCGGGTGGAGTAACCGGGGAACATCGCTTCCAGCACGGTGCACTGCCCCGGGTGCGGGAGCACGGCGGTCTCGCCGATGATCCACCGGTAGAACTGCGGTTCCGCCGGATAACTGCCCACCAGAGTGGTGTCGATCGGCGCGGCCGCGAGGTCGTAGGCCCGGCAGAATTCCCGGTAGTGGTGCAGGCAGCGCCGCCGCAGCAGTTCCCGCAGCAGTGTCGACCCTGCCACGTCCTGCGGTGGATGGTAGGCGCGAACAGCTCCGCGGCCGTCCATCCGGGCAGCCTGGCCTCCAGGACGGCACAGTGATCGGGGTAGGGCAGCTCCTGAACCTGCCCCGTCATCCACCGAAACAAGGTCGCCCTGCTCGGATACGTCTCGACCAGGTCCTTGTCCAGACTCTTGGCGGCCTTTTGGTAGGCCCGTTTGAACATGGCGTGATTCTGCCAATGACGCTCACGTAACAACGCCTTCAGCATCGTCGGGTCCGACGACGCTCGCCGCAGCGTCCTCGGGACGCGGTCACCGCTTTCTGGTGCCGGCTGAGCCATTACCCCTCCTCGACCCCTTTTTCCCGGCGACACCGATCGCGCGAAGCATAACCACCCGACCAGACAGAAAGCCCCGCATCCACGATTCTCCCCCGTCGTGACACCACCACGGGACATGATGAAACCACCATGCACAGCCGACACGCCGGAATCAGCACC
>JBOHHE010000381.1:0-7192 GCA_050700355.1 Pseudonocardiaceae bacterium
CAGCAGGTCCGAGCCCAACATGGTCGCTCCGGCGGCGAGGGAGAACCGCAGCGTGAGCGTCGTCAACGACTGCAGCCGGTGTGCGACACCGGTGGCAGGCGCCGCGGCATCGCCGATCCGCACCGCCGCGCCGATCTCGGTATCGGCGCCCGTGGCGACCACCACGGCCACCGCGGATCCGGCGGCGATCACCGTGCCCTGGTAGACCATGCAGCGGCGGTCGGCGACCGCGGGCTCCGGGGTGGGGTTGACGATCTTGCTGGCCAGGTGTGATTCACCGGTCAGCGCCGCCTCGTCCACCTCCAGTCCCTCGACCTCCAGCAGACGGCAGTCCGCGGGCACAGCATCTCCGGCCGCCAGTTCGATCACGTCACCGGGCACCAGCCCGCTCGGCTCGATGGAGATCGCCTGCTCTCCCCGGCGCACGGTGACCGGCATCGTATTGAGCTGGCCCAACCTGCGCACCGCACGTTGGGCACCCACCTGCTGGATACCGCCCAGCAGCGCGCTCATCCCGAGCGCCCCGCTGATCAGCACCGCGTCGAATACCGCGCCGATCCCGGCAGAGACACCCGCGCCGATCGCGAGCGCGGGGGTGATCGGATTGGCCAGTTCGTCGAACACCGCCCGGCCGAGACCGGCCCCAGAATCAGCAGGATCGGCGGGACGCTCGCCGTCGCGTCGCCGTGCCTCGTCGACCTCGAGCCCCTGCACCGAGCTGCCCAGCTCGTCGAGCACGGCCTCGGCAGGCATGGCGTACCAGGCGGTTCTCCGCAGCGGCACCGGCGCCGGGATGCGCTGAGCAGCTGCGGCATACCAGGTGGCCAGCGCCAAGGCGAGCAACGTCATGCCGTACACCGGCAGCGCGGCCCGATCGGCGGCTCTCGGGGCAGGTCCGAACCCCGCGAGCAGGCCACCGAACACCGAACCACCCAGGGCGAGCTGCGCACTGCGCCTGCTGACCGTGTGGGCCAGCGGGACGGACTGCAACACTACGCAGGCACTGGCCAGATCCGGGCCGGTGAGCAGATCGGCCTCCCATGGGATGGTCGGGGCCCGGCCCGCGATTCCGATACCCACGTCGGCAGCGGCCAATGCGGCCCGGCCGGATGCCGAGTCAGCTGCCGAGACCAGCAGGACCACCTGGCCCTGCTCCTGAAGCTGCCGGATCGCTCGGTCCAGTTCCGGACCGTCCAGCACAGGCAGCTCACCGAACCCGCTCGGGCCGCCCGCAGGCGCTCCGGTCAAGATCACTGTTCCCGCCTGGCGAGCGGCGTCGAGCAATGCCTCGGCCAGCGGTTCCGGTTCACGCCGCTCCCCCGGCCCATCGGTCACCAGCACCCCGGCATCGATGACCACGCAGGTCACCCGGTCCAGGCGGCGTAGCACGGCCGGATCGAGCACCAGCACGCCACGTCGGGCCAGGCTCGTGCCGAGCTGCGCGGCGAACGACCCGTGGCCGGTCTGAGCGGCCCTGCTCACGCCGGCCCGCAGCACCCCGACCGCTCGCTGGGGGGCATGCATCAGGGTGGCCAAGGCCGTCGCCGACCCCAGGCCCAGCAGTCCGACCAGGTTCGCGGCCCGCTCGACCGGGCCGTCCGGAAGCGCGGTGGGACGCGGAGGCTGGGCCGCTACCGGATCCACCCGATACCCCCCTTCGTGGTGCGACAGCGCCTCGTCCCACTCCTGCCAGCTGCGATACCGAGCCCGCGCCTCCCGCAGCGCCAGCCCGTGCAGGACCGCGTTGACGAGCAGGCTGCTCGGTTGCTGCGCCAGCACGTCCCCACCCCTGGCGCCCACCTTGAGCAAGGTGGCTGTCACCCGCCGGCCAAGCACCGATGCGGCGAGGCCGTGCAGCACGGAGCTCTGATCGATCAGCGTCGCCAGGGCGGGCACTGCCATCGGAAGCGCCCGCACCGGTAGCAGTGCGGCACCCACCGCGTATCCGGCACCGGCCAGGGCGGCACCCAACCGCACTCCGTGCCGCACCCACTGCCACAGGTCTCCCGGATGCCGGGCACTCCGCGGCGCGGACGCCTCGTCTGCCAGTCCCAGCTTCGCCTCGATCCGGGTGAGCGCGGCCACCAGATCGGTCCGGGAAACCACCGTGGGGTCGTGCCACACGGTGACCCGGCCCAGGGGGCCATTGACCTCCGCGCGACGGACTCCCGGTAACGCCAGCAGATCGCGCTCCATCGCTCGTGCCTGCATCTGTGTGCCCGGCTGGTGCAGGCCGCGCACCTCGATGTGGATCCGGGCCCGTGGACCACAAACTCTGCGCATCGCTACAGCCACTACGCCTTGCCACGGCGTGGTGTCGGAACGCGGGCCGGCTGCGGTAACTCGACATGGTCCGGCACCAGTAGCTCGGGGACGTCCGGCGCCGGTGGCTCGGGGAGCCGCGAACTCCGCTGGGCTATGGCCGTGCCCACCCCGATCGCAAGCACCACCGGCCATTCCACCAATTCCAGCACGCCGAGCACGCCAAGACCTGCGTAGTATGCGACCTGCGCCGGTGACGGCAAACGCTCGCGGATCGCCGATACGGCTCCGGTCAAGTCGCTGCGGTCCGGTATCGAAGGCAGATGAATCTCCGGAGCGCGGAACTCAGCAGTGACAAAGGGGAGGTTAACGGTAGCTGTGCGCTTACGGGGAACTTGAGTTGTGGTCATTTCATGACCCTTCTCACGGTGATCAGGTGCCTTCGCTGGAAGACCCAATTTTGGGCGCCTAAGCGCTGCTCCGCTAGGACCAAAGGTGCTCTGGTTCACCGAGGACCAAGGCTGCGACAACGGAATGTTTCTGATCATGAGCCCACCGTGTCGCCATACGGCAACCTCACCCGATAGGGCTAACCGTTCACTGAGCTTTTTCCGGAGCAGGCCCAAGCGGTGTGCGCCACCCTGCTATCGAAGGCGCCGGAGCTGACCACCGGACAGCTGATTGAACAGATCAAGAAAGCGGCTAAATGCCTGTACGGCAAGGCGATCGGGAGAAGCCGCGGCTGGGCCGTTGTCGGGTTCCACGCTCGAGGTGTAGATGACGTAGGCCGAATGCTCCTGACGGCGACGGTGCCGGTCAACCACCGGAGTCGACGCGGGATCGGGAACGGGCTCGGCGCAGCGATACCGCCAGTGTCAACCACACCAGGGCGAACAGCGCCCAGCCGACCGCCTCGCCAGAGCCGAGCAGCGCAGGGGTGCTGAGCAGCGCGGCTGCCCCGACTGCCAGCAGGATGCCGACAGCCACCGCGCCGTCGTCGACCAAGAGGCCGAACGCTTCCCGCCCCGCCGTCCTGACAGCTCTGAGCACCGCGTTCATCAGCGGGACACCACCAGTTCGGCTTGCACCGGCTTGCGCAGCCACCACACGCTGAGCCAGGACAGCGCCAACGTGAGGGCCAGCAGATATCCCAGCGCGGCGGCGCCGCCGGTCCACACCACACCGAGGCCCTCCGCGGTCCAGTACACCCCGAAGGTGACCAGCATCGCGCCGACGGCGTATTTCAGGGTGTTCTCGGGAACCTGGGTCAGCGGCCTGCGCAGCGCCGCTCCCGTCACGACGACCAGCAGCAGAGCAGCCCCGGCGCCGAAGGTGGGCCCCGCATAGCCGCCGCTGGTGGCGCCGAGGGTGAGCACGATGAATGCCACCTCCACGCCTTCCAGGAATACGCCCTTGCCGCTGACGGCGAATCCGGCCCAGTCGAATTTGCGATCTCGCCCGACCCCGGGGGCTCGGCTCAGCGCGTCGACCTCTTTGGTGAAGGCGACCGACTCGTCATGCTTGGCGATCAGTCCGGCCGAGCGCAGCATGGCCTTGCGCAGCCACCGGCCGCCGAACAACAGCAGCAGAATCCCGATGACCAGCAGAAGCACGTGTTCATCGACCCGCTCCAGCAACCCGGGCCCGAATGCGATCAACAGTCCGGCCAGCGCGACGGTCGCGGTCGCCGCACCGGCCAGCGCGGCCCGCCAGCTCCGGCTGGCGCCGACCGCGAGCACGATCGTGAACGCCTCGACGAACTCCACCAGTGAGGCCAGAAAGGCCGGCAGGGCAACCGTCACGAGTTCGAGCACGAGCTGAGAGTAGCTTTTGCTACACAAAAACTCCAGAGGAGTAGTAAATGATTCATCGGGCCGTCGACCAGATCGTCGCCGAGCTGGCTGGGCTGGCGCCGGCGCAGCGCAAGGTCGCCCAGTTCTTCACCGAGCACGCCGCCCAGCTGGGGTTCTTCTCCGCCGCGGAGATCGCCACCCGGCTGGGCACCAGCGACGCCACCGTGGTGCGCACCGCCCAGACGCTGGGTTACCGCGGTCTGGCCGATCTCAAGCGAGCCCTGCTCGCCGACGCGCCACCGCCCGAGCCCACCCCCAGCACCCGGCTGAGCGCCACGCTGCGGCACGCGAAAACCCCAACCGACGTGCTCGACCACGTGCTGGACGTGCACCGGGCCGCACTGGACGCCGCTCGGGCGAACCTCGAGGAACGCTTCCCGGCAGCGGTGGCGCTGCTGGGTACCGCCGAGCGGATCGTGCTCAGCGGTACCGGCCCCTCCGCCGCCATCGCGCACTACGCCGCGGTGCTACTGGGCCGGGTTGGCCGCCCGGCGATGACGATCACCGCCACCGGGGTGTCGATGGCCGATCAGGCCCTGGCGCTGCACCCCGGCGACGCGCTGCTGCTACTGGCCTACACTCGCCTGCACGTCCACGCCGCCATCCTGCTCGACCTGGCCCGCCGACGGCGGATCCCGGTCCTGCTGATCACCGATGTGCTGACCGACGTCGACGGCGTGCACCTCACGCTCACCTGCCCGCGGGGCCTGCCCGCCGAGCAGTCCAGCCACGCCGTCACCGTCCTGCTCCTGGAAGCTCTCACCGTCGCCCTGGCCGCCGCCGACCGCTCCCGCGCCACCACCACCCTGCGCGAGCTCAACCGGCTCCGCGGCGAACTACTCGGCGCTCCCGCCGACGTCGACACCCCCGACGACGACCCCCAATCCCCGTCCACGCCCCAACCGGGTAATTCCCCAACCGCCTGGTAGCAGCCTTGGTGTGGACGACCCGCAAGGGCGAGCGTCTCAGTCTCCTGGTCGACGAGCACCTTAAGGTGTGAGCCAACGCTGGCCGCCGCCGACTACGGGATAGCGCGGCGCTCACCCAGCCAAAGCTGGACGGTCGGCCGATCTGAAGCGATAATCGAACATATGTGCGAAGCGGATCAAGTTATCGTCGCTCTTCCCCCACCCAACTCAGCCCCCTATGCTCGCCCGGTGTCTCCCCCCTCGGCTCACGACATCGCCACGGCCCTGCGCCAGCGCCAACCCGGGATGCCGGTCAAGAAGCTGCACAAGCTGCTGTACTACTGCCAGGGCCACCACTTGGCCGCCTTCGGCGAACCGCTGTTCGGCGAACACTTGGAGGCGTGGGACATGGGCCCGGTCGTCGCCGACCTGTGGCGCGCCGAGAAGCACGGAAGCCTCCCACCGCCGGCCCAGCAGCTGGGAGAGGCCGAGCTGAACACCATCTGCTACGTCCTGAGCCGCTACGGCGAGCTCACCGGCCGTGACTTGGAAAACCTCAGTCACGGTGAGGACCCCTGGCTGATCGCCGACCAGGGACGAAGTCCCGGCGCCAGCGCCCGTATCGACCCCGAGGTGATCACCCGATACTTCCGGGACCATGGCGAGGAAGAGGACGATCTGGATCCCGACGTGGTGTCGGCCTGGCTGCGGGACAGCGCCGCGGCACGACTCCCGGGGCCGGGTCGGGTGGACAGCATGACGGCGCTACGAGCCAAACGGCATGCCATTGCAACAAGGCTCGCTCCCGGTGGCTGACGAGTGGACCCTGAAGCGTTTCGAGGAGCACTTCGACCGTTGGGTGTCGATCGAGAACCCTGACGGGGAGCTGCGGCTCATCGTCCTGGACTGGATCATGACCCGACATGAGAACCCACATCGCGGGGTAATGCGGCAAGCCGAGGTCGACGACAACTTGTGGTACGGGCGCATCCCCCGATCTGGGGATGGGCGCGGCAACGTGGTCGTCTGCTCGCGGAGCCCACCACAAGAACGCCAACGCCTCGTCGTTGACCACCAGCTGCGGAGCGACCTGCAGATCGGTCCGGTAGATCGCCGCGTACTCCCGGCGGCTCGGTCGCAGCAGATCACACTCCGCGACAGCGACGAAGTCCAGATCGACTCCCCCGATACCCGTCTCTTCCGCCAATTCACGCCCGGCAGCCCGCCGGGCGGTCTCGCCAGGTTCGCGCATACCACCGGGCAGCTCCCACTCCCGGCGCCAGCTGTCGAACATCATCAACACCGAGCCTGCGAACCGGACGACAATCAAGGACGCCGGCATGGGAAGCCGGCGCTCCCACATTTCAAGAGCTGACTCGGCAACGAAACGGACCTCCACCAGAACATTGCCGTCAGCATCACGCACCGGAACCACAGCCACGACGACCATCCAACCACGGACCTACATCCCCGGACCACGCCTGGTACCCCACCCACTCATCGACTAATAACGGCCGACATCGTTCGGTCAAGGGGAGCTGCAATGCGGTCGGCTTACTACCGAACGGCCAGCCCGCCGAGCTCGCCTGCTGGCAGACACCCGTGCTTGTTGGCGAACATCCAGTGCGCGGGCGGCGGCGAGGCCGGTCAGAGCGCGGTATGGATGGCGTCGATCGCACGAATGCGGTACGGGAGGTGGCGCCGAGTCGGGGGCCACCTCCCGTGATCAATTGGGGTCAGCAGAACCAACCGTCCTGTACCCATCCGTGCCGGTTGACGTTGCCGTAGGCAAATCCGTACGCCCAATCGCCACTGACTCTTTCCACGTAGAAGGTTTGTGGCCGGTACAGTGTGCCCAGAAACGCGCCACCCGGTTCAGTGCGCACATAGAGGGAATCCGCGCAGACCGTTTCACGTTCTCCCGGTGTGCCGTCCGCAGCCTGGGCAGGAGCAGCGCCGGCGAACAGCGCCACACCGATCAGGCCAGCTCCCACGGCCGTCCGAACGGCGTGAGTTCTCACAAGCATGGTGATCTCCTCAATGATCGTCAATGAGATTCGGAATTGATCGGCGTCACTACCAGGAACCCCAGCCGCCCAGACATTCGTAACGAACGTATCCCCACTGGTTGGGGCCGTAGTCGAACGTCGCGGCCCAGCCGTTGTAGAC